>CAZFIJ010000044.1:0-67229 GCA_964519515.1 uncultured Nitrososphaerota archaeon
TAGGTTCATAATCAAGTGAACAGATCAACTATAGTGTCCCTCATCTTCAAAATTATGTCCTCTCTGACGTTCTCTAGTTCTCCATGAGCGTTACTCTCGATCTCTATAGTGCCCAATGAGACAGTTGGAATCCCCCTCCTCGCGAACACGAAACCATCATTCCCCCCCAGGGATCCAGCTATGGCTCTAGATCCGAAGTACTTCTCATAACTCGCTAGGACATCCTTAACGAAATCGTCATCAGGATCTGTCATCCACCCGGGATTAGCTGTATCCTTTATCCTCAACTCCACATCAGCCCCTATCTTACATGAAGCAGCACTCAGTGCTGCTCTGAACCTCTCTATCACTTCCCCCTTATCCTCATCTGGTATGAACCTTATATCGAAGCCTATAGTAGCCTCGCTCGGGATGACGTTGTGCTGAGTCCCCGCTTCCACCTTAGTTATACTGAACCTACCCCAGAGCTTCGGGACGGGGGAGCCGGGAGGAGAAGGTATCTTAGATAACTTCATCGCATGTATTTGAGAGAATCCTGTCAATAACTCATCTGCTAGCTTTATAGCCATGTTAACAGGGTTTAGGGCCGAGAAGGGCCTCCCAGCGTGCCCACCCCTCCCCTTAACTATTATATCCCCATGTATGACCCCGCTAGCCCCTATCCCGACGAAGTCAGGAGCAGCATCTATCACTATGACAGCATCTGGGCGTATCCCAACTTCATCCAACCCTCTATCAGCCAAAGCAGTGACACCAGTCCCTCCAACTTCCTCATCACCGACGACAGCTACTATCGGGTTGTACCTAGCCTCCCCTCTCTCGATGACGATTTGGCAAGCTGAGAGGCTGAGAGCTATCGCAGACTTATCATCGGCGGCCCCTCTACCATAGATCCTACCGTCAATCCTCTTAGGATCGAAAGGATCGAATTCCATTCCATTGATCCTCCAGAGGCCCTTCGCCGGGACTACATCATAATGAGAGAGTAGAAGTAAATTCTTTTCAGCCCCTAGGTCTTTCCAAGCTATTAAATTAGGCAAATCTCCTCTTTCATCTCTAAAAACCTGAATATGAGTTCTCATTCCTATTGATTCAGCCTTATCCCTTATTAAGCTAACTATTTCCCGGTAGTTTCTTCTCTCAGATGCATTAGTATCTATCCTGACGAGATCCATTAGGAAGAGTAGCATACCCTCATCTTCAGAGAGGCTGGGCATATCCCAAATAATATCACCACTTTAATAGGGTTTCCATAGGGAACCAGAAGAGACACCTATCCTCAGCCCCACCCTCAAGACCACGGGAAGCTATCCTCATCTAACTCACTCTCATCTTTCTAACCCGGCTTTCTCCGTCTTCATACGCAGACTTCTGGAAGCTTCCTATCGATCTCTGAGGATCGCTACCTCGAGTTACGATAGCCCCACCGGAAGAGCTTGATGTAGTGAGCTCGAGGTACACTCAGTCAAATTTTTAACATTCAGCTCTCGACTGGTGCGGTGTGACCCTTGAGGATAGTGCTACTTGGTAAGCCTGGCGCTGGGAAGGGGACTCAGGGCGAGTTTCTATCGAAGGAGCTCAAAATTCCGAGGATAGTGATGAGCGATCTGCTTAAGAGGGAAGTGGAGTCCGGATCAGAGCTAGGGGCGCTCATAGAGGGGTACATGAGCGAGGGGAAGCTCGTCCCGTATGAAGTGGTCTATATGGTCCTGGAGAGGGGAATAGGAGGTCTGAGGGATTTCATCCTAGACGGTTTCCCTAGAAACGTGAAGCAAGCTGAGTGGTTAGATTCATTCCTCTCATCGAGAAATATGGAGCTCAATGCCGTCCTCTACTTCGATGTGAGCGATCTCATAGTGCTGAGGAGGATGATGGGAAGGCTAGTCTGTGAGAGATGCGGTAAAACTTACAACATATTCTATGACCCCCCTGAGGACATAAGGAAGTGCTCTTGCGGGGGGAGGCTCTATCAGAGGGTCGATGATTGTTACGATAAGATACTGAGGAGGCTCGATGTATTCAGTGAGGAGACCGAGCCACTCCTTGAGTACTACAGGAAGAGAGGGAAATTAGTACCAATAGATGCATCTAGTGGGATAGAGGATGTGAGGGAGGAGATGCTCTCCATCCTGAAATCGCTCGAACACGATTCGAGTTAGCGGTAACATGATCAGAGGACTCCGGATCACATTTTTAAATCATAGCTCTCGTTAGCTCTGAGGAGGGTCTATGTCAAAGGTAGCGAGGAGGAGGAAGGTAGAGGGTGTAAAACCCAAGATAACGCGTGGCCTCCCTGTGAGGGCCAGACTGAAGTGCGCAGATAATACTGGAGCGAAATTACTCATGATAATCGGTGTTCATGGCTATAAGGGGAGGAAGGACAGAGTGCCTACTGCGAGCGTCGGCGATATGGTGACGGTAGTCGTGAAGAGGGGGAAGTACGATCTCATGCATAAACCGTTCAAAGCTATAGTCGTGAGGCAGAGGATGCCTTACAGGAGGAAGAGCGGGCAGTGGGTGGTCTTCGAGGATAACGCTGCTGTGTTAGTCAATGACGACGGCACACCGAGAGGGTCGGAGTTCAGGGGCCCCATAGCGAAGGAGGCCATTGAGAGGTGGCCCAGCTTGAGCGTTATCTCAGCGCAAGTTGTCTGAGGTGATTTCATGCGGACAAAGTCGCATAAGCCGAGTAAGCAGAGGAAATACCTTTACAATGCACCGATCCATCACAGGGGGAAGATAATGTCAGCCCCGCTCTCAGAGGAGCTGAAGAGCAAGTACGGGATAAACTCGATCCCCATCAGGAAGGGGGACAGGGTCAAGGTAGTGAGAGGGGATTACAGAGGTACTGAGGGTGAAGTCGTATCCGTCGATAGGAAGAGGTATAGGATCGCTGTGAAGGGGATAGTGAGGAGGAAGGCCGATGGGACTGAAGTACCAGTGCCAATACATCCCTCTAAGGTAGTCATAACTAAGCTCTACCTCAAGGATGAAGCGAGGAAGAGGTTATTAGAGAGGAAAGGGGTAAAGGCAGAGGAAATAGTTGAGGAGAGTGAGTGAAATGGGAAAGATGGGCGGATCTAGGCATTTGAAGAGACTAGCAGCTCCTGGATATTATCCGGTAGCGAAGAGGGAGAGGGTGTGGGTCGTTAAGCCGAGCCCAGGACCTCACGCGATAGATGAAGGGATCCCCCTCCTCCTGATAGTCAGGGATATGCTGAAGCTAGCGACTACAGCTAGGGAGGCTAGGAAGATCATAAGCATGAAGAAGATACTGGTAGATGGGAAGCCTAGATACGATTACAAGTTCCAAGTAGGGCTGATGGACGTGATATCCATCCCAGAGATCGGTGTGAACTACAGGATGGTCCCGGATCCTCATAGGTTCCTGAGACTCATCGAGATACCCCAATCCGAGAGTAGGATGAAGTTAGTGAAAGTGATAGGAAAGAGGACGGTAAGGGGAGGGAAGATACAGCTGACCTCTCACGATGGTAGGAACTTCCTCCTAGACGGAAGGGATGTAAAACCAGGGGATTCTCTGTTAATAGAGCTCCCCTCTCAGAGTTTGATAGATCATCTGAAGTTCGATATAGGTTCCTCAGTGCTCGTGACTAAGGGTAGGATGGCGGGTCGAATAGGCAGAGTCGAGGGGATAGGGACGATAATAGAGATGAGGGATCTAGAGAATCCTGAGCTCTCTTATAGGGGAGTAAAGGAAAATCTGATCGTCGTTGGTAAGGAGAAACCATTGCTTAAGCTGAGGTGATGAGATGGAGGACCTGAGAGAGGAGATATTGAGGAGATGGGAGAGCAACCCGATGCTGGTACCTAGGGTCATGGCTGTGACACTCAACATAGCCGTTGGGAGGAGCGGGGAGGTACTGACGAGAGCTGGAAAAGTCTTAGAGGAACTAACTGGCCAGAAACCTGTGGAGAGGAGGGCTAAGAGAACGATAAGGGAGTTCGGAATAAGGAAGAAGGAGCCTATAGCTGTCTCAGTGACTGTAAGAGGTAAGAAGGCAGTTGAGCTCCTCGATAGAGTTGCTGAAGCAGTGGGGAGGAGAGTGAAAGCGAGTTCATTCGATGAGCTAGGGAATTTCGCATTCGGGATAAAGGAGCACATAGATATACCTGGAGTGAAATACAAAGCTGAGATAGGGATATTCGGGATGGACGTCATAGTTTCGATCGGGAGAGCTGGCTATAGGATAGCTAGAAGGAGGATAGAGAGGAGAAGGGTCCCGTTGAGGCATAGGGTGAGTAAGGCTGAGTCGATGTTATTCGCTGAAAAGTACTTAAATCTGAAGGTAGTGCATGAGGAAGAGTAGGTGATGGGAATGGCGAAGCCGAAGAAGAAGGTCAGGACTAAGGGTAAGGGCGCTTATGTATGTAGGAGGTGTGGGAGGGTAGGATACGGGATAATCAGGAAGTACGACCTTTACCTCTGCAGGAGCTGCTTCCTTGAAGTTGCCCCTCTGATGGGCTGGAAGAAATACGAGTAGGGTGATACTTATGACGAGACTAGATCCCCTAGCGGATGCGATGAGCACTCTCACGAACGGTTCAATGCTCGGCAAGAGGGAGGTCGTGATAAACATAGCTTCGAAACTGATAGGGAAAGTTCTCAAGGTACTGAAGGAGCACGGCTATATAGATGAGTTCGAGTACGTCGACGACGGTAGGTTCGGGAAGTACGTAGTCAGGCTGAACGGTAGGATAAACAAAGCAGGTGTGATAAAACCGAGATTCCCCGTGAAGGTGAGCGAATTTTCGAGGTGGGAGAAGATATACCTTCCAGCTGAGAACGTGGGCCTCATAATAGTTTCAACGAATCAGGGAGTCATGACCCATAGGGAGGCGAAGGAGAGGGGGATAGGGGGAGTACTGATAGCTTATTGTTACTGAGGTGATCTGGATGAGATATCCCAAGGTGATAACACTAGCTCTCGAGTCAGAGGTCCCCATACCTGAAGGCGTCAAAGTGGAAGTAGATGGGAGCAAGATAAGGGTCTCTGGTCCAAAAGGAACGCTTGAGAGGGAGTTTCACAACGAGTTAATTGAGCTCTCCATTGAGAATGGGAAAGTGAAAGTGAGGACCTACGGGGATAGGAAATTCAACAAAGCGTATCTGGGTACTGTGACAGCTCACATAAGGAATATGATGAAAGGAGTTACAGAGGGCTTCAAGAAGGAGATGGTTATAGTCTACGCTCACTTCCCGATAAAAGTCGAAGTAGATAAGGGGAGGAAGATCGTGAAGATATCGAACTTCCTGGGGGAGAAACTGCCGAGATATGCGAGTATAGTCGGGGATACTGAAGTCAGAGTTGAGGGCGATAGGATATATATAGAGGGTATCTCAAAGGAGGAAGTCGGGCAGACTGCAGCTAATATAAGGCTCGCGACCAAGATAAAGAAGAAGGACCCGAGGGTCTTCATGGATGGTATCTACGTGGTGAGTTGAGATGAAGGAGATGCTTAAGCTAAAGAAGAAGAAACCGAGGTTCCTCAATCTGGCGCTTTATCAGAAGTTAGGCGCTACTAAGAGCTGGAGGAGGCCCAGGGGGATAGATAATAAACAGAGGCTGAAGTTGAAGAGCAGGCCGAAGCAACCCAACATAGGTTACAAGAACCCAGATGAGATAAGGGGGCTTCATCCATCCGGTAGGAGGGTAGCTATAGTCCATAACTTAGAGGAACTGAGGAGGCTATCGAGCGAGAGGGAGAGCGTGATAGTTTACATAGCCCATACTGTGGGCGAGAGGAAGAGGAGCATCATTAGGGAGGAGGCATCAAAACTAGGTTTGAAGCTAGCTAACTGAGGGGTGTCCATATGGATCTCGAGTATCAGAAGAAGCTCGCTGCTAAGGTAGCAGGTGTGGGATTGGATAGGGTGAGGATAAATCCTGAGAAGATAGATCTGGTCTCCGAAGCTGTGACTAGAGCTGATATAAAGAGGCTTATAAGGTCGGGGGCTATAGAGATACTGCAGAAGAGGGGCATAAGTAGGGCGAGGAAGAAGCCCAGGAGGAAGGGTCCTGGTAGCAAGAAGGGCGCTAAGTACTCAAAGCTACCGAGGAAGAGGAGATGGATTAGGAAGATAAGGGCATTGAGGAGAGAGCTGAGGAGAATGAAGGAGCAGGGATTGATAGATTCTAAGGAATACAGGGAGCTATATGCCAAACTATCGAGTTTCAATAGCGTCTCGCAGCTCAGAGCTCATGTAGGGAGGTGAGCGTTTTGGCGAGATCTGGTAGATATAAAGTGAAGTTCAGGAGGAGGAGGGAAGGGAAGACAGATTATATGAAGAGATTGGCTCTTCTAAAGAGTAGAAAGCCGAGAGTCGTTGTGAGGAGGACTAATAGGTATATAATAGTGCAATTCGTCGAGTTCAAGGGGGAAGGGGATGAAGTGATAGCTTATGCTTTCTCAAAGGAATTGGAAAAGTATGGATGGCCTTATGGAGGAAAGAACCTCCCAGCAGCATATTTGACGGGATATCTAGCAGCTATGAGGGCTAAGAAGGCTGGAGTTATGGAAGCGATCTTAGATATAGGTAGGTTCCCATCTACGAGGGGATCGAGGCTTTACGCAGCCTTGAAGGGAGTGCTCGACGCGGGCATAGATGTGCCCCACTCCCCGGAGATCCTACCGGATGAGGATAGGATAAGGGGGGAGCACATAGTTTCTTTTGCGGAGAAATTGGAGGAGGAAGGGTCTCTCGAAAGGCAATTCTCCGATTACCTCAGGAAGGGGGCTGATCCAAAGATAATCCCTGAGACCTTTGAGAGCGTCTTGGAGAAGATATCAGCCATTAGTAATGATTAAAATTGGATATGGGAGGGAAGCTAGATGTACGAGGATGTAGGAGTAGAGAGGGAGTGGGTACCCAGGACATGGGTGGGCCGCTTAGTAGCTGGGGGCAAGATAAAGAGCCTCGAAGAGATACTTAGGAGAGGTATACCGATCCAGGAGCCTGAGATAGTCGATATACTCGTTCCAGGGATCAAGGAGGAAGTCGTAGAGGTGATAAGGGTCCAGAGACAGACAGACGCAGGCGAACTAACTCAACTGAGAGTAGTGGCTGCTGTAGGTGATGGGATGAACTACGTTGGCGTGGGCAAGGGGAAGGGGAAGGAGTTCAATATAGCTTTAGCAGATGCCGTGAGGAACGCTAAGCTGAACCTGATCAAAGTGAGAAAGGGATGCGGTTCTTGGGAGTGCGGGTGCGGGAGGCCCCATTCGATAGCCGCTACTGTGACCGGGGCATCTGGATCCGTCAGGGTGACGCTCCTCCCCGCTCCTAGGAAGCTGGGGATAGTTGGGAACGAGACGGCCAAGATAGTCCTCGGATTAGGAGGACTTCAGGATGTCAGGGTATTCTCTAAGGGTCACACGAGGAATAGGATGAACTATGCTTTCGCGTTGCATGATGCCTTACGCAACTTGTTAGTCATGAACCTCCCCCAAGACTGGAGGGGTTGACCATCTCATTTTTTAAACTGATGAGCTGATTCCAGTGGAGCGCACCCGTTAGGCGCGGGGCGCACGATGGCGGGTGCGCCCGGAGGTGGTAAGCCTGGGAGAGGTCCCTTTGATAGCGATAGTCAGGATAAGGGGCAGAGTTGATGTGAAGCCTGAGATAAGGAGAACTCTCGAAATGTTACACCTAAATAGGAAGTTTTGGGCGACTCTAGTGCCTCTAACGGATTCCTATAGGGGGATGCTCCATAAGGTGAAGGACTACTCTACTTACGGTGAGATAGATGGGCCCACTCTCTCAGCGCTCCTCAGGGAGAGAGGCGAGCTCAAGATAGGTGGGAGCTTGAGCGATGAGTGGCTCTCTAGCAACACAGACTTCTCAAGCATAGAGGAGCTAGCAGAAGCTCTTCTCAGCAATAGGGTATACTTACATAAGTTGGGATGGATAAAGCCATATTTCAGGCTCCATCCACCGAAGGGAGGTTTCAAGAGGACGACTAAGAGGGCTTGGAACGATGGAGGGGAGCTCGGGTATAGAGGGAAGGAGATAAATACACTGATCAGGAGGATGATATGATGAGCATACCCAGGAGGAGGAAGAAATCGAGGAAGATGAGGGGCTCGAGGTTCCATGGATACGGATTGCAGAGGCAACATAGGAGGAGCGGGAGGAGAGGAGGCTTCGGCATGGCCGGAACGAAGAAGCACTTATGGACATGGGTCACAGCATATGAACCGGATTACTTCGGGAGGGGAAGGAGGGGATTCAAGAGACCTAGAGCTGTGAGAAAAGAGATCAGGAGTATAAATCTAGCTGATTTAGATAAGATGATCCCAGAGCTCCTGAGATCCGGAATAGCTGAGGAGCGTGAGGACGGAAGGATTGAGCTCGATCTCGGGAAGATAGGCTACAATAAGCTGCTCGGGAGAGGGGAGATAAGCAAGCCTCTGCTAATTAAAGTTGAGAGCGCATCTAGGAATGCAGTTAGCAAGCTAGAGAGCATAGGTGGGAGCGTTATATTAACGGAGGGGGATTCTGATGAGCCTGGTTAGACAAATAATTTCTAAGATGAATAAAGGGATCCCTGAAGTTGAGAGACCAAAGAGATCACCGACTCTAAAGGAAAAACTTGCCTGGACGGGGCTCGTCCTCATAATATATTACTTCCTCACGCAAGTCCCCCTCTACGGCGTGCCGAGGGGCGGCTTGGATTACCTCGCTCAGATAAGGGTGATATTCGCTGGCGCTCAGGGTAGCATAGTTGAGCTTGGGATAGGCCCTATAGTCACAGCTGGAATAGTATTAGAGCTCCTCGTAGGTAGTAAGATCGTCAAGTTAGATCTAACTGATCCAGAAGATAGGAGATTCTTCCAGGAAGCTCAGAGAGTCGCGGCTATATTCTTCATATTATTCGAAGTAGCAGCTTATACTTTGGGGGGAAGATTCGGAAGCCTAACGACGCAACAGGCGTTAATAGCGATAGCTCAACTATCGCTCGGTTCCTTTCTATTGATGATGCTAGATGATCTCGTGGCGAAGTGGGGAATAGGGAGCGGTATAAGTCTCTTCATATTAGCGGGAGTCGCTCAAGAAGCTATTTGGTCGATGTTCTCGCCTAAGATAGAGCCGACTACAGGAAAGTACGTAGGCGTAATACCGGCCTTGATGACTGAGGGCGTTGGAGCGATATATAGGGGCTCCCTCCCAGGGCTTGTCGGCTTAATATCGACATTCGTGGTCTTCATAGCGGTCATATGGGCTTACGAAGTCAGGGTGAATATCTCCATCGCCCACTCCTTATACGGTGGCCTCAGGACTAAGTACCCAATAAGGCTCCTCTACGTGAGCAACGTCCCCATAATATTTGCCTCAGCCCTCTTAGGGAATATAGATATCCTCGCTAAGATCGCATGGTCCAGGCTGGGCTCCGAGACGAGTGGATGGGCTAAGTATCTCGTGGACTTCTTAGGGAGATATGAAGCAGATCCCGTTAGCGGGAGCGTGGTCCCCGTTCAAGGATTGGCTTACTATCTCGCCACTCCTCACGGGCCCTCAGTTCTCGTTGATGATCCGATAAGGGCTGTGATATACATAGTGATTCTGGTCGCTTCATGCGTCGCTTTCGCTAAGATATGGGTGATGACCGCTGGTATGGATCCGAGGACTGTGAGCGAGCAACTAGTCAGGCAAGGGATAGTAGTTCCGGGAAGAAGGGCATCAGCGAAAGTAGTGGCCAGGACGATAGAGAAGTACATAGAGTCCGTGACCTACCTCGGAGGGATCATGGTCGGCTTACTCGCAGCAGTAGCTAACTTCACAGGAGCCTTCGGTACTGGGAGCGGTATACTCCTCGCGGTGACGATAATAGCGGGACTTTACGAGAGGCTCGCTCACGAACGCACGCTCGAGATGTATCCGAGGCTCAAGAGGTTCATAGGGTGATCGAATGGATCTAAGCTTTATCCTCTTCCCGCCGGGTTCTATAATCTTCCTCACATTTTTAGCGTTAACAATAAGCCTTGGTGTCAATTTGATAAATAAGAGGACGATAAATTATGAGAGGATGAGGGAGCTACAGAAAATAGTGAAGGAATATACAGATCTTCAGAGGGAGTCGATCAAGAATCCGGATGATAAGAGATTGAAGAAGAAGCTGGATAAGATGAAGCCCCAGTTCGATGCTGCTAGAGCTGAGATGAGCAGGATGAACATGAGACCTCTCTTCTACACAACGATACCTATAATTATAATCTTCTGGCTCCTCGGGAACTTCTACGCGGATATCCCAGTGATAAATTTACCATTCCCACTCCCCTGGATCTTGGATTACTTCCATGGTAATGCGGGCCTCTCGAATCAGACCTTGGGTTATGTCGGCTATTATGTGATAACATCATTCTTATTCTCAGCGATCTTCCAAAGATTACTCGGGACAACCCCCTCTGACTAAATCTTTAACTTAACTTTTCGGTATAATAAAAGTATTAATCGAGGATAGCTCCCTCCAGGCCCCATAACACTTAAAAATTGAGAATATATCCCTCTCCTGCCGCGGGGGTATCAGATGATCAGCGTGAACAAGAGGGGAACTAGGAGGAGGCTGAAGAAGGTAAGAGTAGCCGTCAGAACACCCGGAGGGAGACTGGTCTATCACTATAAGCACAAAAAGCACTCGTACGCTATATGTAGTTGCGGCGCTAGGCTCAATGCGACACCCACTGGTCCCAGATCGGTGATCTCCAAGATCCCCCTCAGCCAGAGGAGGCCCAATAGGCCTTACGGAGGTAACCTCTGCCCCAAGTGCATGAGGAAGCTTATGGTCGCCTCTGCGGTCGCAGAGGGTCTGGCCCTCCTCGCGTCCTGAGGGACGCGTCACCCACTCGCGAGAGGGGTGTTATCATGGGAGTTATTGAAGTAGGAAGGGTTTGTAGGAAGGTAGCTGGTAGGGAAGCCGGGAGGCTGTGCGTAGTAGTCAGGGTAATCGATAAGAATTTCGTTGAAGCGACAGGACCGAAGGAGCTGACGGGCGTCAGGAGGAGAAGGGTGAACGTGAAGCACTTAGTACCTCTACCCGTGAAGCTAGATATACCTGAGGGAGCGAGAGATGAGGAAGTGATTGAGGCGTTGAAAGGCACCGATCTATACGAGAAGCTTCAGAAGGCTAGGGTATCCGGTTGATCGATGAAGTAGAGGAGATAGCTGTTAAGAGCGCTTATGAACCCGGCCCCTATGGATATAGGCCTCAAGAGAGGCCTATATTTCTTTATTTGGATCACGGCCTCATAATATTGGATAAGCCGAAGGGCCCATCATCTCACGAGGTCACTGAGAGAGTCAAGAGGACACTGGAATACCCTGGGAAGGTAGGGCACTGTGGGACACTAGATCCTAAGGTATCCGGAGTCCTCCCGATAGTTTTAGGAAATGCAACGAAGCTCAGCAAGTTAATCTCCGGGTACGATAAGGAATACGTGGGTACGCTCTATCTACACGGTGAGGTCTCGATCGATGAGTTGAAGGAAGCTTTGAGCAAATTCACAGGACCGATATTCCAGAGACCTCCGGTTAAGTCAGCAGTTAAGAGGTCGCTCAGAGTGAGGAGAGTCTATTCCATCGAGCTATTGAGTAGTGAGGGGAGGTTCCACAAGCTGAGGGTCAGGGTGGAATCGGGTACATACATAAGGAAGCTTTTCTTTGACATAGGGGAGTTCTTAGGAGTCGGAGGGAGCATGAGGGATCTGAGAAGGATAAGAAGTGGGATCTTCACGGAGAAGGATTGCGTAACTCTCGAAGACCTCAAGGATGCTTACGATAGTTGGAAGGGATCCGGGGATGAGAGCAAGATTAGGAGAGTCATCCTCCCTCTGGAGGAGGCGGTGAGGCACTTACCCAAGATATACGTGAAAGATAGCGCGGTCGCTTCCCTGACTCATGGAGCATCCCTCAAGGTGAAGGGGATATGTTCCCTATCTAAGGGGATAAGGAAGGGCTCTATCGTAGCGTTGATGACCCTGAAGGGTGAGCTCATAGCAATAGGGAGAGCGTTAATAGATTTCGATGAGATGATCTCAGCTGATAGCGGAGTAGCTGCTAGCATCGAGAGGGTTATAATGCCCAGGGATCTCTATCCACCGATGTGGAAGACTGTATGATCTTCCCGCTTGTGGTCTCAATCTTTTAATATGTGTGCAGTATATGAGACATGAGCCGGGGTGCCCTAGCCCGGAAGGGGGCTGGCCTGGAGAGCCAGTGGCCCACTGGGCCGCGTGGGTTCAAATCCCACCCCCGGCGCCACTTTAAGTTGCTCTATTTAGTTGAAATCCTATGAAGAGGCTTAAACGATATATAGAGCCTTAAGTTACATGCGATAGTGAAATAAGAGTTATGGAAATTCAATTATGGAGCTTAAAGTCTAAGGATTACTATCTTAGGGTCAGAACAGTTCTAAGATGTCTCCTGTGAGGGATGGTGCGATAGAGCTATCCATACATCTGTCGGATGGGACCCCGCGACTCACTCGAGATACGAAACATTAAAATTGGGTGGTATGACATACCCCGAAAAAGGGGTGAGTAGTTGTCGGGAGTTGAGCTGAGGAGGATAGTGAGGCTGCTCAACACGACTTTAGATGGTACTAAGCCCGTCATAGTTTCGCTCACGGGCGTAAAGGGGATAAGCCATACTCTAGCGCTAGCTATCCTGAGGAAAACTGGTGTACCTCCAAACAAACTCCTAGGAGAACTTAGTGAGGAGGAATACGCTAAGATAGAGGATGTCGTAAATAACCCGCATAAATACGGGATCCCGTGGTGGCTGATGAATAGACAAAAGGATTACAGAAATAATGAATCTAGGATACTAATAGGGGATGATGTGAACTGGTACATGACTCAAGATATCAACTTAATGAAGAAGATAGGTAGTTGGAAGGGGATAAGGCATGAGCTAGGGCTGAAGGTGAGAGGGCAGAGGACGAAGACGACTGGAAGAGTAGGGAAAACTGTCGGTTATCAGAGGAAGAAGTGAGGTGATATAATGGGGGATATAAAGAAGCATAGGAAGAAATACGAGAGGCCTTACAAACCTTGGGATAGGAGAGTTCTGGAGGAGACGAATAGGCTTGCCGGTTACTATGGTCTGAGGAACAAGAGGGAGCTCTGGAGGATGAGCTTTCTAGCGAAGAAGTATAGGAGGATAGCCAGGCAGCTTTTAGCTGCTCCCAAGAGCGAGAGCTGGAAGGTCGAACCCATAATAAAGAAGTTGCAAGCCCTCGGGATCCTCAGTAAGGATGCAACTTTAGATGATCTACTCGATTTAAGCGTTGAGCAATTCTTGGAGAGGAGATTGCAGACCATCGTTTGGAGGAAGGGGTTCGCTAAGAGTCCATATATGGCTAGGCAGCTCATAACTCATGGCCATATAAGGGTTAACGGTAGGAGGATAAGGCAGCCAAGTTACTTAGTAAAATTGGAGGAGGAGGATAAGATAGAGTGCCTCCATCCCTCATGCCTAGAGGTTGAGAAGGAGGTGAGATGATGTCAACTGAGAGGAAGGGTAAGATAGGGGTGGCCCACATATACTCATCATTCAACGATACGATAGTCCACATAACTGATATAACGGGAGCTGAGACTATAGCTAGGTACTCCGGCGGGATGTTCGTGGATGCGGATAGGCTCGAGGGATCTCCTTATGCAGCCCTGAAGGCCGCGATGGCTGCAGCTAAAGAAGCTCAGAGGAAAGGGATAACTCACCTAATAGTTAAGGTGAGAGCGCCTGGAGGTATAAAGAGTAGGATCCCAGGTCCAGGCGCGACAGCAGCTATAAGAGGCCTCTCTAGGTCTCAACTCACCCTCATAAGAGTCGAGGACGTGACCCCGATACCTCACGATGGTTGCAGGAGGCCCCACGGTAGGAGGGGGAGGAGGGTCTGAGGGAACTTTCACATAACATTTTCGAATAGGAAATTTATTAAAGCCTCACAGTCTATTTCAGGGGATGCCCCCCTTGAGTGTTATGAACGATTTGATCGAATTCTACAGGGGAGCTGGAAACATAAAGTTAAGAGGGGGGCTCGATGAAAGGTCCCTCGTCATAGAGATATCTGGGAGAAGGGAGATAAGGGTCCTAGTCTCTGTCTTCGACCCCTCTTATGAGAGCGTGCAGGAATTCGTCGAGTCC
Organism: uncultured Nitrososphaerota archaeon; assembly: GCA_964519515.1. Classification (GTDB taxonomy): domain Archaea; phylum Korarchaeota; class Korarchaeia; order Korarchaeales; family Korarchaeaceae; genus Korarchaeum. Next base: position 14,168 of record CAZFIJ010000044.1, read on the forward strand.
CTAATAGATTCCTACAGGAGGGCGGGAATAGGGTTCGATAGGCTCGACTTATGGGTCCCTAAGGATCTCTATGCTATCGCGAACAAGGAGGTAGAGGAGGGAAGAGCTAAGGGGGATAGCTGGGCCTCTAAGGTGACAGTGAGATCTCTAGATAGATCATTCACCCCTGATCTCGAGATGAAATCGTTGGATAAGGAGGTGAAGGATCTCCAGATTCCGAGGAACTCGCAAGTGAGATCCAATCAAATATCGCCGGACCCGGATATGAGGAGATTGATTCAGGAAGTCGGAAAGGGGCTAGCTGAAGAGATCTCCAGGAATCTGGGGACGTTTATAAGGGATCTCCTATCTTCAGACCTTAAGAAGGAAGATCCGGAGCTGATACATAGGATACATGAACTAGAGAGGAGAATAGAGCTTTTAGAGTCCTTTATCAGGATACTGGGGAGTTATGGGAGCGTCCCCTCTCTCCCCAGGCCCAGCTTCCAGGACTTAAGTGAACCTGTTATAGAGAGCTTGCCTAAACGAAAACCTAGAGTTGAGAGTGTGAGGGAATCAGTTATCCCGAAAATAGAAGAAAATATTCATAATGAAAGATCGCATGATGTTAGATCCGAAGGGAGCTCGACGGAGGATGTACTCTCAGAGATATTTAATAATCCTTGGGTGAGCATCCTGAGGAGGAAAGGTGAGGACCTTGAAAGTGAGGGTGATTGAGCTATCAGATCAAAGGACGCTCCTAGTCCTAGAAGGGGTCTCTCCATCTTTCGCGAACTCGATAAGGAGGGCAATAATAGCCGAAGTTCCGACTTTCGCGATAGATGAGGTCATATTCTTTGAGAACACGACTCCCTTCTTCGATGAGTATATAGCGCATAGGCTAGCGATGGTCCCTCTCAGGACGAGCCTCGACGTACTGAGGGTCGATCCTAATAGGACTGTAGTACTCGAATTATCGAAGAAGGCGAAGGACCCGATCGAGATAGTGTACTCAGGAGAGCTCAAGTCCTCAGATCCGCTCATATATCCGGCTAACGATAAGATACCAATAATAAAGATGAGGAAGGGGCAGAAATTGAGGTTTCAGGCTATAGCTAGAATCGGTAGAGGGAAGGATCACTCTAAGTGGTCACCAGCTGCAGCAGTCGGTTATAGTTACATGCCTATTTATGAACTGAAGGACTTAGAATCCATAGAATGTGATTTGAACCAATGTTCCAACTGTATTGAGTCTGATGGAGGAATCTTAAGGATAGATTACCCTGTCCTCTGTGAGGGATGTTTGGAGATGTTGGAGAGGTGCAGGGTCAGGAACCCAGACAAGATAGTCAGGAGGTGGGATGAATCCAGGATCATCATAAGCTACGAATCCACGGGTTCTCTGAGGCCGGAGGAGATATTCAGCGAGGCATTGAATCAAATGAGGGGGAAGCTCGAGGAGCTGCTCAGTAAGATATAGATAACGTTTTTAATCTGTTGAGACATATAAGCTCGAGCGGGGGTAGCCAAGCCAGGTCCAAGGCGCCCGCTTGAGGGGCGGGTGGGCGTCAGGCCCGCGTGGGGTCAAATCCCACCCCCCGCACTAAAAAAGGGAGGGGGATCATTCTCCTTTAAATAACGTCTCATATATGAAGTAACCTATCGCTATGAGCAATATCGCTATCCCGAGAGCTGTTACTAAGAACAGCGTGGGATCACTGGCTAAGGGGCTCACGTTCTCGAGAGATAAGGATCTTCCGAGTATCGTCCTCCATGGTTCAGGTATTTTATCAGCTACTATCGGTAGATTAGCTAGGAAGTATGGATATTGACTGAACATATTCAGGTACTCTCCAGTTAATATCGTGAGCGCTGCTGATATCGTTGCGAGAGCTGAGAGCTTGAAGTCAACGCTGCCGAATATTAGCCTCAGTATAGCGTAGATCTGAATTACTATGAGTATCATCTTGATCAGGAAGAGCCAGCTCATGTCGACCGTCTCAACTCCACCTAATCCCCATCCGAAGGATCTGAAGATATTGTTGAACTTCATCGGCGTCGATATCAATGACATAGAGTACCATGGGCCCAATATCAGCATTATGAAAGTCCCTACTACAGCTACCTTCAATGTAATCGAGTAAAGCTGGGAGCTCTCCTCACCCCTCTCCTTGACCATTCGATAAGCTAACAGAGCCGAGATGAAGAGGGAACCGAACGTTATAGCGCCGAAGACACTCTTCAGATAGAGAGGCGCGAAAGTCGGATTGGCGAGAGCTCCGAGGGCATCTATATAAGGCTTCCCATCTATCTTAAGCCCCGATGGCGTATTCAGGAAGGCGAAAACTAACCTGAAGCCGAGGGGTATAGTGTAAGCTGTGATAGCTAATAGGATCCCAGAGGAGAGGTGAGCCCATCTCGGGAAGGAGTCCCAACCGTAGTAATAGAGCACTATAGCTAGGAAGTGGATCAGTATCGAGAGTATCGCTATCCCGAATGGGAGCAAAGTTATGTTGCCAGCGACCCCTATGAACTCGGGATAGAAGCTGAGTAGGAATACAGTGAAGGCTGTCCCCATGACCCCAGCTATCGCGTAAGTAGCAGCGTATATCCTGAATATCCCTCTAGCTATTCCGTCGAGCCTCTCATTCCCCGTGAGATCAGCTTTCCTCTTCAGCAAGGGCACTATCGTCGCGAGAGCCATTCCTAGGTTAACGGCCACTATATGTATGCCGAAGACTAGAGCTATGAAGTAGACTTGCGGGATCATGATCACACCTCCCTAACTGATGGAGCGTACAGGAGCTTCCAAACGGCTAAGATCAGAGCTAAAGCGACGGAAATCAATATTAAAGCTATTAAGCCGTATGATAACGGATCTCCAGGGTTCGCTGTGTGAGCTACATCTACTGTCATTATACCGTAGATGGACCACGGCTTCCTCCCTATCTCCCTGACGGCCCACCCGAGGAAACTGATGATCTGAGCTACTATAGGAGTCAAGACGTTTATTTTGAGTAGAATTGGGGATAAATTCCCTCTCATGATCAATATAGATGAGATCAAAGCATATAGACCTAAGAGGATGCTTAGACCCGTCTTAACGTAGTATAGGTAGTGTATCATGAGAGGGGGCCTGCAGTCGAATGGTGCTCCAGCTAATGTACAGTAATCTCGGGGTATCGAATCGTAATCAGGTAGTTTGGCCTCAAAGCTCCCATAAGCTATGAAACTCATGATCCCCTCTATTCCTAGAGATCTGCTGAAGCTGAATATAGAATTGCTGGTCCCCTCCATCGCCGCTAATTTCTCGGGGTTATATGAAGCTATCTCAACCCCGAGGATGTGTCCGAAAAGGAGACCTTGGACTGCTATGAAGATTAAGCTCAACAAGATCCCTAACCTCAATCCATTGGCATAATAGACTTTCCTCTTATCGCTCTTCGACCTGAGGAGTAGTAAAGAGTACCCCCCGACTATAGTGAATCCCGTTACTGTCATCGCAGCCCCTAGGGCATGCAATATGCTCCCAGCGTAAACTGGGGAGAGAAAAGTGACCATAGTATACCCAACGCTCTTGACAGTGTTAACCAATATAGTATCGACGACGTCCTTCACTAGCAGATCTTTAACGCTTCCAAGGGCCTCCTCCTTTATGACGAGTGAGAGTACGCTATCTCCCACTCTGACGTTACTCCAGGATTCGCTCGCGAGTTTAGATACTATCTTAGATGGGAGTAGAACAGCGACACCTTCACTCCTCTCTCCTAAAACTTCCATACCGAGAGATAGGAGTTTGTTCACATCTAGTACACTTACTATTTCCTTAGGGACTACTAAGAGCAGCTTAGGATATCCCTTATCGTACTTCCATCCAGTCATCGGATCGTACGAAGCTTGTATCCCAGTGGGGGCAACCATATAGCTGTTCACACTCATTATGAGGGCGCCTGAAAGCCAAGCCCCTACTAAAGCTAGGAATACTAGGATCAGCTTCCCCCTAACTCCTATCTTCCTCCACCCGAATACTAAGAAGTATATGAAGGTTATCTCTATGAGGAATGCGAAGATCTCTGCGTACAGAGGGAAGAATATGTACCTACCAGCAGCCTCGAGTAAATTTGGCCATATTAAAACCAAACCGAACTCGCTTACTGTTCCGCTAGCGGCTCCTACTGCGAATATTATGCCTAGGGCTTTTGCCATGGTCTTGGCCATTTCATGCCACTTCTCATCCTTGCTCCTCGCGTAGAGCAATAGCGAGAGGATTATGAAGAGGGGCAAGCCGAGGACGTATTGTAGTATGAGCCAGTGGAGCTCTATCCCTACAATAGATAGTATCCTATCCAAGGGAGCGGGATAGCTCAACCATTGACCAATGAGATCCAATGCATCACCCCCAAAGTTTTGATATAGCTTATATCCAGATTTTTTTATAAATCTTATGGTTATAATAATTAACCATAAATGTATGATGGCTTCTCGTGACGACTGTGAGCTATTTCACCATAAGAGGAATATATATTTGAAAATATAAACACATAAAACATAGTATATAAAATTTAATCCTGTAGGAAGTTTGTTGTCCCGACTATCATTCAGAATTCGGAAAAAATTAAAAAGTACTTCAGAAGATCTCTCTGATGGTTATGCACCTAACGGAGCTCTTAGATAGAGCTGAGGTGGGGAAATTCCACTACAAGATATTATTGACCTCTTCCTTAATTTACGGCCTCACTGGAATGAATGTGATGCTCATCGCATCCCTAGTGCGTCCTATAGCGAGGGAATGGGGGCTAGATACAATTACAGTAGGTTATCTGATGAGCGTAGGTTACCTCGGCATGTTCCTAGGCGCTCTATTATTCGGTAGGCTAGCTGATGTCGTAGGGAGGAGGAAGGTCCTAATATCAGTCATAATAATAGAATCGATTTTCACAGCATCATGCGGTTTAGCTCAAGATCTATTAACACTTTACGCACTCAGATTCCTGGCGGGGATAGGGCTGGGTGGGGCCCTGCCTCAGCCAGCTGTCTATGTCTCAGAGTACATACCTAAGGGGAAGAGGGGACTATTCCTAGGTCTTGTAGAGACGAGCTGGGTCTATGGGGCGATACTCTCCCTATTGATACCATACTTCCTGCTCCCATCTCTAGGATGGAGATCGACTTTCTCAGTCGCTCTGCTGCCCTTGATAGCGCTTCCCCTCACGTTAGCTTACCTACCCGAGAGCCTCAGATTCCTCATAACTAGGGGAAGGGTTGAGGATGTGAATTCCCTGCTACGTAAGATAGGCATTACTGAATTGAAGGAAGTGAGAGCTGACTCCTCTAAGAAGTACAACTTGAGGGACCTCTTCTCCCCGAAGTATATGGAGAGGACCGTGCTCCTCTTCATCCTCTGGGGAGGGCTCATATACACGTATCACGGGATATTCCTCTGGCTCCCCACGATATACGCGAAGCAATTCGGATTGGAAGATGTCACATCCATAGGGTGGAGCTTACTAGTCACCCTATTCCAGATACCGGGGTATTACTCCGCATCATTCCTCCTAGATAAGATAGGGAGGAGGAAGGTCCTCGCGATATACTTGACGGCAGCAGGGCTTGCTTCTGCTCTTTTGAGTCTCAGAGTAGATCTCTTCTGGGTTTTCCTCTTCAGCTCCATGATATCCTTCTTCAACTTGGGAGCTTGGGCCGGGCTCTACGCTTACACCCCCGAGCTATATCCTACTGAGATAAGGGGGACAGGCTCGGGTGCTGCAGCTAGTTTCGGGAGGCTCATGGGGATATTAGCTCCATCGATAACCGGCTATCTATTCGCGACTACCGGTCTCTCAGGCCCTTTCATTATATTCTCCCTCGTGCATATATTCGCGGGTCTATCAGTTATTTTACTCGGAATTGAAACAATGGGAAAGTCCTTAGAAGAACTTACCTAAAAAATTATAAAATTTTTTAATTTCCCATCCAATGATCGCGAGATGATCCACGAATGCGCTCGAGGACGCGAGCTAAATTTATTTATGGAGGACCCTTTGTTCAGGAGGAGGGTGAAGTTGAAACCGACGGGACCCACGAACATAAGGCTGGTGAAGATGATAAGGAATCTTGAGATAGCATCTAGAGTGAACGATGCGCCTATCTGGAAGGCTGTGGCTGAGAAATTGAAGAGGCAGACGAGGAGGAGGATAGAGGTCAATTTATGGAAGATAGAGAAATACTCAGATGGTGTAGCTGCAGTAGTGGTCCCAGGCAAGGTCTTAGGGGAGGGAGAAGTCACGAAACCGATAATTGTTGCAGCAGCGGGCTTCACGAGGTCAGCTAAGAGGAAGATAGAGGAAGCAGGAGGCAAAGCCATTCTACTGGATGATTACGCTAAGATAAACCCCAAGGGGTCCCATACAAGGATAATCGGGTGATTTAAATGAATTTCGATCTTGTTATTGATGCTGAGAATAAGATCCTAGGTAGGATAGCTTCTCTAGCTGCTAAGGAACTTTTGAAAGGTAAGAGAGTCGCGATAGTCAATGCAGAGAAGGCAATAATCTCAGGAAACCCAGCGACGATACTCAAGAAATACCAGACGAGAAGATCTATCCAGAGCAAGATAAATCCGAAGAAATCTCCAGTGCAGCCTAGGACACCGGATAGGATCGTTTGGAGGACCGTGAGAGGGATGCTCCCGATGAAGAAAGCTAAGGGGAGGGAGGCCCTCAGGAGACTCAGGGTCTTCATAGGGGTCCCCGAGGAGCTCGCAAATGTTGAAAAGGACTCAATAATAAAGGGAGACGTGAAATACACGATAGAATCCCTGAAACCTAAGAAGAGCAAGCGTTATATTACCGTCCTCACTCTCTCAAAGCTGTTAGGTTGGGGTGGAGAGTATGTCTCCTAAAGCGAGAGAATCATATACTCTAGCCTCCGCTAGGAGGAAGACAGCTAGGGCCATGGCTGTGATAAGGAAAGGATCTGGGAGGCTCTACATAAATGGCTTACCCGTGGAAGTCTTCGCACCTAATGAGTTCGTGAGGATGAAGATACTTGAGCCCCTATGGCTGGCGATGGATTACGTTAAGGACGTAGATATATTCGCGAGAGTAAAGGGAGGGGGCTTCATGGCTCAAGCTGATGCCCTGAGGATGGCTATTGGTAGGGCCTTAGTCAGCTACACTAAGAGCGATCGTCTGAAGGAGATCTTCAAGGAATACGATAAGACTATATTGAAGGGAGATCCGAGGCAGGCAGAACCTAAGAAGTACGGTGGTAGGAGCGCTAGGGCTAGGTTCCAGAAGTCTTATAGGTGAGTCCCCGATAAGGGCTAGGTGATCTCATGTCAGTCACTAGGGGTAGTGCAGGGGATCTGAGGAAGGGTAGTTATGTCATCCTAGATGATGAGCCATGTGAAGTCCTAGAAGTGTCTAAGTCGAAGCCAGGAAAACACGGTTCAGCTAAAGTGAGAGTTGAGGCCAGGGGGATATTCGATGGTACTAGGAGATCTAAGATCTTCCCAGCGGATGCTTTAGTCGAGATACCGATCGTCGATAAGAAGACTGCTCAAGTGATAAACGTATACGGTAATGTAGTGCAACTAATGGATCTGGAGACATACGAGACCTTCGAGCTACCTCTCCCTGATGATCCAGAATTGGCTTCGAGGTTGAAGAGCGGGATAGAGGTAGAGTACTGGGAGTCGATGGGGAAGAGGAAGATAGTAAGGACGAGGGGTGGCGTATAGTTAATTGGTTTTAGAGAAGCTTGGAAGCTCCCTCAGGAATGCTGTTAGTAGGATAATGGGTAAATCCGTCATAGACGAGGCTGCGGTCAACGAATTCGTTCGAGAAGTTCAGAGGTCCCTGATAGAAGCGGATGTTGATGTCAAGCTCGTCCTGGAGATAAGTAGGAGGATCAAGGAGAGGGCTCTGAAGGAGAGCCCACCGCCAGGCTTCAGCAGGAGGGATCTAGCTGTTAAGATACTCTATGAAGAGCTGACGAACCTCTTGGGAAGGAAGCCTGCTGAGATACCTATGGAAAGTAAGAAGACAAATGTGATCCTAATGGTCGGTATAGAGGGCTCAGGGAAAACAACTACTGTCGCTAAACTGGCTCTCTGGTTATCAAAGAGGTTCGGGAAAGTCGGGATAATCTCTGCTGATGTCGTGAGGCCGGCTTCGAAACTTCAGATAGAGCAATTAGTCGGTCCGGATATCCCTGTCTTCTCGAAGGAATCCAGAGATCCTGTGGAGATTATGAGGGAGGGCATCGAGTTCTTCAAGAGGGAGAGATATAACTTCGTGATAATAGATACAGCGGGGAGGCATAAGGATGAGAGCAGCTTGATGAAAGAGCTCGATGCTTACAGGGAAATAGGGCCCGATCTCGTCATCTTAACGATAGATGGGACGATCGGACAGGCAGCTTATGCACAAGCGAGGGCTTTCGCTGAGAGGGTCCCGGTAGGAGGGGTAATAGTGACGAAACTCGATGGAGCGGCGAAGGGAGGTGGTGCTCTTTCAGCAGTAGCCGCGTCAGGGGCACCGATACTCTTCATATGTACCGGTGAGAGGGTAGATGATATCGAGAGGTTCGATCCTGAGAGGTTCGTTTCCAGGCTTTTAGGTGGTGGGGACATAATTGAACTCGCTATGAGGATTGAAGAGGCATTTAAGGAGAGCAAATTGATGGAGAGGATGTCAAGGGGGAAGTTCGACTTAGAGGATTTCAGAGAGTATATTCAGCAGCTCGGGAGAGCTGGCCCTATGGAGAAACTCTTGGAGATGGTCCCGGGGGTCAGCGGTAGGGTACAGCTCGATATAAACTCGAGGGAGATGATGAGGTGGATAGCGATAATAAACTCAATGACTCCCGAGGAGAGGAGGGATCCATCCCTGATAAGGGGATCTAGGATAGAGAGAATAGCTAGAGGATCCGGAGTCACCGCTAAGGAAGTCAGGAAATTGTTGAAATCCTATCATCAGGCGAAGAAGCTCATGGAATCTATGTCATCGGAATCCAAGGCTAGGAGACTCTTCAGGAGGATGGGCATAGGTGGATGAGCTCAAGGGGATCGTCCTCTGTGAGTTCTGCGAAGCGAGTATAATGGGCAAACCGGTAGATAATCTTCTAAATAGTTTGATGAGTCTACTGAATTCTGAGAGCTCCTCAGGAGAGAGTTGTGACCTCTGCGGTGGACTCTTTAGTAGAGAGCTCGGGAACATGCTCAGAAAGGCCTTGATCAAGCTAGAGGGAGTAGAGCTGTCATCAGTGAAAGCGGGCGTCTCTTTACCAGCTATCTTAATAGAGAGGGAGGACAGGATAAGGGCTAATCACAACCCTCCGGCAATGAGGTCCCTCAAGGTCACTCTGACGAGGTTACTGGATGGGGCGATGAGCTCACTCACTGGCATTAAGATAAGTCAAGAGCCAGATGCCATTCTGATATTCGATTTTGAGAGAGGGGATGTTGAGTTAGAATTAGCACCAGTATTCATCTTTGGAAGGTATAGGAAGCTCCAGAGAGGGATCTCCCAGTCCAGGAGGAAGTGCCCCGAGTGCAGAGGTAGGGGATGTGAGGCATGTGGTTGGAAGGGTAAGATCCCTCAGGGAAGCGTTGAGGGTATAATCGGGGAGGTGATGAGCGAGTTCTTCTCAGCTGAGGATTACGTCCTCCATGGGGCTGGGAGGGAAGATGTAGATGTCAGGATGCTCGGTGAAGGGAGACCGTTCGTGATGGAGTTAGTGAGCCCTAAGAGGAGGAGCGTGGACTTGAGGGAAATGGAGTCAGAGATAAATAGGAGGGCAGCCGGCCTAATTGAGGTTAAAAATCTAGAATTTTCCACTAGAGAAAAAATAAGGATACTAAAAGGAAGATCCCCAAATGTCAAAAAATTATATAGAGCTTTGGTGGAGGTAGAAGGGGGAGTTGATGAGCGAGAACTGGAGCTCTTGAAGAGGCTCGAGGGCGCTGTGATAAGACAGAGGACGCCTAAGAGGGTGCTCTGGAGGAGAGCTGATATAACGAGATTGAAGAGAGTGTATGAGATAAATTTCAAGAGGATAGATGACAAAAAATTTGAGTTATTTGTTCTGTGTGATGGTGGACTTTACGTTAAGGAGCTCATTAGTGGGGATGATGGAAGGACCAGCCCCAGTATAACTGAGATCCTGGGGAAAAAATCTTTTTGTAGTGAACTCGATGTACTCGAGGTAATGGTTGAGTAAAGTGGTGATGATGCATGGGTAGGAGGTCATTCGGATTCCTCTACAGATCGAGGGATTTCCTCTCAAAGACCCCACGCGAGAGGGGCAGGCCATCCCCCGCGAAGCTCCTTAAGGAATTCGAAGTGGGCGATAAAGTCGTGATAGATGTGGAACCATCGATCAGAAGGGGAATGCCCCATAGGAGATATCAGGGGAAGGTAGGTGTCGTGGTGGGCAAGAGGGGGGAAGCTTATCTCGTGGACATCAAGATGGGAGGTAAGACGAAGCATCTAATAGTGCTTCCCGTCCACCTCAAGAAGCACTCGGGATGAGGATGATGGATTTGGCTGAGAGAGGACCTCAAAATAGGAGAGCTCTCACATTAGCTGAAGTTAAGGCTCTAGTGTTCGATAGATGGTCCTCCACAGTGGAATCCTTGACTCTGGATCAGAGGAGGCTCCTCATATACTTATCGAAGTTCACGAAGGTATCTGATCCTAAGAGAGCTAGAGAGACTGTGGAGGAACTCATGAATAGGTTCAAACTGAAGGAGGAGCACGCCGTTATGATAGTTAACATCCTCCCCGAGGACGAGGAGGAGTTGAGGGCTTACCTCTTCAAGGATTATCCGTTGCTCAGCCAACAAGAGTATAAGGAAATGCTTAACTTATTGAAGTCCCTCAGAGAATAAAAGAATAACTGGTGTTCCAAATGTGGAGGCTTGCGCAGGGCAGGAGGAGGCCTCATGATAGCTGGGCCTACGTTCTGTATGTAGATGAGGCTAAGAGGAGAGTCCAGCTTGTCGGAGATAGGTATTTCATACTTATGGAGTTTGCTCTGAGGCCAAATGTTAATGTTAACGTAATGGATAAGATATACGTCGGTAAGGGAGCTAGGAAGGAGGTCAGTAGGTTCATAAGATATCTCACGTACGAAGAGCTTCCTCCAACAGCTAGGATGCTCTTGGAATCCGTGGTCTCAAGGATAGTGAAAGAAGGAGAACAATTCTTCATCAATTTGTTCAATGAAAGCGTTCCCGTGACTACAAGGCTCCATCAGCTCGAGTTACTCCCTGGGATAGGGAAAAAGACTCTTCTAAAGATACTTGAGGAGAGAGCAAAGAAACCCTTCTCTAACTTCTCGGAGCTCACTGAGAGAGCGGGTATAAAGGACCCCGCGGAGCTCATCGTCAGGAGGGTGATGGATGAGATGATGGGAAAGGATAAATATTATATACTTGTAGCGCCCAAGGAGATACTAGAAATTGAAGAGGAGGAAATTATATAACTCTTGTCCCTATTTCTCCATTAATTGCCTTAATTAAATCCCCAGGATCCCTGTAACCGGAGATCCTCACTTCAATCCCCATCTCAGCTAACTTAATAGCTGATTCGAGTTTTCCCCTTATGGATCCAGTCGCGTCCAGTGAGGGAAAGCTCATGACCTCGAGAGTGCTCCTGTCGATAATGGGAATTACGCTTCCAGCTTCATCGAGGACTCCAGGTTCATCCATGAGGTATATCACTTTCTCGAATCCTAAGTCCAAGTGAAGGGGTATCTCATCTGCCGAGAGTATGTAGACTCCTCTCTCATCGTCCGGTATCAGATCACCGTGAGTTAAGGGTATGAACCCCGCTTTGAGGAGCCCCTTCAGCGAGGAAGTCTCGCACAGGATCCTCCCACGATCCCTCCTCATCATGGATCTGGGTGGGAAGGGAGCTACAGGTATGCCCTCTTCCATCATTATGTTCGCGACCCTTAAGTTGAGCTCACTCACCCCTATCATCGTCTCAGAGGCCCCTATCCTATTCCAATCCCCCATCCCCAAGTGAAGGCCACTCCTCAAGACGGGCTCATGCCCATACTGCCCAGCTCCGTGAGCTAAAAATATCTTGAAATCATTCATTATGCTCTTGATATCAATAGAAATCCTCCTTAAGACATCCAACCTTATCTCTCTTCTCCCCTCCTTCTTAAGTGTTATCAGGGAACCCCCGAGCTTTATGTAGAGCATACCTCGATCTGAAGTTATCGTTTATAACGGTTAATCGGAACTTATTGAGATGAGTGATTCAATATACGTGCTGAGTTCGGACGTGCTGATGAGGTCTCTAGTGAGATACGAGCCAGGATACTCTCTGATAAAGGGATCTAAGCTCATAATACCGGAGGAAGTACTCTCGAAGATAGAGGAAGATGCTCTCAGCGGTGATAGATTCAGTGTGGGTGCTTTAGGGGAGATAATATGGCTCCAGGACCTCGGGAGGGAGGGTTACATAGAGGAGGTTAGGGTTGAGGAGCATAGGGGAAAGGGGATAGATGCTCTGCAGGAACTAGCTAAGAAGTTCTCCGCGAAGGTCCTCACGGGAGATAGGATAACTACACTATCTCTTCTAGCTAGAGGGGTGGATGTCCAGTACATAGGCCCGAGGATGGACGGGCTCAGGATCTACGATTACTTCGATGAGGAGACTATGAGCGTCCACCTGAAAGAAGGAGCCCCGCCTATGGCGAAGAAGGGACGTCCAGGGAACTTCAGGTTAGTTAAGCTCTCTGACAAGAGATTGGAAGAATTCGAGGTGAGGACTATAGCTTACGAAATACTGGAGAGGGCGAAGACGGGGATAGATGCATTCATAGAGGTGATGTACGATGACGCTTACATAATACAACTCGGGGACCTTAGGGTATTAGCTGCCTTCCCTCCGTTCTCAGATGGTATCGAGATAACGGCCGTCAGACCTCTCGTGAAGGTCACTTTAGATGACTACAACTTGAGCGATAAACTGAAGAGGAGACTGAGCGAGAGAGCGGAAGGTATATTGATAGCGGGACCTCCGGGTGCTGGGAAGACGACTTTCGCGAGCGCATTAGCGGAGTTCTATAAGGAAAGGGGGAGGATAGTGAAGACTCTTGAGTCACCCAGGGACCTACAAGTGGGACCTGAGATAACTCAATATGGGAGGCTCGCTGGCTCCTTCGAGAATACAGCGGACCTTCTCCTCTTAGTCAGGCCGGATTATGTGATCTTCGATGAGATGAGGAAGACTCAGGACTTCAGGATATTCGTAGATATGAGGTTAGCTGGCGTCGGGATGGTGGGCGTCATTCACTGCGGCTTCCCGATAGAGGCGATACAGAGGTTCATAGATAGAGTTGACTTAGGCGTCCTTCCCCACGTAGTCGATACCGTCATATTCATAAGGGACGGGAAGATCGAGAAAGTATATTCCCTTAAGATAACAGTCAAGATGCCAACTGGAATGAAGGATGTGGCTTTAGCGAGGCCAGTAGTCTTAGTTAAGGACTTCGAGACTGAGACCGTGGAGTACGAAATTTACACATTCGGGGAGGAGGTCATAGTGATGCCCGTCTCAGCTAGAGAATCCGCAGTCGAGGGGGCTCCTAAGTTCAGGTTGAAGAGGAGGAAGCACACGATAATACTGGATCTAGGTCCCGCGATGTCCGATACTGAGGTGACCATCTACTCAGGTGAGAGAGAAATGGCTACGCTAGTCACTGATTCTAGAGGGAGGATAACGCTAGCGAAGAGCAGCCCTCTCGGTAGGAGAGTCCTTGAAGCGATAAGGAATGAGAACTTGAGGATAGTCCCGGGGGAGAGGAGCGAGGAGTACGAATTCCCCTCAGAGTGAATTATTCTCTATGGATCTCCTCACCCTACCCTCAAAATCTATCTCGATGAGGAAATCGAGAGAAGATTCCGGAACTAAAGACTTCCAGGAGCTATCTCCCTTCAATATGAGATCCCTTATCTTAGTGGCCTCATATATCTCCCTCTTGAAGAAGGGGACATTCTCCACTTGAAGACCTACTTCCTTAAGGCATCTCACTGTTTCAGGATCATTTGAAAAAGCGATATCGACCCTCGGAACCCTATCCAAGACTATAAGTCCCCAATTCTCCTCAGGCGATTGGGTATCAGGGATACAAGATATGAAGATCCTCTCCAGGGGAAAGCCCTCCCTCCTCAATGTCCTCACTATGAGCTCCATCCTCTCCCCAGCTGAGAGAGGGTTCCTCGGGTGGCAACAGAACTGAGAGCTCCCTATACCTATCACTAACTCCTCAGCCCTAGATAGGGCATACCTGAATAAGTAAAGATGTCCATGATGGAGGGGCTGAAACCTGCCTATGACTAGAGCTCTCCTGACCATCTCCCACACCCGGGGGTCAGCAGCACTTCAAGGATCATCAAATATCTATGGAGTAACTCCTCTTCATCCCCCGTCGGAATCTCAAGTAAAGCTTTTTAATCTTCACTCTCCCCTTCATCGAGACCCAGGATCCCGGTTATCAAATCCTCGACTTCTTCATCGCCCATTTCAACCTCAAGGAGCTGGTACTTCGAATAACCTTCCTTCCTCCTCTCCAACTCCCTCCCCTCTAGGACTATCGCCCTCCTGAATGGATGCATCTCCACCTCTATGAAAGCCCTGACGAGGTTCTCAACAGTCGCCTCATGAAGTACTATTAGCCCATCAACGAGTTCCATAACGATCCTCTTGTGGACATGTCCCTTAGGGACCCCTATGATAACCCTCCTCAAGTCCCTGTTCCTGATGAAGAGGATGAACTTGGAGGTCAAGATATTAACTGCATCTCTAGCTGGTCCTGAGAGAGGTAGTTCAGCGGCCTTGCTGAGCTCAACCCATCTCACTTCCTTATTCCCTCTCCCAGGTCTCAGTTTCCCGGAGATCGGCTTGCAGAGATAAGTTATTCGGACCTTATCTCCATCGGCTTCTCTCACATCGATAGCCCTAATGACATCGATATGCAAACCAGTGGAGTCCGCTATTATCTCACTCAGCGAATCTCTGAGACTCCTCCCAGGCTCAACTGAGTCACCGGGGATCGACCAATCCTTCCTACCTTTCTCCCTCACTAGAAGCAGGCGATCTCCCTTGATAACGGCGCCTCTCAACTCCAATTTGTAACTGACCATCAGCCCCTCACTAGGGATGTGAGGGAGGAGAATAGCTTAAGAGATGCACCTAAGGCCGTAGCGTACTGAGGATCTTCCGGGACAATCAAGTCGCCACCGAAGAGTTTTATAGGTCTTTTTATTGCTTCAACTATCTGCTCATGGCTGGCTAATCCTCCAACGAGGACAATCTTATCTTCCAATCCTACTGATTTAGCTGCGAAGAGGGATATAACTCCGATGACCTGCCCCACCATATTCACGAGGGCCGCAGCGATGTCCTCTAGCTTAGCGTCATCCACCAGCTTTCCGAAGTTTGAGGCAGTGGCATTGACATCTAACTTCCCCACGGGCCCCCCGACTATATCACCGACTTTGAGGTCCAGATTATCAGAGCTTCCCCTTGATGCTAGTTCAAGAAGTGATTCTATGGATGATCTACCAAGTAAGAGCTTTCCTAAGCCTAAAAGGGTCCCACCTCCGACGCCCGTTCCTCCCAAATGCCTGACATCGTAGCCAGAGTTCCTCTCTCTGACTTCAACTATCGCGGTCCCTGTACCAGCGCTAGTGACCACGCACTCCCCTAGCTTCGCTAAGAAGGCGCCTCCCCTTCCTATAGCCTCTATCTCATCCACCTCGAAGAGAGGGAGGCCGAGGATGCGTTTGGGGAGAGATCTCACTTTCCCCCCGCTCGCAGCAATAGCCTCTACTTCATTAATATTGAGCCCCCCATCAGTCAATATCTTACCTATTGTGCCAGCTGCAGCTGCTAAAGGATCTGAGGAGACGACTAGAGTCTTCAGGCTAACTCCTCTCTCCGATAGTAAGACTCCCTTCGTAGTAGTGCCACCCATATCCAGCCCTATGACGAACATCATCTCCCCGCCCTCTTGACAGCATGCACTATAGGAGGAACGAGTATGAGGGCGAATGGGAGCTCCCAAGCGAATGTGACGAAGGATATTGTGAGTGCGGCCGCTATAGATAGCGGGGTTAAGCCCTCTTGGAATGGGAGTGGGAAGTATTGGCTCCAGAGGAGGAGGCCTATCCCTATTATCAAGTGCCCCACGGTGAGCCCTAGGGTAGAAGCTATTAAGTACCTCTTCACGCTATACTTATTCCCTCCAGCGAGCTTCCCTATTATGTAAAAGCATGTGAAGTTAGATGTGACACCGACTGTCAAACTTAAGATCGCATTTCCATGAGTAGCGATGTCCGATATGAATATCCCTATCGCAGCGGATAGCCCGCCTACGCTCGCCCCATAGAGGCATGATATCGTTGCGGGTATCACTACAGAGGGCCAGAACCTGACCCCGTAGAAAGTGAGTCCTAACCAGCTCACGTAACCGACGAGAGCGTACAAAGCTCCCCCTACTGCTGATATAGCGATGTCCCTCAGGTTCATCTCTGATGCTCGGTCTATCAGAATTAAAATTTGACTAGAGATTGAGGAGCTTGGGCCTCACCTCTTCACCCTCTAAATAGACTACAGCGTAATTCCCCCGAGAGAGAGGCCCTGGATTTATCGCGAAAGTAGTCCCTATCCTCTTCATACCCCTGGACTCATGTATGTGACCGCAGATGCAGAGCAAGGGAGCTTCCCTCTCTATATAATTCCTCAAGGATCTGGATCCGACGCTAAGCCCCGATCTCACCCTATCCAGCCCGCTATCGAAAGGAGGGGTATGGCTCAGCAGGAGATCGACCTTCCCGAGCTCCTCCAGCATTAGTGAGAGCTCATCCTCTGTGAACTCGATCCTAGTCATGAAAGGGGATATCAAGCCCCCTCCCACACCACCGATGGAGTAGCCCATGATGTAAGCTTTATTACGGTGTAAGTTGAGGCAACCCTCGAGCTCTCGAATCTCGAGAAGGGGAGCAGGATCCATGTTCCCAGGAACGAAGAATACATTCTCATTGAAATCCCTAATATATCTAAGAATTTTCCTAACATCCCCTATATCGCCGTTAGAGATATCTCCAGCTACGAATACAGCATCAAAGCTTTCCCTCTCCAGTAAAGGTATTAGCTTTGAGGACGATGAGTGCACATCGGAGATCGCGAGCAATTTCATACTCCTATCTGCCCCGTCCCGATTTAAAATTTAGGTTGAAATCATGAGGAGGATCGTCAGGATAAAAGGAGATATTCCCTTGATGGGATCTGTGGCTTTCGGCCTAATAGATAGGGGAACGAATCTGATACAGGTGAGACCGGTCTCATCCTGTCCCCTATCATGCATATTCTGCTCTACTGATGCCGGGCCTAAGTCCAAGACGAGGAGGACGGAGTTCCTAGTGGACCTAAACTACCTTATCTCTTGGTTCGAGAGATTAGTTGAGAGTAAAAGGATTCACGATATTGAGGCCCATATAGATACTGTTGGAGATCCTTTCCTCTACCCTAAGATCTTAGATCTCGTCAAGAAGCTGAGGGATATCCCTGAGGTGAAAGTGATATCCGCGCAGACTCATGGCCCTCTGCTAACTCAGAAGCTCATAGGGGAGCTAGAGAGAGGGATCGATAGGATAAACTTGAGCATAGACTCGCTAGAGGAGGGGAAGGCCAAGTACTTAGCCGGATCAGATTGGTTCAGGATAGATAAAGTAATTGAGGTGGCTAAGAGGATATCCCAGAGCTCTATAGACCTCCTTATAGCGCCTATCTGGGTCCCCGGGCTTAATGATGAAGATATCCCGAAGATAATAGAGTTCGCCCTCAGGATAGGGGCCGGGAAGAGATGGCCGGCGCTCGGTATCCAGAAGTATGAGGCCTATAGAGGTGGGAGAAAGCCCAAGGGAGTTAAGCCAATGAGCTGGGGCGAATTCTACCGGAAGCTCGCTGAGCTTGAGAGGGAGTTCGGCGTGAAGCTCGTACTGGGCCCAGATGATTTCGGGATAAGGAAAGTCAAGGCAGTAGAGCCTCGCCTCAGGAAAGGTGAGATATTGAACGTCAAGGTCTTAGGGGAGGGATGGAAGATCGGTGAGGTCCTAGCTATCGCGAGGAATAGAGTCGTAACGGTCCTAGATTCCCCTCCCGTCCCGCCAGGTTCATTGATAAAGGTGAGAGTGATCAGGGATAGGGATAATATATATTACGCGAGGTTCGCTGGAGGTGTGTGAGGAGCGCTGACCAGTCGCGCTTATGTTTTAGCTAATAGAGTAGCGGGGAGGTGGAGGCATGGAAATAGCGCTATCGAGGGGAGAAATGGAGCTCCTCGAGCTTCTGAGATCCAAGGGGGGGAGAGCGAGGATAGAAGATATAGGAGATAAGAGCAGAGTCGCGGCCCTATCAATTCTTCTCAAGGAAAAAGGTCTTCTGGAAGTTATTGAGAGGAAAAAGAAAGTTCTGAAGCTTACAGAGAGGGGAATGAGGCATGCTAAGGAAGGATTACCTGAAGAGAAAATATTGGGGATCCTGAAGGGGAGAGGTGAGGTCAGCCTCTCTGAGATATCGAAGTTGATGGGGGGAGATGAACTAAACGTAGCACTAGGTGAGGGGAGGAAGAAGGGTCTCCTGAAGATAGAGAGCCGGGATGGGGAAGTGCTGATAATTCCAATATCTTGGGAGGTACCCGAGAGGGAGATAATAGATAGGATCTTGATGGGGGGGCTGGAGGAGGGAGATATTGATCAAGGAATTCTGAAGAGCTTGAGGAGGAGGGGGCTCGTTGAGACAGAGGAGGTCACTGAAGCTGAGATAGTACTCACTCCCTTGGGTCTAGATGTCGCTGAAGGGAGGATCCCCTTAGTTGAGGAAGTGGGTAAGTTGAGCAGAGATCTGATAGTGAGTGGAGAATGGAAAAAGAAGAAACTCAAGGCTTATGATGTTAAAGCGAGCCCTCCTGTAGTGTATCCGGGAAAACCCCACCCATATGTCTATTTCTTGGAGGAGGTGAGGGAGATATTGATCGGGATGGGGTTCACGGAAGTGAAAAGCCCGATAGTTGAGAGCGAATTCTGGAACTTCGATGTCCTATTTCAAGCTCAGGATCATCCAGCTAGGGAAGTCCATGATTCATACAAACTAGCTTATCCTGAGGCAGCTGATCTCTCAAAATACGAAGAACTTGTCAATAGGATAGCTAGGACGCATGAGGATGGTTGGGTAACTGGATCGAAGGGGTGGGGATACAAGTGGAGCTTTGAGATAGCTAGGAGGCTCATACTGAGGTCTCAGACTACTGCTGCATCAGCTAGATCCCTAGCTAATGGATTGGAAGTTCCAAGTAAGATATTCGCTATAGATAAAGTTTTCAGACCGGAGGCTCCGGATAAAACGCATGCTTTCGAGTTCCATCAGTGTGAGGGGGTTGTTTTAGCTGAAGGAATGAATGTGAGGAATTTAATGGGGTTCCTAGCGGAGTTCTCTAAGAACTTGGGCTTTAAAGAGGTGAAATTCAAGCCAGCTTATTTCCCATTCACGGAGCCTAGCGTTGAGGCTTATGTCAAACATGAGAAACTAGGATGGATAGAGATAGCTGGTTCAGGACTCTTCAGGCCTGAGATGTTGATACCCTTAGGTTACGATTACCCCAGAGTTCAGGCACTAGCCTGGGGGATAGGGATCGGGAGATTAGCTATGATAAAGCTCGGATTGGAGGATATAAGGGAGCTTCATTCTCAGAACCTGGAGTACTTGAGGAAAGCTCCTCTGGTGTGGTGAGAGCTTGCCGGTCGTGAGTTTCAGTAGGAGAGAGATGGAGAGGCTCTGGAGGGGCCTCAGTGAGGAGGAACTCATTGATCTCTTAGACTTCACGAAGTTAAACTTAGAATCCTTCGGAGAGGAGGTAGAGTTCGAGGTAACCTCCGATAGGATGGATCTCGTAACTTTAGAGGGCATAGTGAGATGTCTGAAGGGTATATCGAGCGAGGAGCTGGGCCTACCTGAATACAGGGTGAGGAGGAAGGCCTTCGAGGTCAGAGTGGGCGAGGGAGTATCTAAGGTCAGGCCCTACGTAGTCGCTGCCCTCGTCAGGGATGTCGATCTGAGGACTGAGGAATCGCTAGAGGCCCTTATAGAGGCTCAAGAGAAGATACATGACACTCTAGGGAGGAAGAGGAGGAGGGTCGCGATCGGACTCCATGACTTCTCTAAAGTAAAGCCCCCTATAATCTATGACGTCAAGAGGGCGGAGGAGGTCCGCTTCGTACCTCTGGGTGAATATGCAGAAATGAGTGCTAAAGAGATATTAGAACAGACAGAAAAAGGTAAAATTTATTCTCATTTAATCGCAAATCCAGAAAATTTAGTCCCATTAATAATGGACTCTAGAGAGGAGGTCCTCAGCATGCCCCCTATAATAAACTCGGAGCTGACGAGACTCACCCCGGGTGTGAGGGATATCTTCATAGATGTGACTGGTACGGATCTCAAGGCGATATGGTATGCCCTAGAGATAATATCCTCAGCTTTAGCTGAGAGAGGAGGGGAGATAAGCACGCTAGACATCTTATATCCTGACGGTAGGAGGATAGAGACCCCGAGGCACGAGCCTGAAGTGATGGAAGCGGATCTCGATTTCATAAGGAGTATCGTTGGCCTGAACCTCTCCGGGGATGACGTAGTCACGCAGCTCCTGAGGGCCAGGCTGGGAGCGGAGTGCTCAGACGGTAAAGTCAGGGTGCTCATTCCAGGATATAGATCAGATTTCTTACATCCGATTGATTTAGCTGAGGAAGTCTCAATAACTTTGGGGCTGAATAAAATCGGATATGAGCTCCCAAAGAACGTAATGACTGTCGGCAAGCCCCATCCCGTGGAGAGAGTATCTAGGAAAGTGAGGACTGTGATGATAGGGCTCGGCTATCAGGAGGTCCTCAACTACATAATGACGAGCAGGGCCTCTCTCTTCCATATGGTCGATAGGGAGGAGAGGGAAGTCGTTGAGATCTCAAATCCAGTCTCTGAGAGCTACAGCGTTTTAAGAGATGCTCTATTTCCTGGATTACTAGCATTTCTAGCGAATAATACGCATGTAAGGTACCCTCAGAAGGTCTTCGAGATAGGAGACGTAGTGCTCATAGATGAGAGGCTTGAGAACAAGACGAGGGATGAGAGGAGGGTAGCCGCTGCATATGCAGACGATTCCGTAGGTTTCGAGGACATATACTCCCATCTGAAGGTCTTATTTGAGAATCTATCGTATGGAATAGAGTTAGAGCCCAGAAGGGAGAGGCCCTTCATAGAGGGGAGGTGCGCGAGCGTGCTCAAGGACGGGGAGGAGGTAGGAGTGATAGGTGAAATAGATCCTGAGGTCCTCCTCAAGCTGGGGATAACGGTTCCCGTCGCTGTATTCGAGGTCGCTCTGAAGGTACCGAGGAGCTGAGAGTCATCAAAATGAGATCGAACCCTAGCGTAAGGCCAACATTTTTACCGATCTTAGCCGTATGTGGAGCACGCTTATGAGTTATGCGAATTTAGATGGATGAGGATCTAGAGGGCGCGATCTGTTACCTCACCTATAAAGGGGGAGAGGGTGAGTTAATGGGGATCTTAGAACAGTTCTAGGGTCTTCTGCAAGAGGGCCCCTCCCCAAGCCACGTCCTTGAGGCTGATGATTTCGCAAGGGCTGTGCATGTACCTCAAGGGTATTGAGATGAGGGCTGTCTTCACACCTCCTCTAGCAACTTGGATCACCCATGTATCGGTCCCTGCTCCTCTGAAATCAGCTTCATACTGTCTAGGGATCTCATTTTCCTCTGCAGCTCTCTCTATTAACTCCACTACCTCAGGGTGGTATATAGGGCCCTTGCTTATGACGGGCCCCTTTCCTAGTGAGACCCTCGGGGCCTCTGGTAGCATGGGCTGCTCAGCGAACGTAACATCAATAGCTATAGCTGCTTCAGGTTTCAGCTTATATGCCATCATCTCAGCACCTCTAAGTCCTATTTCCTCCTGTATCGTAGCGGTGAAGTGCACCTCGGCATCTATTCCTCCTCTCTCTCGGCTCAGCATCGCACCATATATCATAGCTGCGACACCCGCAGCGTTATCGAGACCCGGAGAGGAGAAAAACTCTGATCCAAGTGAAATTGGATCGTAATCAGGGACTCCGTAGATTCCAGGTTTTATCCCCATGCTCTCAGCTTCTTCCTTACTGCGAGCTCCGATGTCTATCGCTAGATCCTTTATCTCTATTTTCTTCTCCTCAAGCTCTTTGTAAACCCTCAGGAGGTGCGCTGGTACTACCCCTACGACCCCCCTAACTATTCCCTTTCCGGTTATCAGCTTGACACGGGATCCATAGAGGACTCTGGGATCCCATCCAACTCCATCGAACTTTATGTACCCTTCATTCGTCACCTCCTTAACTATTATCCCGATCTGATCGGCATGAGCTGCTATCATTATGGAGGGCTTCCCGCCCGGGTTCAGGATGCCTTCCACATTCCCCCAGGGGTCTATCCTGATCACATCGCAGTATGGCCCGAGGATCTCAGCTATAGAAGGGGCGAAGATCCTCTCGCTCCCCGTGACCCTTGGGATGGATGTCAACTTATTCAATATCTCTCTAACACCCTCGAGCGATGAGCTCAAACGATCACCTGGGATGCATCAAAGAATAAATAATAAGGTTGGACCTACTCGGGATGTCCTTCAGGATAGAGGACGTGAGAGCTAGGGAGGTACTGGACTCCAGGGGGAACCCTACAGTGGAAGTGAGGGTTAAATTGGAGGGAGGGGGCTTAGGAGAGTTCTCAGTCCCATCTGGTGCCTCAAAGGGGAAGAGGGAGGCCCTAGAGCTCAGGGATGGTGGGAAGTGGTTAAGGGGGATGGGGGTCATTAAGGCCGTGAGGAACGTCAATGAGATAATAAGGCCCTCTCTACTGGGGATAGACGCATCCATCCAACCTTTAGTAGATGATATATTGATCCAGTTAGATGGAACGCCGAATAAATCGAGATTGGGAGCTAACTCAATTCTTGGCGCTTCAGTAGCTTCAGCAAAAGCATCTGCCGATCAAATGAATGTCCCGCTTTACAGGTACTTAGGAGGCGCTTTCTCGAGGGTCCTACCCGTACCTCTCATGAATATAATAAATGGTGGGAAGCATGCGGGCAACGAATTAGCTATTCAAGAATTCATGATAGTGCCAGTGAAATTTAAGACATTTAAAGACGCTCTCTTTGCTGGAGTAAGTGTGTATATGGAGTTGAGATCCTCCCTTGAGGAGAGATACGGTAGGCATGCTGTTAACTTGGGGGATGAAGGAGGCTTTGCCCCTCCAATGAAGAGGACTGAAGAAGCCTTAGAAGCTTTGATCAACTCGATAGAGAGGGCTGGGTTCGAGGGAGAAGTTAAACTAGCTATTGACTGTGCTGCGAGCAACTTCTATGTGGATGGGAAGTATGACATAGATGGAGCATCCCTGACAGAAGGGGATTTGATGTCATTCTATGAGAGCATAGTAGATAGATACCCGATAGTAGCGATAGAAGATCCCTTTCATGAGGAGGACTTAGATTCCCTCTCTGAGCTCACTAAAAAACTCGGCCATAGGATTCTACTCGTCGGAGATGATTACTTCGTTTCAAACGAGAAATACCTCAGGAAGGGGATCGAAGCGAAGGCTGGAAATGCTGTCTTGCTCAAAGTGAATCAGATAGGGACGCTAACTGAGGCCGTGAGGACAGCATCGCTCGCCTTCAGATATGGGTATAAAGTGATCGTGAGCCACAGATCAGGGGAGACTAACGATCCTTTCATAAGCGACTTCTCAGTCGCTTTGAACTGTGGGTTCATAAAGGCGGGGGCTCCAGCTAGAGGGGAGAGGGTAGCGAAGTATAACAGACTGCTAGAGATAGAAGAGGAGTTGGGATCATTAGCGTCCTTCAGCCAACTAGATACCTTATGAAGAACTCCTCTTTCCTCATCTCCTTATATATCCATCCCAGAGCATCTCTATCCAAGATGAGAAGCTCTCTGTCAGTTAATATCTTAAATTTCGATCCCCTAAGTATTGTGGGCGCCTTCAAACATATCAATTCATTTATGAGGTTAATGACATCACTATGCCTCCTCTTCCTATACACATACCACCTATCCCCCTCGATGAAAGGCCCCCCGAATCCAGAGTTTAGATAACTCCTGAGGAAATTCATCTCCTCTTTCGATCCAACTGGAGGCCCCTGTCTCCTCTCGATAATCGGGAGGTTTAATGAGGGAAGTTCCATCGCAACGAATATCTCGTCCCTCTCGTCAGTCCAACCCGAGACCCAGAGCGGTTCGAAACCATTCGCTTTCAGCTCCTCCTCAAGAAGCCTAGACATCCTCTTCGCTTGAGACCATAGTAGCTCTCTAGAGAGATCAAGATCACTTATCTCTATGACGAGAATCCTTGTCTTCCTCTCGGAGAGCTGCTCCTCTATTTGCTTAACTGATACTCTCTCTTTCACTCTCTCCAATCCCCTAGTGAAGAACTCGATATCCGGTTTCGTGAGGAAAGCCCTAGCTGCTACCTTGAATCTGTTGAATTGTGTCTCCGTGAGAGCTGCGGCAGCGTTCCTCCTAGGATCGGTAGGATCTATCAGTATCAACGGCCCACTGAAAGCTGATAATGCGTACTCTTCCGTTAGGTGGTGCTCTATATCTATATAGACCCTCGACCCCCACTTAGATGCTTCCTCTAACGTCTCGAGGAAGCTCCCATAGTTTATTATCAAGAGCTCGCATACGTAACCGCTGAAGCCCCCTACCTTCTCCTCAGCGCCATAAGCATCTATCGATTTGAGAAAAGCCTTAAGCAGCCTCACATCATTCGGTCTCTTGAGCTTCTCCCTAACGTAAGAATTGTGGAGGGGCGTCCTATCTACAGCGCTTATTATCCTCTCCCCAGGCAGTATCTTGAAGGCCGGGACGAGATCTATCTCAAAATCAGAATATCTGACCCTGACGTAAGGGTGCTCAGCGTAATTTTGCTCATACTCTCCGAAGGCATCCTTAGCTATATCGACTATGAGACTTCCCAGCACTCCCTTATCTCCCACTCCCTTGGGGAAGAGGACGAAGATATCGAGCTCGTTGTTATTCGGAAGCCAGGTATCTCTAACAGAGGATCCGACAGCAACTACCTCAGCGTTCAAATTCAACCTCTTAACGCTCTCCTCTACCCTTCTCAGAGCTTCTTCAAGTACCCTCATCAGCTTCCTCTTCTCTTCCTCAGATGGTGAGACTATCCTCTCGGCTTCCCTCAGGATGAGCTCTAAATCACTCGATGTTCGCATGTCTCCTGGCAAGATCCTCCTCACTCTTCCCCATCAGCTCTACTATCTCAGATATCAAAGCATCGAGATATATCATAGCGCTCAACTCGAATAACGTCCCTAACGGTGTCAGGGGCTCGTGTATACCCAGTATCTGCCTCGTGAAGTAATCCCTGCTCTCATCCTCTGGAAGAACTCTTCCGCCTATTCTAACAACGAAATCGGCTATCTTCCCTAAGGTAGAATTTGGATAGCTTGTGATAGCTATTACATGAGCCCCAACGCTCTTAGCTACTTGAGCTGCTGTCACAGGGAATTTAGTCTCTCCAGATCCGCTGACAGCTATCAAGAGATCACCGCTCCTCATAGATGGGGTGACTGTCTCACCGACTACGTATACTTGGAAGCCGACATGAAGGAGCCTCATCGCGAAGGCCTTAGCTATGAGCCCAGATCTACCGGCTCCGACTACGAATATCTTGCCCTCGCCCATAGTCCTGAAGAGAGCTTTTATGAACATATTCGCGGATTCTTCATCAACTGTAGATAAATTTTCCTTAACGACCTCTATCAGCTTACCGATCTTCTCGACCACGGGCGTGCCCATCACCCGGCTCAACGTCTCCAGATAACAAAATAACCTTTACCTACCATCCTCTCAGGATGCCTGTGGTAACTAAGGTGACCTTAAGGAAGGCATTGGGAGAGGCGAAGGATACCTTAGCGAGATTGAAGGATCGTCTGGAGAGCTCAATAGATCTAGGGGATTTTTGGGAAATAGCGAGGAGGTATGCTGTCACTAATAGTTTCGATAGCATCCTCATGTTACTCGGAATCATACTCGGAGGGTACTTCGGGGGGATAGAGGATCCCTCAGTGATCCTCAAATTGATATGGGCTGGAACTCTGTCCATATTTTTCTCGGGATCTCTGGGGACATATATATCGGAGAGAGCTGAGAGGGAGTTGAAGGTCAGGGAGCTAGAGAAGGCAGTCTTGATGGCGCTCAATGAAACAGTGATCAGCGAGATAGAGAGGAGAAAAGCTATATTAATAGCTTTAGCAAGCGGAGGAGTTCCATCAACCCTCGTGATGACTCTCTCAATACCCTTTAAGATATGCGAGCTCAGTTTAATGGAGGTTGGGCTCTCTTATATCTTATCGATCCTGCAGGCCCTACTTCTCCTCTTCATCATGGGCTTCTACTTAGGATCCCTCTCTGGAGGGAGGAGGTTTAACTATGCTCTTTTCACACTCGGCGCTGGACTCCTCCTACTGGTGATGATGCTTTGGCTCGGAGTGTAGTCTCCCTGAGGATCGCTTATCTGGGATGGAACTATCACGGGGTCGTCGAGCAACCGAACCTCCCTACTGTGGGCTCAGCTCTGAGGGAGGCGATGGAATCTCAGGGCATAAGAGCGAAACTCAGGTTCACATCGAGGACAGATAAAGGAGTATCAGCGTTGGATAACATAGCTTTCTACAGGGGTCCAGCTCCGAATATATCTCTCTTGAACTCAGAGCTCCCGAAGGATATAGTAGTATGGGCTGTGGCTACTGGAGGCATACCTAAGCCTGAGGCGAGGGTATACTGCTACGCGATCCCATTCAAGCTGAGTGGGGCTGAATGCGTAAGGAAAGCATTAGATGAACTGACACAAGTAGGTCTAGGGAAAAATATTGAGAATTTTAGCGTGAAAATTGGAGAAAACTTCACATACATTGAGATTTATGGTAAGTCATTTAAAAGAAATGAGATAAGGAGGATCGTGGGGAGGGCCCTGGAGCTCCATCTCGGGAGGAGTATAGGACTGGCCCCTCCGGAAGGGCTCATCCTCACTAAAACTGTGACCGGTATACGTTGGGAAGAGTTTCATAAGAGGAAGCTCCATATAATTGGAAAAATGATTGAAAGAGAGCTATGGAGACTTGAGTCTTCTAGGATAATCCTTAGGCTCATAAATTCTATCTCTTCGTCGCTATTATAGTCTTAGTCTCCGGGACGTACCATCTCACCTTATCTCTGAACCACTTCCAGAATCTAGTGAAGGAGTCCATGCTCTCAGACTCTAGAACCATTATCCCGTTGTACTCAGTCCCCCATGCATGATCATATACGCCGATAAGTCTGACTTCAGGAGGCCATTCCTCCGTTATCTTCTCCCACTCGTTCCTAGCTCTCTCCTCTTCCTCATGAGTGAGTTCCTTCAGCTTGTATAACACGAAGTATATGTAGGTCGGCATGCGAGCACCCTAGAGTATCGCTCCTAGAAAGTATATAATGTTGAGATCTTAATGGGAGGAAGGGTACAATCCCCTCCACGGTGAGGGCTCATCGAATATGAGCTACCCTATAGGGCATTCAGTCATGCATTTAGAGCAAAATTCATCACAAGATAGTAGAGGCCATCCATTCTTAGCTCTCTCATACTCCCTCCTGATGAAATCTTTAGATATATTATCGACGTAATCCCACCAAGGTGTCTCCCTCTCCCCATGGACTATCCGATCAGAATCTATGCCGAGGTCTCTCGCTATCGATCTATAAGTCCATCTGTTGAACGGTCTCTTGTATCCCCTCTTCAAGATCTCACTGACCTCGAAGCCCCCTAGGGAGAGGAGAGCTTGTACATAAGCCCTACCATAATGAGAAATGTTTAACTTCCCTCTATATACTCTCCAGAAGATAGAGAGCCTCCTCCTGAAATCAGTCTCTCTGATCAGGGGAGAAAGCTCGAAGGGCGTCCCGGCTTTTGGGACGAATATACTGATGGTGACCTTCGCCCTCAATATGGAATTAATCTTGTTAGCGAGTTCAGCAGATTCGATTACATCGGATTCTTGCTCAAAGGGAAGCCCTATCATGAAATAAAGCTTTATGTGTCCCATCCCTCTATCCTTAGCTTCTTCAACAGCTCTAATGATCTCATCATTATCTATCCTCTTGTTAATTATCCCTTTCAACCTATCGCTTCCCGTTTCGGGGGCTATAGTTATCATCCTTTCCCCTGTCCTCCCTATCAGATCGAGGAGCTCGCTATCCACTTGATCAGCCCTTAAGGATGGAGTGCTCGCCCTCAGCCCTCTCTCAGCTATCTCCCAAAGTGTATCCTTTATCGCTTTTGAAGAAGCTGCATCAGATCCTATTATGAAAATTTCCCTAAAGCCAAGGTCCGAAGCGTACCCTATAGCTTCCCTCACCTCGTCCATCGGGGCATCTAAGCGTGGTCTCCAATGCCATCCTATACCGCAGAACCTACACCCCCAACTGCATCCCCTGGATATCTCTAAGAGGAATTTGTTGAGCACGACTCCACTCTCCAAGACCCTTATTTGATCGAGCAGGGGGCTCAAATGGAGGGCCCTATTGAACTTAGCTCTATTCTTGAGCTCATATACGAAGAACTTCGGGGGAAGGGATGCGACTCCCTCGTCCTTGACCTTGAGGATCTCCCCGGTGAGTGCCTCAAAATCTCCCAGGCCCACTGCAGAGACGAGAGGGCTTATAGGGAGGGGGTTGAAGCTAACAGCAGGTCCTCCAACTAGTACAGGTTTTTTCAGACCTTCAATCATCCTCAGTAATTCTGGATACTGCCCCTCGAAATGTAAAGTTGCCAAGACTATATCGAATTCATCTAAAGGCCTACCGCTTTCCACAGAGCCATCGAGGTCACTCACGAACCTCTCGGCCATCACACCATCGATGGAGTTCATCAGGAAGTAGAGAGTCTGATGCCCTAAGGAGCTCACAGCTACTCTGTATGGACCCGGGTAGATGATCGCGACCTTGAGCTCGAAGTTCCTAGGGTCCCTATCGTAAAATCCCCCCTCTTCGATGGGCATGTTTTCCTCCCTAATGGGCCGGGGGGGAATCGAACCCCCGACCTCCGCCTCGTAAGGGCGGCGTCATAGCCTCTAGACCCCCGGCCCTGGCGCCGGGGGAGGGATTTGAACCCTCGCGGCCCAGTGGGCCACTGGCTTAGCAGGCCAGCCCCCTACCGAGCTAGGGCACCCCGGCAATCCTTTACTATTGAGTGGAATGATTTAAAAAGTTGACTTCCGTTAGCTTGCGGAACTTATCTTGAGAGATCGTCGAGAACTTCGCGCCAGGGAGATAAGGTCCAAGCCTCGGTATCAATCCCTTCGCTTGAGTCTTACGCTTGCATATGAGCATATGGGAGAGAAACGATTTCCTAATTAGGGAAACATCTCTAGAATGGCCTGTCCTATTCAACGCTCTCTTCACTTGCTTCGGAGTGGCCCTGACTATTATCAGTATCTCTCTCCCCATCTTGACCATATCCTTTATCATGCGGACCTGCCTGGTGGATAATGAGATATATATCCCCTTCTCATCTATCTTCGTTACATTTATCTCCATCGACATATCGTTCATGAATCCGTAGATATTCGCTATTGCCCTAGTCGAGAGCTTCATATTGTCAACTAGCTGCTTTCTCATCTCGTAGAGTGGGTAAAGGCAATCTTTCTTCCCCAGGAAGGCCTTGAAATAGATACCGTATCCTACTTCTCCCAGATCCGTTATGAAACCTTTGAGGCTCTCATTTACTCTCGCTTCCTCAACCCTCTTGAGCTTCCCATACGTCCTAGAGATCAAGTTCTCAGCAACTCCCTCATCAGCCCCGCTGACTCTCACCTTAACCCAGCCATCCTCGGTATCGAGATCTAGTGCTTCTATCTCGATACCCCTCATCAACTGCATCATCTCCCAGCCGAGTTCCTCAAGTATCGCACCGACATTCAAGTCTTCGGGGATCCTCTCCTGTATGAAGAACTCTCTCGTCAAGTTAATCATCCTTCCAGTGTCTCAATTGCCCTATCTATGAGCTCTATCATGGAGTCTATGAGCTTTACAACTTCCTCTTTATTTACAGGTTCCATCATCGCCCCACATACGGGGCACGTGGGGGAGCACTCTCCCATACTCCTTATCATCTCATCGAAGCTCAACCTCGCGTGAGATGGATCCGCAGCGCATACATAGTACTCCCCAGATAGATCCTCCTCCTTTCTCCTCATCAACTCACTCTTCGTATACTTCAGCCTCCTAAGGAGGAATGATCTCGCTACATCCTTATTTATCCTCCAGTAGGATAGATAACCTCCATTCCCGTCCTCCTTGGCTCCCAGTTGAATCACCAAGTTGAAGTCCTGCATCTGGTAGAGCATGACCCTTAGGTTTGTGACGGATAGCTTAAGGGTCTCCTGTAGCTCTCCTTCCTCTATGACACCGTTATTGGCGAGTTCAACGATTCTCCTAACTAGCTCGAGATCCCTGCTGATCACAGCAAGGGCAAGTATTATCAGGTCCTCGTCCCTCATACCCCATCATCCAGTAAAGTTTATAGGTGAGCATTACTCCCTATCGAAGCCCCGGTAGCTCAGCTCGGTCAGAGCGGCCGCCTCGTAAGCGGTAGGTCGCGGGTTCGAATCCCGCCCGGGGCTTCACGATATATTATGCGTAAACTCAAATAAGCTTTTCTACCGGGGATAATATGTCATGGATGCCCGATGAGATCTCACATCCGATGCCCTAAATATACCCCAAGGAAATCAAGGGTAAATAAATCTCTCAATGAAATGCGTTAAATAATAAATTTCCCCTATTGAGGCGATCGAAAAACTCACTAATAACTAGAATGGGGCCGCCGGGATTTGAACCCGGGACCTCCGGCTCCCAAGGCCGGCATCCTACCTAGCTAGACCACGGCCCCTTGGTCTATCTATGAACAATAATAAAGATTACTCAAGCCGGGGGTCTCATCACTGAAGATGTATTCACTTAAATCCCCCATCAATTCGATGCGAGGATTCCCAACCAAATATTGATAGCTAGAGATCGTAATATCTAATTCATTAACATAATATCAGAATTTTCTGAAAAATTTGACTATAACTTGGATTTAAATATCAAATTATCGAGAGCTTTCTTGAGCTCATCGTATGTGTTAGATAGAGCTTCACTTATCACCTTCGTGTTCCCCAGTATCGGCATGAAGTTAGCATCCCCGACCCACCTGGGCACTATATGTATGTGTATGTGACCCTCGAAACCAGCACCAGCAGCCTTACCCACGTTCATCCCTATGTTGAACCCATCAGGGCTCATTGTCTCTTTCAAAACCCTTATGGAGATCCTCACGAGGTTCATGACGTCAATGAGTTCATCATCACTCAGCTCATCTAGGTTGGCTACATGCCTGTAGGGTGCGACCATCAGATGGCCCGGATTGTACGGATATTTGTTCATGATTATGAAGGAACTGCTGGATCTGTGGAGTATCAGATTCTCCCTATCCCTATTCTCCTTGGGCAATTTACAGAAGATACATTCCTTTCCTCCCTCGCTAGCCAATAGTTTTATATAAGGCATCCTCCAGATAGCCCAAAGCCTCCTTAAACTCAAACTGAACCCTCCTTCAGCCTGATTATGGCTTCAGCAAGATCTCCACGCGTCTCTATGAGGGCTCTCCTAGCTCTATCCGGATCTACACCCGCTTGAGTCGCTACGAGCATCACATCCTCCTCAGATGGTGAGTAACTTTCCCTCTCCTCACCCAACCTCTCGGATCTCCCGATTATTTGGTAAATTTCCTCACCACTTACTCTCATGAGGGAGACCTGAGGATCCCTAACGATTATAGATTCTCCGCTACTCAGCTTTATCACTACCTCAGTTGCGTCTATGCCTTGAACTTGAATTCCCATGCTCTTCATCATCCTATCCAGGTCCTTGAGCTTTATCCTCTTCATCGGGTATACACCCAAAGGTTAATCTAAAGCTTTTGCATCATCAGTGGGAGCTGGTGGATTTGTCAGGGGAGGTTTACGTCTGTGAGTTATGCGGGGGGACCTTCTACGGGAAACCCGTCATAGTCGATCTTGATGGTTATAAAGCATCCCTATGCAACAATTGTGCGAGAAAAGTCAAGAAAGTTAAGAAGAGTGATGAAAAAACCGTTTTACCTCAGAGGAAATTAGAGGCACCTCTGGAGAAGCCTTCTCCCAGCAGACCTAAGGAAGTCCGGGTCCCTAAGAGAGAGAGGGGAGAGGTGGAGCTCGTTGAGGATTATGGGAAGAAGATCAGAGAAGCCAGAGAGGCTCTTGGTCTATCAATAGAGCAGGTTGCTGCAGCATTAAATATAAAAGCATCTCTCCTCAGGAATATAGAGTCTGAGAGAGTCGTTCCGAGCTTCGAAGTCGCTAGGAATATAGAGAAGCTTCTGGAGGTCTCAATAATACAGAGAAATCCTGAAAGAGCGCAAGTCGCTAGTTCAGCCCCTCAACAAGTTTATAGCTCCGTCACGCTCGGGGAAGCTGTAGAAGTGAAGAGAAAGAGGAGGAAGAGGTGATATGCCGACCAACCTCCCACCCGAGGCCCAGGCTAAGTGGGAGGAATATTCTAAAGCGAAAACCCCGGAGGAGAAGCTCCAGAAACTCAAGGAGTTCTACTCATTAATACCGAAGCATAAGGGAACGGAAAAGATGGAGAAATTCGTCAAGAGGAGGATATCTGAGCTTAAAGAGGAAATAGAGAGAAAGAAGACAGCAAAGAAGGGTAAAGGGTTATCACTAATGGTTGAAAAGAGAGGAGCAGCTCAATTAGTCCTTATAGGATTTACAAATTCCGGGAGGAGTACTCTCCTAGCGACACTGACGAACGCTAAGCCTTCCATATCCCCAAACCCCTTCACAACTATGAGGCCCGTTGAGGGAATGATGGAGATCTATGGGACCCAGATCCAAGTAGTTGAGGCGCCTCCACTCATACTTGAGGCTCAAGGTGGTCCAACGAATCTGGCAGTCGCTCTAGCAAAGAACTCAGATGTCCTAGGGATAACAGTGAGCTCCCTCGAGGATCCCATGGACTCCCTCTCTAAGATATTCTCATTCTTAGAATCTAGAGAGATATCTTTCGAGAGGCCGACCGGTAGGGTCAGGATAAAGAGGAGCAGGGCGGCTCCGACTCTCATAATAATGAATAAGGGGAAACTCGTCGATTGCTCTGAGGGAGATGTGAGGGAGCTACTGCTTCAATTCGGGATAGATAGGGCTTGGGTTGAGATAGAAGGGTATGTGAGGCTCGAGGATGTCGAGGACGCGATATTCGGGGAGAAGAGTTACAAACCGACGATAATCTTCCTGACGAAATGTGATATCGTTGAGGATAAGGGATTGATAGAGGAGGTCAAGAAGCTCTATGGAGATAAGGTCATGGGGATAATACCCTCCCCCACGGGACTCCCGTCTAAAGATGAGCTCGGGGAGATGATACTCAAGGAACTTGGGCTCATAAGAGTATTCACAAAATCGAAGAATGAGAAATCCCCATCAGATAAGGCAGTTATACTTCCGAAGAACTCGAGCGTAATTGATCTAGCGGAGTTCATCCACGAGTCCTTCAGGGAGAAGTTCAAGTACGCTAAGGTATGGGCGAAGAGACTCCCTTACTCCCCGATGAGAGTGGGCCCGGACTTCCTCCTCGAGGATGGGGATATAGTAGAGATAGTGGTGGGCTGAATGATAGAGTTCGAGAAGAGAGTAGTTGCTAGGGAAGCGCTCAAATTGATAGGGGATGCGAAATTAGTGGGACTTGGCTCTGGATCTACGGTCGCTATTTTCGTGGAGGAGCTGGCCAAATCGGATAGAGCGAATAAAATATCCGTTATACCATCATCTAAGCAGATAGAGGAGGTAGCTAGTGATCTGGGACTTAAGGTGATTTATCCTGATGATGAGAGGCCTGAGATAACGGTAGATGGCGCGGATGAGATAGATAGTGATTTGAACTTGCTCAAGGGAGGGGGAGGCGCTTTACTGAGGGAGAAAGTGCTAGCTTATAATAGCTCAACTTACGTCATTATAGCTGACCATACGAAATTAGTGGAGAGGCTTTGCTCAAAGAGAGCCCTTCCCGTCGAAGTGTTACCTTATGGAGCCTCTTGGACCCTCGATAATCTCAGGAAGAGGCTTAATTGTGATGTGGGGATCAGGATGAAGGATCTCTCGCCCTTCGTGACGGATAACGGTAATCTAATAGCGGATATATCCTGCCCTCCGATAGACGATCCCGCTTCCATAGAGAGCGAGATAAAAGGGGTGCCGGGCGTCGTTGAAGTAGGTATATTCGTCGGCCTAGCGGACTTGGTCTTAGTAGCGAGGGGAAGCGAGGTCAAGGTATTGCGGCAGGGTTTTTAAGGGAGTGATACTCGATACAAGGGGCGGTGGGGTAGGACCGGGGGGGTAGCCGTCCCCTCAACCGGAAGGCTAATGCCGGGGTCAGTAACTCCCGGGGGCGAGTTGATGGTAGGGGATCTCTATCTCCTCCTAACCAATGAACCCCGGTCCCGGTGGACCGGCGGTGGTGATAACCCGTCCGGAGGGACGGGGAATCACCTTTTCCACCGAAGCGGGGAAGGGCCCGACGGGGGCAGCACCCCGGTGGCCGTCGGGTGGGCGGGGGAATCACCTTTGCCGCGGAACCGGGTCAGGCCCGGAAGGGAGCAGCCCTAAGGTGGACGTTCGGTGCTGCCGGGTAACTGGGGGAAGGGTATGGGGAGAATAGGGAAACCTGATCCATTAACTCCACCTCGGGGGAGCCCACCGCCCCCATAAAAAAGAAGAAGGGTGTTTAGATCAGCTGCTTCTTGGAGCCGTCTGGCTGAACCTCGTATATATGTATTATATTGACGGGGCAGGCCTGGGCAGCCTCCATGTTGCAACCGAGATCGTCCAACTCCTTCTTAACGGGGGAAGCTAGCCCATCGTCCTCTATGATCCAGTTGTCTGGGCAGAGGGATGCGCAGACACCATCGGCTATGCAGCTCTCCCTATCTTGCTCTATCAAGTACTTGGGCATAGTAACACCTCCTCGGCTAGCCGAGCTGTGAGTAGGTTTAATTTAATTTTTTGTAGTGTAGATGCGCGTATAATCCTCACATAGCGCATCTATACAGCGATACTCTGTCTCTCATTTATAAATTTTTTGAACTTTTCGTTTATATTATATATATTTTCCCTCAGAAAATCGATGAATAATTTCAGTCTCTCAGCGCTCTCCCAACTCACTCCGTGCTCCATCCAGCAGGCTTCCTCCCTAGCTCTCTCATCCTCGATCCCCAGGATCTCCCTGAGGAATTCATAGAAAATTTCCTCTTTATTTATAATGTGAATTGCAGATTTCTCCCCATTCTCCGTCAGAGTGACCTTACTGTATCTGTTATAGTTAACTAAACCGGCTTTAGATAGTCTCTTTAAGGCGTCTATTACACTCGGTAATGTGACATCGAGCTCATCGGCGAGCTCCTTAACCCCAACGGCCCTCCCCTTTCTCTGCAATCTATATATCGCGGTGAGATACTCCTGCAGTCCGGGAGTTATTTCAACTTGTAGCTCATCCATCCCGGAAGTGAGGTCGGTGGATAATTTTAAAGTTACCCCAGTGACCACGATCTATGGGAGTCCCGGAGGAACACAAGAGGGGAGTTCCCTCTAAGCTCAGCTACTCAATATTCATAGTCAGTACATCGAGATTCAGTGATAAGAGCAAGGAGGATCTGGCTGGGAAGATCGCTACGGAAATAATAGAGGCTTCAGGCAATCTAGTCGTGAGGAAGGAGATAATACCAGATGATGAAGGTCTCATAAGGGCATCTCTGATAAGGGCAGCGGAGGATTCTGATGTGATAATATTCTGCGGGGGGACTGGTGTTAGCCCATCAGATGTAACACCGGAAGCAATAGGGCCGCTCCTTAAGAAGGAGCTCCCTGGATTCGGTGAGATATTCAGGTGGCTAAGTTACTCCCAAATAGGCAGTTCAGCTATTGCTAGTAGAGCTTCAGCTGGATTTTACCTGAAATCCCTCGTCTTCATGCTTCCAGGATCACCAGATGCAGTTAAGCTAGCTCTCGAGAGGCTGATAGTACCTGAGGCCCCTCACTTGATCAAGCTCGCTAGGGGCTAATAGGGAGGCCTATATCATCACTCGCTTCAATACCATCTAACTCATTTAACTTACTTCTGAATTCCCTCAAGATCTCTATGAATTCCTCGATAGCTCTCTTTCCCATCGAGGATCTCCTGATCAAGAAATCATAATTTTCCTCAGCGATTGGAATGAAATCTAAATTGTAAAGTCTAGCTACAGTCTTTATCCCAATTCCTACATCAGCAATTCCATTTTTAATTGCTATAGCAACTGCATTATGAGATTTAGCCTCATTCCAATATCCTCTGATGTCCTTAATGGCCTCAGAGATATCGATACCCATTCTCTCAGCTTCTACTTTGAGCAAATAATCGAGCAGTATTCTAGTGCCCGAGCCCTTATTCCTGTTCATTATCACTATATCTCTCCTCTCTAAGATATCCCTAATTCCCTTTATCCCCTTGGGGTTTCCCCTAGCCACTATGAGGCCCTGGATCCTCTTGTACCCCCTTATCAGGATAGCCTTATCCTCTATCGAGAACTTCCGCATGAAGGGTACGTTGTATTCCATCGTCTCCGGGTCAAATGCGTGCACGCCAGCTAAATCGGCTTCTCCTCTAGCTATGGCCTTGAACCCTCCGGAGGATCCAACGAATACTGATTTAATGTGGAACCCCCTCCTCCTCATCTCAGCCATTATTAGCTCCAATCCGATGCAATGGCTGCCTATCATGGATATATCAGCGATCCTATCCGTGAAGAGCTTGACTCTGACGGTTTCCCCCTCCTCTATGAGTTCCCTGAGTTCCTCCATCTCCACGTAACCATCAGCTCGTGAGAGCGTTGAAATAGCCTCAGATCCTGTAGGAACAGGGAAAACTAGAAATTCCTCGTCCTTCACGATATGGACAGGAAGTAGATCCCTCCTCCCCCTCTCCCCAATTATCCTCTCCGCAGCCCTTCCAATTATCTCCTTTTCAATCTCCAGAGACTTACCGCTCCACTTCCTTATGAGAGGAGAGACTATCTCTCTATAAACCGTGAGGCAGCTCGTAGGATAGCCCGGGAGACCTATCACAAGCTTCCCCTTGGCCTCAGCTATTACAGTCGGCTTCCCCGGATGCATAGCTATACCGTGGATGATAACGCCTGGAGGACCTAGTTCCTCAAGCACTCTATACATAACATCCCCAGCTCCGACGCTAGTGCTCCCTGAAATCAAAATGATATCGAATTTCTCAAGATCTCTCTTCAGAGAATCCCTTATAGTTTCATAATCATCGGGGAGTATGCCTAAGAATGTGGGCTCCCCACCGTCCTCTAATACGGAAGCTATGAGAGATGATGAGTTCACATCGTATATCTTCCCGTACCCTAAGGCCTCCCCCGGCTGGGCTAACTCATCCCCCGTCGAGAATATCCCTACCCTGGGTCTCGAGAGCACTTCAACCTCCCTTATGCCAACGGCAGCTAGAATCCCTATCTCCCTCGCTGTGAGCCTCGTCCCTCTGTAAGCTACTGTCTCACCGACTCTCACATCAGATCCAGCGCCTTGCACATTCTCCCCAGGGGCTACTGATCTCATCACAAGGATACTATCACCTTTCCTCACAGTGAACTCTTCCTTAACGACGGAATTGGCCCCTCTAGGCATGGGAGCGCCAGTAGCTACCTCAACTGCCTCCCTCTCCCCTACTTCTCCTGGAAAAGGATGTCCAGCTGAGGCCACTCCTATTATCTTGAGCTCCACGGGATTATCCTCATCAGCCCAGAAGGTATCTTCCGCCCTCACTGCATAACCATCGAGCATCACCCTATCGAATCCCGGCACATCGACCCTCGACACGATATCCTCAGCTAAAATCCTACCGAATGCATCCCAAATAGGGACTCTCTCCCTCCTTTCCGGCCTTTCGTACCTCATAATCAAATCCTTAACTTCCTCTAAGCTCTTAAGATGTCTGAAGACTTTCCTCAAGATCCAACCACCTCTTGTAGACTATTACATCGACTTCATCACCCTCCTCATATCCCTCGACTTCCTCCGGGACTATAAGGAAGCCGTCCGATCTTATGAGGGAGCTTATTATACCAGCGCCGCCTATCCTCACGGGGGTGGCGATATAAGAATCTCCCCTCTTGGTAAGCTTCACCCTAACGTAATGTCTCACTCCCGGGGAAGAGGGGATCCTCTGGGAGAGCTTAGCCCTCACTCTAGCCTTAACTTCCACTCCTCTGATCCCTAGGAGCTTCTCTATTATCGGTAGTAATATCTCGCTAGTAGCTACCATCGCGGATACAGGGTAGCCGGGTATCCCCACTAGGAGCTTCCCTCCCAATATAGCGAGCATCGTCGGTTTCCCTGGCATTATGCTGAGGCCGCGTACTAAGATCTCACCGCCCATCGACCTCACTACATCATATAGGTAATCCTTACTCCCTACACTGCTCCCAGCTATAGTTAAGATGATATCGCAATCATCACAAGCTCCTATGAGAACCTTAATAGAGTGAGGCTCATCCCTAGCTATACCTAAATATCTAGTCTCAGCTAGCTCCCCTATGATCGCTCTAACCCCGAATACATTGGAGTTCACGACCTTACCCCTCTCAAGCTCGGATCCAAGTTCTATGAGTTCATTCCCGCTCGCTATGATGCATACTCTCGGCTTCCTAACGACGGGGACTTGCGTTATATTCAAGGAAGCTATTGCGAGTATTTCGAACGGACCTAGGAATGTCCCCCTCCTGAGGAGAATCTCTCCTTTCCTTATATCACTTCCTGCTCTATCTACGTTAGCTCCTGGGGCTACTTGCTTCAATATCTCAACGTAATCACCTGACCTCCTCGAATATTCAAGCGGAACGACGGAATCAGCTCCTCTCGGAAGTGGAGCACCAGTAGCTACTTCAACAGCTTCCATACCCCTTATCTCAACTTCACATTCCTCCCCAGGTGAGGAAGATCCTACCACCCTCAAGACTATTGGGTTATCCGGAGAGGCCCCGAAGGTGCTCTCAGATTTCACTGCATAACCGTCGAAAGCGACTCTATCGTAAGGGGGGAAATCTCCAGGGGAGGTTATGTCCTCAGCTAGAACTCTTCCCAGGGCTCTTTCAGTGCTCACGATTTCGCTGGGGAGATTACTTATACGATCTGATATCTTCGAGAGGGCCTCATCAACCCTACTGAGCTTATCGAATAGCTTGCTCATCTGGGTCAGCTAGGCGCCCTGATTAAAATAGTTGCGTCTACAGTAAATTTTTTTAAATGCATAACCTCAAGCTATCCCAACATGCGCATGATACTGATGGGGCTCGGTGTAGTCGGTAGGTCCTTCTTACGTACACTCATCGAGAAGTCCCCGGAACTGAGGTTGAAGTATGGCCTGAACCCGACTTTAGTAGCTGTAGCAGATTCTTCCTCAGCTGTCCAAGATGAGAGAGGGCTCGATCCGAAGGAGATACTGGATCTGAAGGTCAGAAAGGGTTCTCTATCTGGACACGCTCGAGAGGTAGGGATGAGAGGAGTGGAGCTGATAAGAGGTGTGGACGCTGAAGTACTCATCGACGTTACTCCATCGAACTTCAAAACAGGGGAGCCCTCTCTCTCATACATAAAGGCAGCTTTAAATACTGGAAAACATGTGATAACAGCTAGTAAGGGCCCGTTTGCTTTAGAAATGCCTGCTTTAATTGAGATGTTTCAAGAGAGCGGTCTTCACCTCTTATTCAGTGGTACTGTCGGAGGAGGTGTGCCCTTCGTCAGGTTCGTCAGGAAATGCCTGATAGGGGAGAGAGTGCTAGCGATAAAGGGAGTCCTAAATGGGACTACGAACTACATATTGACGAGGATGGAAGCAGGACTTTCCTTCGAGAGCGCCTTGAGAGAGGCCCAGGAACTGGGTTACGCTGAAGCAGATCCATCAAATGATATAGATGGTCTCGACTCGGCCGCTAAGCTCGTTATACTATCTAATCTCGCGATGGAGACAGATTTGACCATAAGGGATGTGGAGATAAAGGGGATAAGGGGGGTAGAGATAGATAGAAAGATATTAGAGGAAGGAAAGTCCGTGAGATTGATAGCAAGCTCAGAAGAATCTGGAGCAAGAGTAAGGCCAGAGATCATAGAGAGGACCGATCCTCTAGCGGTATCAGGGGCTTTGAACGCAGTCTCATTCTTCGCTGAGTCCTCCGGGAGGCACACTCTGATAGGGAAGGGAGCGGGGGGCGATGAGACAGCGATGGCCCTCATTAGGGACTTAGTAGAGCTCAGGATGAGCTTGAGCGAGGTGGGAGCTTGCTTGTGATGAAATTCGGGGGGTCAATACTAGAGGGATCGAGGGACTTCATGGAGATCTCAGAGTACATCATGGAGCAAAGTGAGAGGAGAGTCATAGTTATCTCAGCGATTAAGGGGGTCACTGATTCCTTACTCAAGCTCCACAGTTTAGCTGCATCAGGTGATGAAACTAACGCGAGCAAAGTCCTATCTGACCTAGAGGAGATGCACTTGAGGGTCTGCGAGGAGTTGGGGATAAGATGCGAGGATGTTAGGAAGGATCTGGATAAGTTGGAGAGGATAGTCAGGGGTATGCTCTACTTAGGGGAATCGACTCCTAGGGTAAGGGATCTGATCGCATCATTCGGCGAGAACCTCAGTGGTAAGATCCTAGCGGGTCTCTTAAGGGATAGAGGAGTTAATTCGAGGTTCCTCACTGGTGGGGAAGCTGGTATAGTCACCGATGAATGTTACGGTAACGCCAATCCCCTGATCAAGGCCACTAGGATATACTTGAGGACTAGGCTCCTACCTCTCCTCGAAGATACCGTTCCCATAGTTGCGGGTTTCTCAGGCGTCACTATGCTCGGCAAGATCACGACGCTAGGTAGAGGGGGGAGCGATCTGACAGCTGTGCTGATAGGTTCTTCACTCTCCGCTCGTGAGGTCTGCCTCTGGACGGATGTGGACGGTCTCATGACAGCCGATCCCAAGGTGGTCAGGGATGCTAGAGTCCTGAAGAATGTCTCCTATTCTGAAGCCATAGAGATGTCACATTTTGGAGCAAAAAGAATGAATCCAAGGTTTTTGGAGCCGGCAATGCCTACTAAGACTCCAATAAGGATAAGGAACTTCAGGAATAGGGAGTGTGAGGGGACCCTCATATCTGAGAGAGGGAGCTCATCCGGCAGCGTGGTCAGAGCTATCGGGATGAAGAAAGGGGTATCTATATTGACTGTTAGGGGAGCTCGTATGGTTGGGAGGCCCGGGATAGCTCATATGCTCTTCAAAGTCCTAGGGGAGAGCTATATAAACGTCGGGATGATATCACAATCGATCTCCGAGTCCGATATATCTGTATTACTAGATAGTAGGGCAGCTGAGAGAGCTAGAGGTCTCGTGGAAGCGAGGCTCGGGACCCTCTTCAGGGAGGTATTGATAGAGAGAGATTGCGCAGCTGTAGCAGCGATAGGCTCCGGTATGAGGGGGATCCCGGGAGTGGCCGCTAGAGTCTTCAGAGCTGTAGCTGAGAGGGGTATAAACGTCAAGATGATAGCTCAAGGCTCATCTGAGTTGAGCATATCTTTTGTGGTGAATGGGAGCGATGGAGAGGAAGCTGTGAGGGCTCTGCATGAGGAGTTCGAGCTCAGTAAGATCGAGGATTAAGCTTAAATTTTCCATATTGATATTGACGCGCCCCGGTAGCTCAGTCGGCAGAGCGGCCGCCTTGTAAGCGGCAGGCCGGGGGTTCGAGACCCCCCCGGGGCTTCACCTATCAGCTCAGGTCGATAGATCCCTTAAAACTTCTGAATTCAAGTTTTTCAAAAATTTGTTTTAAAGCTTAAGATAGTTCTTAGGTGCTAGACTTGAAGATAGTTCCTCAACACCAGCTACTAGACCGAATTCCCTATTCAATCCATTCATTTCGACCTT
This sequence comes from uncultured Nitrososphaerota archaeon, assembly GCA_964519515.1. Taxonomy (GTDB): domain Archaea; phylum Korarchaeota; class Korarchaeia; order Korarchaeales; family Korarchaeaceae; genus Korarchaeum. The sequence goes on from CAZFIJ010000044.1 coordinate 56,389, forward strand.
ATTTATGAAAACGGATCCTCCAGCTTCCTTAACGAGCAACAAGCCTGCTGCTATATCGACTATCCTGAGGTCCTCCTTTAAATCGATTAGGAGATCTAGCTTGCCCTCGGATATGAGGGCAAGCCCTAGAGCGATCGATCCGTAGTCTCTCCTAGCTATATGTTTGAATTTAAGGTCAGCTAAGGGATCTGGCTCCTGGCAAGGGGCATATATCACTGGAGTTCCCCTGAAGCTCCTCACCTTTATCCTACAGCCGTTCTTATATGCGCCCTTCCCTCTCTCAGCATAGTAGAGATCGCCCGAGAATATATTGAGTATCACAGAGGCAGAGAGGTCTTTGATGGAGTTGGAGAGGGAGTATGCTATTGAGATGCATGAGAAAGGTATACCTCTATCCGCATTGGAGCTACCATCGACAGGATCTATTAATATGAGTCCATCGCCCTCTCCCTCTATGAAACCGTTCTCCTCGCTCAGAATACTCGGCCTCCTCGATACTGATGCCCACCTCTCTATCTCGAGCTTTGCCGCTTCATCCACAGCTCTTACACGATCTCCACCTTCACTCACATACTCTAGCTCCTCATCAGAGCCCAAGTATTCCGTCACGCGGTCCTTTATTCTCAGCGAGAGATCTATAAGATCTTCAAGGATCATCTGGAGATTCTCACCCCAATCCCTTGGCTTTTGAATCGAACCTCAACCAATTCTCATATGAGTGCCTCTCGACCTCTTTTAACTTACTCAGGACGAATTCCCTTATCTCAGAGCTCTCCACATACTCTCTGCCTCTAAATACACTCTCACATTCTTCAGCTATTTTATCAGCTAACTCAACAGAAGATCCAGCCTTTATCAATGCAGAAACTATCTTCATCTTGGAGAAATCCTCCTCCTTCCCGTTCCTCTTCCTCACCTTGATCAAGGTACCACCCAGTTCCTATGCTGGAAGATACGAAAAACTTTTCTACTCCTCATGCGCACTGCCTAGATGGAAGTAGCTGTGAGGGTCATGAGAGTGCTGGGCGAGAGGTTCGTGGAGCCCGAGGATCCATTGCCCGATAACCTTCAGATAGCAGTTAATATGAATATAGGGAAGGTTGAGAGACAGGGTAACTCTGCTAAGTGTAAATTCGTGATGGATGTAAGCTATATGCCCTCTATAGCTAGGATAACTGTCGAAGGTAGGGTCATCACGAGGGGCTCCTCAGATGAGATGGAGAAGCTCATTTCAGATGTGATGGGTGGAAAATTACCAGCCCCTATAGTTCAAAGTGTATATACAGTTGGGACTAGCGAGATAATAATAGTATGCAGGTCCATAGGAGTCCCCCCGCCCCTTCCACCCATACCCCAGCCTAAGTCAGAGGAGGGTATCGGTTACTCCCTCTGAGTTGAATAGAGAACGAAAATAGTGGGGGAGCCCCCGCTTATCTCGGGCATCACAATCAGTTCATCGTCTTGGGATACGGGAGCATCTAGTCCACCTTTAGACTCAGCGGAGACTCCATTGATGAGCACTATCATCTTCAGCTTCTCCCCATCGGTTATCAGTTTCCTCACATCCTCGGGCAGCCTCTCCAGTACCTCCCTGAGCGTGGTCCTCCCTAAATCTAGCTCGATGACTCCTCCCATAATCTCCTTAGGCTTCCCTAGGAACCTTATCCTCATGCTCCCCCCTACTCGCTGAGGGAGACTACTCCCTCCAACCCCGGTATGACCCAATCGAGGCCCAGCTTCCTCAAAGTGCTCTTCCTCGGGATACCGTTCTGATCCCATCCCCTGTTCTCATAATACCAGCTGAGCATCTTCTCGTAGTCATCCCTGTCGAGCTTGCTACCAGCTAGAGGTCCCTTAGTCTGAGGCTCCTCGAACCACTTGGCAGGAGGAGTATCTAAGGACCTGCTCCATCCCCCCTTCTCCCTGATCCAGAACGCCCTCATCAAAGTGTATATCCTATTAGCTATTATGTGTAGATCATCCCAGCTGTAGTCCAGCCCTGTAGCTGCCTTCAGGAACTTAGGGTACCACTCGAGATCATAGCCGACTTCGACCCAAGGTAATCTGCATGCAGCAGCACTCTCGAAGAAACCTCCCCTCACGTTTTGCATCCATATGAGCTTCTTAGCCCTCTCCTCACTGACTACGCCCCTACCTTCTCTTATCTCATATGAGATGAACCAAGCGTCCTTGTGATGAGCGCCTATGGGGCTCGTCCCGTAAGCCAGGGCCATCCCTATATATGCGTGGCAATCGTATGCGCTTATCTCCAGCCCCTTCACGTGCATCGCAAACTTCTCCGATCCCTTACCTATCTTCTGCGAGGCGTAAGCCACTCCCTCGGCAAGAATAGATCCGAATCCCTCTTTATTCACGATCTTCTTGGCTAGTTCCACGAGAGCCTGCCCATCCCCCCAATCGAGCTTGAGGCCGACATCTCCTTCATTGATCAATCCCCTCTTCATTGCCTCAGTGGCGAATGCTAGCACGCTCCCGAGGCTTATCGTATCCACTCCAGTTTCATCGGCGATCAAGTTGAGAGTCAAGGCCCAATTCATATTATCTATCCCCAGGTTGGGTCCCAGCATCGCTATGTTCTCATAATCCACTTCAGTATCTCTTCCCTTGTATGGACCCTCCTTTATCTCATTTATGTTTCCGCAGGGCATGTTGCAATTAGGGCATCCCTTCTGCCCTATCTTGTATATCTTCTCCATGGCATTACCGCCTACCTTATCGTAACCATCGAAAACGCCCTCACTCATATTGTAAGTCGGTAGAGCAGCGTTGGCGTTCGCCCACTCGACAGTCGCCATCGTTCCCTGTCTCACCCAGAAATCGTAATTGTCCTTGGACTTTATGTCTTTGTAAGACTCAGCGCCTAGCTTCGCTACCTCCTTAGGATCTGCTAGCGGGATCTCCTTGCTTCCCCTTATCACTACCGCTTTCAAGTTCTTCGAGCCCATCACGGCCCCTATCCCAGGTCTCCCGCCTGCCCTTCCTTTCTCAGAAGTTATAACTGCGAATTTCACGAGCTTCTCGCCACCTGGCCCTATGACCAATATCCCGGAACTCTTCCCATACTGTTTCTCGAGCTCTTCCTGAGCTTTGTAAGTATCGAGACCCCATAAATCCTTGCCATCCTTTATCTCAACTTTATCATTCTCTATACTCAGAATAGATGGTTTCTCAGCTTTCCCCGATATTATGACGGCATCGTATCCCGCTTTCTTAAGCTGGACGGATGCCCTCGTCCCTATGTTCCCATCCCCGTAACCCCCGGTCAGAGGGGATTTCGCGGCGACGACCAACTTCCCGCTGCTCGGCATACTTATTCCTGTGAGAGGACCTGTGGCGAGTATCAGTAGGTTCTCAGGGGATAGGGGATCAGTTCCCCGGGGGAGCTCATCCCACAAAGTTTTTATCGCAAATCCCCTCCCTCCTAGGAAGTCCACAGCAACTTTAGGATCTAGATCCTGAACTACTGACTTACCTTTGCTCAGATCGACCCTCAGTAACTTACCGGTCCATCCACCCCTCATGAGGACACCCGGAGTGGCAGTACTGAAAAGTTAAAAACTTACTTTACATGTGAGAGCGGGATGCTCCATAATCCAGGAGATAGCATTAAAATAAGAGCCTCTATCGGAACTCTAGCGAGGATTGGAATAGCATCAGTGAAGTTAGAAGCTTATCCAAGGACAGCATACCTCCTCCTCCCGGGAGGCTGTTCAGGTAGCTGCCTCTTCTGCCCTCAGTGGATCAAGGACTCTCAAGTCTCCAGAGTGAGCTGGCCGGAGGTCGATCTAGGGTATATTTTGAAAGGGCAGAAGTTATTCGAGAGAGTTTGCATACAATCCGTCCTGAGGAGGATGTTCTGGAAAGATTTAGTGAAAATTTCATCACTCTTCGAGATCCCGGTATCTATCTCGACTAATCCAGTAGGGGAGAGGGAGCTCCTTGAACTGAGGAGGAACTCTCAAATGATAGGTATAGGGATAGATGCGGCATCAAGCTCATTATTCAAAGCGGTTAGGAGACCTGGATCCTTTGAATCTCATCTAAAATTCTTCGAGAAATCCTTGAGGATATACGGTAAGGGGAACGTTTACGTACACTTGATAGCTGGATTGGGTGAGTCGCTGAAGGAGATAGTGAGGGTCATGTCGTATATATACGATAGAGGGGGAGCTATCGCTCTCTTCGCTTTCACTCCAGTCCCGGGGACCCCGCTCCAGGATAGGGATCCTCCTCCTCTAGCTTATTACAGGTTCATCCAGATCGTCAACTACTTCCTGAGAGAAGGGATTCCGCTCGAGAGGATGAGATCACTAGATCCTGATGATTATAAGGAGGCTTTCCTGACATCAGGGTGTCCCGGATGCAACAGACCCTTCTATAACGAGAGACCCCGTGGCAAGCTATACAATTTCCCATCTAGGGAGCTCCTAGAGTTGAGATGGGAGGAAGTGAGGGAGGAGGTGAGGGCCGCTCTTGACTACCTCAGGTTTCTTCCCTAAGGGGAAGTTCATAGAGGTCAGCATAACTGGGAGGGCTTGTCAATTGAATTGTCCGATTTGCGGGGGGAGGTGGCTCGAGGGGATGTTGAGCGTAGATGGGCCGGAGGATCTAGTTAAGCTAGGCATTTCTGCGTGGAAGAGAGGGGCCAGGGGGATTCTGATAAGCGGGGGCTATACTAGAGAGGGGAAACTACCGATTCAACCCTTTCTATGGGCTATGAGGGAGCTCAAGAGGATCGGCTTCATAATAAGCGTTCACACAGGTCCTCTAGATAGGAAGGAAGCTCAAGATCTAGGGAGGGCTGGAGTTGATATTGCTGATTTCGAGCTAATGGATGAAAACTCCTTTAGGATTGCGAAAGGGCTCAACCTCAGCCATGAGGATTATCTCAGGGGGATGGAGGATCTCTCAGGGGAGGGGATAGAGGTAGTCCCTCACATCATAATAGGGCTCCCCGGCTTCAGGGAGGGCTCCCTAGAGGGGTATATCAGTATCATAAGGGACCTTAAGATAAGGAGGACCGTTATTTTAGGGTTCATACCTACTCCAGGGACGAAATTTTCAAATGAAGCAGCTCCAACACCTGAGACCCTTAGGAGGGCAGCTGAGAAGTTGAAGAAGGTCTCGAGAGTGAGCTTAGGATGTATGAGGGCTCCCTGGCTCAAGAGAGAATATGATAGGGTGCTCTTGGGCATAGTGGATAGGATAGCGAATCCCCACAATTCCCTGAATCTGGAGAGAGTTCACGCCTGCTGTTCCATCCCTGAGGAACTCATCGATAAGTTCATCTGACTAAAGTTATGAGGGCCCTTAAGATGGGGTTCCTGATCCTCTCAGCTAATTTGCTCGTCGGATATAGGGAGAGCCCCTTCTTAACTCTTGCATCAGACCTCCTCGCTAATTCATCGATCCTATCCTTTAGGTCGTCTATCGAGATCCCCCTCTCAACTCTATCTAGGACGAGTCTATCGAGCTCGATCCTCTCCCTAGCTAACTCGTAAGCTTCCTCCTCAACGATCCCCTGGAGGTACCTCTCAGTGAGCAATCTCTCATATGCATCGAGTGAAGCTTCCGCTATCTCCTTCTTGTTCATCCATCTAGTCTCATAATTGAGGGAATTCACCCAATGCCTTGAGAGAAGAGCCCTTCTATAATCCTCGAAATCCCTCAGCGTTATCCTATATCCGAAGGCCTCCGGATCGGTATAAGCTATGCTTCCAGGATCGACGAAGGGCGCTAATGGGGAAACGAAAGAATCCAATCTCTTAGAAATCTCTCTAAGCTTCCTGAAGTAGTCAGCGACTGAGGTAGCATGCTCCCTCCTCTGTAACGGGAGGCCCACCATGAAGTAGAGATCTAGCCTCTCGAACCCCAGGGATTCGGAGTTAGATATCATCTTCTCCAGGGATTGGTTCGTATAAGGCCTCCCGAATGCCCTCCTAATGTCCTCAAAGGGGCTCTCAGGGGATATCTGGAGGTAGACGGAGTGTGAAGTCCCCCTTATGTACCCTAAGACCTCCTTAGATGGTGGAGTGAAGAATTCGAAGATGAGCTCATTCTCCAGATCGAGCTTCTTCAGGAGCTTAGATACTCTCTCGACCCTCCCTATTCCACCTATCCTCAGATCACCTACGAAGAATATTGGCATCTTCGATATCCTCGCTATCCCCTCTACTTCATCCGCTATCGCCTCTGGAGACTTTATAGCGAGCTTCCTCCTCATGAAGGCCCTTTCATATGCGAATCTAGATCCACCACAGGTGATACAGTTGAAAGGGCAGCCCTTCATCGTTATGACGCCCGCTATTGGGGCTTCATCGAAGGATGCGAAAGGGGAGCTTATAGCGAGATCTCTCGTCTTCTTAACATTCCTCAAGAGGAACTCATGGTCTATCTCGAAGCCATCTAGGGATTCAGGGATCCAGCTCAATGGATTCTCTCTTATCCTTCCTCCATCCTTCCAAATGACATTCGGAGTCTTTTCAGGTCCCTCCTCTATGTATCTGAGGAGAGGGAGCTCTGCGCTATCTCCCGTTAATATAGCATCGATGAAGGGGTACCTTATCACTTCATACCTGAAGTAAGTGGATGAGAGGCCTCCCAGTACGACCTTACTCTCTGGATGGATCTCCTTAATGATCCTAGCTATCTCCATCGCTCCTTGAGCATGGACAGCCCAGTGAAGATCTATTCCGAAGAGATCAGCCTCTATCCTCCTAATGTACTTCTCGAAATCGAAGGAGCGATCCTTCAACATCTTCGCGGCTACGTTGAATATAGCGACGTTGAGACCGTTCCTCTCGAGGTATGTGGCTAGCGTCAGGAATCCATATGGCATCATATCGAAGACGTACATAGAAGGGATTACCTCACTGATCATACTAGCGTAAGATGGGCTCTCCCTGAAGTCATAGACGCTCGGAGGATGTATGAGAGCGACGTCCAGACTCAAGCTTTTCCCCAGGGTCAGGGGTATCTTTATTTACTTAACTTTTCCCCATGGGTGGGACTGATATGAGCGAGCTCACCCAGGGGTTGAGGAAGCTCAGGCTCTCAATGATATCAATGCTCCTCTCGGGAATCTCCCTAGCTTTAGCTCAGTCTCCCCAGGTAGTACCGGATGAGTATTCAATTCCAGTCCTAATAGCTTCAGCTTTCCTCTGCATACTATCGCTAGCTGTCTTCACTATAGGGCTCAGTAGCGTATGCGGATCATTAGGGAAGATCTTCTGTAAGTTGAGGAGACTCTTCAAATATTTAACACCTGCTCTCGCGATCTTCACTTCGATCTCAATCTTCTATGGGATAGAAGGTCCTATCGGAATAGAAGGGCTTATATCAAGACCACCTCTACTAATAGCGGCGTTATTTTTCATAATCCTCCTCCTATTAATGGCATACTCATTCATCAAGCTCAGCTCATTGTTGGGCTCAAGACTCATGATGCTAGGATCTGTTACGATGATGCCATCCCCCTTCGTAGCCATAACTGGCTATGACGCGAGCTTTATCATAGGATCAGCATTGGGAATAATAGGATCGCTAATACTCACGCTATCCCTAACTAGACTCATAAGGGCTGAGATAGAAGTTGTAGAGGCTGAAGAAGAGGCCCCACAGGGATATGAAGAGGGACCTGAGGAGGTCTCGAGGTTAGAGGAAATCCCGAGGAGGTCACTGAGGGCCCCCAGTAGGAGACCAGTAGAAGTCCCTGGGAGGGGAGAGATATACGAAAGAATACAAGTAAGGGCTGAGGAGAAGAGAGCTAGATTATTGGGGCCAAATGGGTTGACAATAGACCTTGGGCTCGGTGTCAGAACTTTCGGTAGGAGGGATTTTGTGGGTTACGTCCCGGAGGAAGATCTAGACTACATATCGAGGAGGCACTTCGAGATCAAGGGGACGAAGGAGGGATACTTCATAAGGGATCTGGGGAGCTTAAATGGGACTTGGGTTAACGGGAATAGGATAGGAAGGGAATTCGTCAAGCTATTCAATGGGGCAGTCATAGACGTCGCTGAAGTCGTTAGGCTCAGGTTCTCATACGAATCGGAGGACTTGGGTGTGCCTGAGATATGAATAGAGGATCCTTAGGAAGGATCGATAAATACACGCTGATAAGGATGCTGAGAGAAGGAGGATTCTCGAAAGTATTCCTAGCGAGGAGGGATAGGGAGCTCGTGGTATTGAAGCTCCCTAAGGAAGATGAACTATCGAGGTACCTCCTAGCTGAGGAGGCTGAGATACTCGAGGAAGTCTCAAAGCCGATGCCTCACGAAAACATCGTCAGATTCATAGAGTGGATCCCTGATGCTTCAGCTCTCGTCGAGGAGTACGTCCCTGGTCCGACATTGAGGGAAGCATTTTCAGGGAGAATTGCGACACAGGGAGATGCTATTAGAGTTGCTTTAGGGTGTCTCTCTGCTCTAGAGAGGATACATTCATTGGGGATCGCTCATGGAGACATTAAGCCGGATAACATAATACTCCCGAAGCCATTGCATCCTGTACTAATCGATATGGGGGTCGCTAGGAAGTTCGGGAGCAAGTCTCTAGCTGCTACATTGGGATGGAGCGCTCCAGAATTTCTCAAAGGGGAAGTTTCCCCGGAATCCGATATATATTCAATTGGGGCGCTTCTCCTCTTCATGTTAACAGGCAAAGATCCTCCTGAGGATCCTTCATTCATAAAGATCCCAAGCAATATCTCTGATAACCTCAAGTACGTCTTAGAGAGGTCCCTCAATCCAGAGCCATGGGGGAGATTCGGGAGCGCTAGTGAGATGTCCTTAGCCCTCATGGGGAGGAAGCTACCCAAAGGAGAGGGACCGAGGCTCGTTATCCAAGGTAAGGTAATCAATTTGACCTCAAAGATAACGATAGGGAGGATAAAGAGACAGGGAGGTACTGGAAATGCTGACGTCTGTCTCCAGGAGATAGGGAACAAGAGGCTCTTACCCCCCGGCCCCCCTCTCGGGTGGGTCGAGATATCAAAGGTAGGTGGGGAGTTCTGGATAAGCGATATGGGGGCACCTGGAGGAGTCTGGATTCAAGAGGGGATGAGTTGGAAGAGGGTGATGGATCATCCCCTCAAGCACGGCCAACTTATATCGATAGGGCTTAGAGTCAAGGGGAGGATGGCCCTTCCTTATGTTTTAGGTAGGTTCTACTCACGCTGAATCTCCAAAAAGTTTTTCCAATGATATGGGTCGCTGAAGTGGTGACTTCAATGGAGAGTGAGGGCCCGAAACCACAACATAAAGAGCTGGAGAATCTGAAATATGTCAAGAGAAAGATAGCTGTGATGAGCGGAAAGGGAGGAGTCGGTAAGACTACTGTCTCCGTGAACATAGCTGCTGAGCTTGCTAGAAGGGGTCATTCCGTCGGCATATTGGATACGGATCTCACAGGGCCCAATGTCCCTAGGGCCATCGGCCTGCTGGGTTCCCAGGTATATGTCGAGGAGAACAAACTAGTCCCTGTCGAAGGCCCCTTAGGGATAAGGGCGATCTCATTGGGCTTCATGATAGAAGATGAAGACGCTGTCATATGGAGAGGGCCTCTCAAGGCCAAAGCGATACAGGAATTAGTGGAAGGTACGAAATGGGGGGACTTAGATTTTCTGATAGTAGATCTCCCGCCTGGAACAGGGGATGAACCATTGAGCGTGATGCAACTCATCCCTCTAGATGGTATCGTTATAGTGACTACTCCTCAGAAGATCGCCCTGATGGATGTCAAGAGGGCGATAAGGATGGCTAAGGCAATGAACATAAAGGTCCTCGGCCTAATCGAGAACATGAGCTACTTCATATGCGGTAGTGAGAAGATCAAGATATTCGGGGAAGGCGGCGGTAGGAAGCTCGCGGAGGAGGAGGGAGTCCCCTTCCTCGGAGAGATCCCAATAGATCCCAAAGTAGTTGAGCTAACTGATGAGGGTAGGCCTATAGTGATAGAGGATCCCGAGAGCCCTGTAGCTAAGGCATTCGGCGAAATAGTTGATAGTATACTCGCTCAGACCGGATGACGCTTATTCTAGCTGGTATAAATCCATAAATTTATTTTTCATATCGTCCTAAAGTATTAAGAAAATTGCATGGAGATGAGTTAAGAAAAAATAAACTTCCATTTTTTAGATATAAAAATATCCAATGAACATACCTATCTTCAAATTTTTATCTATTTACTGAATTCTCAGATAATCCTAACATATGAAACGGTTGCATTAGTAAGTTAAGAATTAGAGCATGTAACATTTATTTAGGTGATCCCGGAGTTATCGCTCGATGAAAGCAACGAAAATGTTAGTTTCCACAGGCTTAGCGTTAATTCTGCTCATGACGATAAGCACTTCGGCAGATACCGGATGTGAAGCAGTCGCATCTTCGCTCCCCCCGCCTAAGATAGTCAGCTTATCATATACAGTGAGAGGAACTACCGTCTACTTCACTGCTGTGGCAGCTTTCGAGAAAACCGCGACTGAGGATAACATGCCAAGGGAGTGGATTTGGGACTTCGGTGATGGGCAGACTCTAAAAAAAGCTGGCGGTTATAAGATAAATGAGACGCAAAAGGGAGCTTCTATAATAGCTTATTATGGTATGGATGTCTCCCATACCTATAAGGACTACAGGCAGTATACAGTTAAAGTGAGCGTGACGCGTTTGATCGATGGTAGGGAATCAAATGTTTACATTGCTACGATAGCTATCACAAAATCTAATTATCCGCCCGTAGTGGAACTTAAAGATGTTTATCCAAATCCGGCACAGCCGAATGAAAAGGTTACATTCGTAGCAGAAGCATCTGATCCTGACGGC
>CAZFIJ010000045.1:0-6994 GCA_964519515.1 uncultured Nitrososphaerota archaeon
ATTCCCCACCTAAGATCGTTAAGAGCGTTGCAGATGCCCTCATAAGCCCGAATCCTCCCTTGCTAAATATGATGGTTGAGGAGATCAGAGGGATAGGCGATGCTGAGATAGTCGAGGAAAGTGAGATAGTAGAGGCCCATAGGGAACTCGCCCTCCAAGGCTTATACGTTGAACCGAGCTCAGCAGTAGCTTACGCAGCTTATAAGAAGTGGTTGAATAGTAATAGGATAGATGGATCTTCTCTCGTGATCTTAACGGGGATCGGGTTGAAAGTCAATCTATAAGCCGATAAAGACTCGAGGACTTCATCAAGAAGGGACTCAAAATCCCATTTCCAATCTTCAGGTCGATGGAGGACATCTATATTTCATCATATCTGGCGAGAGAATTTACGAGAGAGGAGGCAGAAGAACTCCTGAATGTAGCAGAGGAGGTGTTAAAATGGAGAAGTAAGTAGATTTAATGATCGAGAGGGCGAGAATGGTGAGAGAATGGGAGGTGTATGTGGAGAGGATAGCTAGAGCTGCTAAGGAATTGATGCCAGATGCTGAAATATACTTCTTCGGGAGCGTCATGAAAGGGGAGGCGACAGGAGGCAGTGATGTGGACATCCTAATAAAATCGAGTAATCTTCCTAAAAGCAATCTTGAGAGGGCGGAGATAAAGGTGAGGATAGAGGAGATGGCCGACCTTCCTGCGTGGGGCGAGTTGAACGGATCTCAACTGGGGTTTCTCTGGGGCTCAAACCTCTTCAGAGGGTGGAGAGTATCGCGAGGAAGACGAAGATCCATGAGATAAATTTGATCCTCAAATCTAGTGCTGGAGAGCTGAGAATCTTAGGATATTAGGGGACCGATCAATTCTGAAAGTAAGCCCGCTCTCCCTATCCTCAATTTAATATCGGACCTCCTGAAGGAGCTGCTCTCATGAGTAGTAGGGGGAGAAGGGGGCTGACACCAAAATAACTTGGAGTAGCATCTCACGGTCATCTAAGGGACAGGGGATCGATTGGGAGTGAGCTAGAATGATAGAGGTCAGGAGGTGCGTTACGATCCCGGAGATCCCCCTCAAGTAGAGGAGGCCTGATCTCAAGCAATCGATATATGCGACTGAATTAAGACCCCCATATCTCCCTAATCGAGTCAGCTTCTCATGGGCTTCGAGTTAAGCTATGATCCCCAAAGGAGCATTTTCATCCCTCAATCTTCGAAGGGTCTCTGAAGGGATCAAGTTATTTATATTGCGAGGGGTAGTGAGGTCGAAATGAGCGGAAGAAAAGAAATACTGCACGTGCTCTCAGTGACTACCCTAGCCTCTTTCCTCACTGGGATAAACGCTAGGATATTAGTGGTCGGGATACCCGAACTAGCTCACTCCCTGGGAGCTGATGTCGAGCAAGTGATATGGTTGACTCAAGCTTACATGCTCGGCTCTACAGCTGTACAACTAATCGTCGGGAGCTTGAGCGATATCTATGGGAGGGTGAACCTCTTCTCAATGGGTTTCGCCCTTTTCTCCCTATCCTCTCTACTCTGCGGCTTCTCCTCTAACGTATTTCAATTGATCTCCCTGAGGCTCTTTCAAGGGATCGGAGCCGCGTTCCTCATTAGCCTGAGCTTAGCGATAATAACAGACTCCGTACCGAAGGATCAGTTAGGGACATGGATAGGGGTCAATCAGATAGCCTTCAGGCTCGGTTCCCTCATCGGCTTGACTTTAGGGGGCTTGATAATAGATAACTTGGGTTGGAGGTGGGTCTTCTGGGTTCACGTGCCCTTAGGACTCATCTCAGTGTTCTGGTCTAGAATGAGACTCAAAGAAGTTTATAGGCCAGTTAAAGCGAGAGTAGATTATCTGGGGTTCCTTTCCTTCACTTCTGCAGTCTCATTAATCCTCCTATCCCTCACGCTCGCTGCATACGGTAGTGCTTATTTGGGAGCATCCCTCATCCTAGCGTCCCTCGGATCCCTGATAATCTTCCTATTCATCTATTGGGAGCTGAAGTCACCTTCCCCCGCTCTAGATCTGAGGATCTTCAGGGAGTGGCAGTTCACCGGAGGCATAGTAGCTCAATTCCTCTACTCCCTGGCCTTCGGCTCTGTCACAGTACTGCTGGTCATCTACCTCTCAGTAGTTAAGGGATTGAGCGCGTCCTCAACTGGAATGCTCCTCCTCCCATTCGAACTCGCATTCCTGATATTCGGGACTCTGGGCGGTAAGCTCTCCGATAACTACGGCTATGCTCCTATAACACTGCTAGGCCTCGCCCTCTCCTCGACTTCCCTCTACATGATGTCCCTTTTCTCAACACAGACATCCACGAGATTCATACTCTCGACGATGTCCCTCTTAGGTTGTGGCGCTGGTCTCTTCGTCACCCCTAACGCTAGTTCGATAATGATCGGGGCCCCTCAAGAGAGGAGGGGAGTTGCCTCATCCATAAGGACGTTATCCTTCAATGTGGGGTTTGCCGCTAGCTTAAACTTGAGCGTCCTTCTGATGACGGGCTTCATCCCATATGACTTAGCCTCGAGGCTCATAGCTGCTGAGTTAATAGATCCAGCTGATCTGGGAAATGTGAATCTCCTCTCGAGGGCTCTCAGTGAGACCTTCAAATTCCAGTCTATCGTAATGGCATCAGCGATGCTCTTCTCGGTCTCGAGGCTCCCCTTGAAAATTAGAGCAATTCGACCATCAGAGAAGGGATCTCTCGAGAGATTCGAGGTCAAAGATAGTTCTAGAGCATCCATTTTTCATTAAAGGGACACCTTGAGCTGGGAAATCTTTCAAGTATTGATAAGCTAGGAGGAGCTCCATACCGCATGCTACACCTACTACAGCTTCATAATTCATCCTCTCTATTATCTTAGGTATGCAAGATCCCCCCGGGACTACGTAGACATCGTATCCCCTCCCCTCAGCGAGTTCGCTAGCTCTCCTTATCAGACAATCATCAGAGCACCTCCCGCAAACGTAAGTAGATAGATCCTCCCTGAACTCAGCTTTACATCTCGAGTCCATGTACTTCCTAGAGCAATGGGGGAGGAAGAGGGCCTTCCTCCTCACCCCCTCGAACTTCTCTCTGTTCATCTCATTGAGCATGAATATCTCGAGAAGGTCTTCAACGAGAGATATAGCTTTCTCTAAGTCGAGTCCCGTGAGTTCCTCCAGTTTGAAGAGCTTCACTATCCTCCTAGCTGTAGAAGTCAGCTTCCTGTGGATCCTAGCATTATAAGACGCTTTGATTATCTCCGAGAGGAAGCCCTTAGGTAGGGATGAGAGGTCGAAGTTGAAGTTGTAAGGCATCCTCAATAAGGACTTGATAAAGATAAATCCATTTCTATTCATACCTCTACGATATAAACACAAGTCCTCAGGCCACCGTACATGACTTCAAGTTTCTTAATGACCTCGAAGTTATCTCGAGCGTGTCTCTCGAATATAGATGTCTCAGAAGTTATCAAGACCATCCTCTCCTTGAGTATCGAGCTAGCGGCCTTGAGGAATTCAGCATAAATTTTCTCTATGGTCCCCTTCCTCCCTATCCTCAAGCCATATGGAGGGTTAGTTACGATGAAATCCACGCTATCGAAGTACTCCCCTATCCTCTCAGCGTAGCCTCGAATGAACTTAGGGTATATGCCAACGTAACTAGCTATTAGCTCAGCTCCCTCTATATGCTTCCTGAACTTCTCGACGCCATATAGCTTGAGCTCGACATCTCTCTCCTCAAACCTTGGGAGCTCCCCGAAGAACTTCAGGAAAGCGAAGTTACTCCTGAACTTGCATACTGGAGTGTTCCTAGCTATCATCCCGGCTTCGAAGAGTATAGTCCCGCTACCGCAGAAGGGATCGAGGAGGGAGTGCTCGTGACCCCACTCAGATAAGTAGATTAGTGAGGAAGCTAACGCTGGGTTTAAGGGAGCTGGATGTTGATACACCCTATAGTTCCTCTTATGGAGCCCCTCATCTCCCGTCGTATCTATGCCGACTAATAGCTCGTCCTTTATCAGATCGCACCTCACTATCACGTCAGGCGAATCTAAGTTCACCTTCAGCCTAACCCCCTTGGCCTCGATGTAGCTATCTATGACCGCTTGCCCCGCTACCCTCCCTATATCCACTGAAGTGAAGTTATGCTCCCCCAATCTATTCGATCGGACAGCGAAGCTCCATTCAGGTCTTATGAAGCTGAAATCTATCCTCTTGACTGCTTTATATATTCCATCTAAGTCACTCGCTCTCTCCCTAGCTAATAGGAGCACTACCCTCTCGACGCTCCTGAGGGAGCAGTTCAATAAGGGGATTAAATCATACTCAGACTCGAAGAGCACTCTGCCCCTACCCTCCCTCAATTCAATAACTCTTCCGAGCTTCTTCCCCTCTATCTCCTTAGCTGAGATGAATTCGAGCCCCGGAGTGCACGTCGCATAGAACTCCATCCTATGCAACGCCCCCGGATCTCCCTCACGTATACTCTTCCCAGGGTATCATAGGTGTATCTTTGGAAGAATTTATCGCTTTAATTAACTCTGGGTGTAAGGGCTCGATGTCCTCAGGCAATAGCTTGAGGAGAAGTCCAGAATTCAATCTCACGAAAGTAAGATATCCATCGGTGGGCTATCTCAGATCCTCTATTGAATTATCTATCTCAAACACCACTCTCCATATGAGATCCGGTCTCGCAAAATTCCCTCTGAGGGGATCTGAGCTCGCATTAGAGAAGCTTTTTATCCCATTAATTCCCGGAGGCATATGACTTCCTACGTAGAGACCCTGAAGGTCAGGAGTAGGGAGAGGATCCAAGTGATAGACATAACGGAGTACGTTGAGGCCGCCGTCAGGAGGTCTGGGATAAGCGAGGGTATCTGCTTAGTTCACCTCCCTCACGCTACAGCTGCTTTAGTGGCGAATGAGAATGAGAGGGGCCTCATAAATGATATCATCAAGAAGATAAGGGAGGATTTCGTGAGGGAGGGATGGGAGCATGATAAGATAGACGATAACGCTCACGCTCATCTAGCTTCGTCCTTCATAGGGTCTTCTAGAGCCTTTCCAGTCTCCTCAGGCAGGGTCCTGAGGGGGACTTGGCAGAGCATACTCTTGATAGAGTTAGATGGCCCTAGGGAGAGGGACGTGGTAGTGACTGTAGTAGGTTAATCCTTGGGCCTGAACCTCCCCTCCATTATGACTAACTGATTCACTATCCTCTGATCCATCCTAGGTTCATCAGGCATCGTCACCGCAACGACTTCAACGTAATCCTCTATAGGGCTGCCCTTTATCTTCTTACCCAGAGTTTCCTGCACTTGGAATATGCCGGCGCTGTTGTTCATGTGGACCTCTATCCTAATGGGAGTCCTCTCCCCCTCTTTGACGTGCACTTCCTCTATGCTCAACGCTGATACAGTATGTATGTTGACGTTCCCCTTATCGAAAGCCAGCCTCCCCCTACCTTTAGTCATATCCGTACCATCAGCTATGCCCACTATACTAGCTTCTTCAGTCAGATCCCTCGTATCAGCTTCATGCGATACTATGCAGTGTAATATGTGCCCTCTGATCTCGTACATCAACTCCTCATCCTCATATATCTCAGGGAGGAGCCTGTTCAGTAGCGGAATCGCTAGATAAACGCTGTACGAAGGGTGGCCCTCTCTGTGGACTTGATTCCCTATATCGTGGAGCAGGGAAGCTGTGAGAACTATCAAACTCGCATCGTCCTCATCACCAGCCCTCTCCTTGACTACGCTCGGCATTATCCCATGCTCTAAGAGTAACTTGAGCATCTTGAGGGCGTTAGCAGCTACTATCTTCGCGTGGATCTCCCCGTGATCGTTATAACCGAGTTTCGCTACAGCTATGTAATTCGACATGTCCCAGTCAGCATTGACCTCAGGATCGTCTTTAAGGAGATTCCACATCTTCGAGGCCTTAGGATATCTAGCTAATAGCTCGGAGATCGTTGCCTCCGCTTCCTCCATCATATCGATGTAAGTCGATGGGAGCTCGAGCTCGAACCCCTTCCCAGTATGCACCTTCATACTTCAGTACGCTCCCCCATAATTATAAACTTATTGAGAGAAGTTAAATTTTTGTAACAATCATGTATCGGTATGTTTACTAATGAGAATTCGCATATATGAAAAATTATTAGTTTGTATTGAATCATTCAATAAATCCTTCAAATTTCCCATCCTTATTGATGCTCTACCTTGAATGAGCGTGGTGGGAGTGACATTGAGAGTGTGCGACATCATATCTCCAAAATCTTCCACGAAATATTTATATTTTTAAATCCGCACGGGATTCGGTGGCTCCAATGGGTGAGGCTGAGAAGGAGGAAGGAGCCATTAGGGAATTCAGAGGGATCTCAAAATATCTTGTTATGGCAGTTGGAATCTCGATGATCCTATGGTGCATCCTGGGAGCATTGTTCATAATAGAGACTTATCGCTTCAGGATGGTATTCCTAGCTTTAGTCCTCCTCTTCATGCTCCTCCAATATCCGCCATCTAGAAAGCTCTTCAAGAGCAGAATAGCCCTCATATTCGACTTAATATTAGGATCGCTTGCAGTAATTTCAATAGCTTACGCTGTATCTGATGAGTACTACGTCTACAGATCGACAATACCGAACTTTTACGACGTGGTCTTCGGGATAATTCTCCTCATAGTACTGATAGAAGCTACAAGGAGGTCTTTTGGGAGGGTATTAACGATAATAGTGATCTTCTTCATAGCTTACATGTACTTCGGTTACTACATACCGGGTCCGCTATCCCATAAAGGATACGATATAGAGAGGATAGTCGGGCATTTAGTGATGACTTTAGATGGTATTTATGGCGTTCCTCTCGGTGTAGCTGCCTCTTATGTATCTCTATTCGTTTTATATGGGGCCTTAATGGATGCAGCTGGCGCTGGAAGCTTCTGGATAGATTTGACGACTTCTTTGATGGGGAGGAAGTCCTCGAGCGCTGGAAGGGGCGCT
>CAZFIJ010000046.1:0-16124 GCA_964519515.1 uncultured Nitrososphaerota archaeon
CATATGGGGAAGATACTGAAGCACGTGAGGAACGCTAATAGAGCATATATAATCTTGAATGGGGAAGTTAAGTGCTTCGGAAATCCCGTGGATTTGATAGAGGATATAGAGAGATATGGGTTCGCTGAATGTTTGAGGTGCCTGAAGGTGATTTGATGCTCGAGTTGAAGAGAGTAGCTGAGGAGGCATTGAGTAAACCCTCCCCCTATGGGATAGATCTAAGGATAGAGGACTTCCTCAAGCCCAAGGCTGGGCCCTCTATGGACTTGGAAACCCTCTCCAGAATCGGGATTGAGCCTGAGAGGGCATCTTACATCCAAGTAGATAATAAGCCTGTGGAAGTCAGGCCCGCTATACCTGGAGTTAAAGTATTGACTCTCTCGCGAGCTCTAGAGGAGGGCCTCATCCGAGATTACTTCTGGAACGCCGTTAAGATAGATACGGATAAGTACACAGCAGCAGCTGAGTTATTCGGGGGGCATGAAGGTTACGTATTCATAGCTGAGAGAGGTAGGAGAGTTGAGCAGCCAGTCCTATCATGCTTACTCCTCTCCACTCCCGGGTCAATACAAGCGCCTCACAACATAGTGATAGTAGAGGAGGGAGCAGAGCTCCACGTTATAACTGGATGCTTGACTTCCGTCGAGGCTCCCGGCTTGCATGCAGGCATTTCCGAGTTCTACGTCAAGGAAGGAGGGAGGCTCACTTTCACTATGATACATCAATGGGCCCCGACTTCTCACGTCAGGCCCAGGACTGGAGTCATAGTGGAGAGGGGAGGGGAGTACGTGAGCCACTACATAAACATGAGCCCTATAGCCAGCCTTCAGACTGATCCTAAGGTCTATTTAGTAGGTGAGGGAGCGAGAGCTTACCTCTCCTCAGTGATAGTAGCTCCTAAGGAATCTAAGATCGATATAGGGGGGAGCGTCTTCTTGAGGGCAGAGGGTACGTCAGCTGAGATAATATCCAAGGTGATAACGAAGGACAGAGCTGATGTGATAACGAGGTCCCTCATATCAGCTGAGGGCAAGGGGGCTAGGGGGCACATAGAGTGCGATGGGCTCCTCCTCTCAGATAGCTCTAGGATACTGACACTACCAGCTCTCGACGCTAGAGTCGATGACGTCCAGCTCTCCCATGAGGCAGCTGTAGGTAAGCTCAGTGAGGAGCAGCTCTACTACTTGATGACGAAAGGCTTCAGTGAGGAGGAAGCGAGGAGTATCTTAGTGAGGGGGTTCATGGAGGTCAAGATAGAGGGCCTCCCCAAGCCTGTAGAAGCACAACTCAAGATGGCGTTGGAGTTAGCGGCTAGGGGTCTCTGATTGGAATGGGAGGAGAGGAAGAGGGCAGCTCTAGAGAGGCTCAAGCTCCATATAGCTCAAGGGAGAGTTGATCCTGATATCTTGAGCCTCTTGGATGCGATAAACTCCCTCCCATTCGCTTACACTACTAGCAGTTGCTCCGGGAGGATACAGCTCTACCAAGCTAAAGTACCCGGGGAGAAATTCGATATGATCAATTTGGGGAAGTGGCACTCACCAGTGGAGCCGGATGAGATCTCGAGTAGGATCAGAGGGGATGACGTCTGGCTAGCCCTCCTCCCACCCATAGTACATGCTTTCACTTGCAGTTTAGAGACCTCTATCTTCCTCCTCAAGATCATGAGGGGGGCTGGGTTCAAGAGAGCATGCATAATGAACTTACCCAAGCCTTTTATAGAGGCTAGAGGGACTGAGAGGCTCGAAATCCCCCTCAGGCTAGAGGGTAAGGATATAGTGGATGAGGAGGGGATCCGCTTAATAGTGAGGACCGCTAACGAAATGCTGAGGAGAGCTAAAGTGAGGATAAGTAAGCTAGAGGTGATGCTGAGGGATGAAGCTTCCAGAGGCTTGGATAATCTCTGTAGGGAATGAGCTCCTGAACGGGAGGATAGTCAATTCCAACCTCTCTTGGCTATCTAAGAAGCTCACTATCGATGGTTACTTAGTCAGATGCGCGATAACCGTTAGGGACGATTGCGAAGATATAATTTGGGCCTTCAGGCTCGCTATAGATAGGGGAGCGGAGCTAATAGTCTCCACAGGAGGTCTGGGGCCTACTTTCGATGATATGACCTCTGAGTGCCTCTCTAAAGCTCTCGGAAGGGAGCATGTGATTAATGAGGAAGCTCTAAGGATGATAGAGAGGAAGTACGCTGAGAGGAACCTCCCTCTGACTGAACATAGGATTAAGATGGCTATGATGCCTGAAGGTTCTAAAGCTATTTATAACGCTGTCGGGACGGCTCCGGGGATCTTATTGGAAGAGGGAAAAGCTCTGATACTGGTCTTACCTGGAGTGCCCTCTGAGATGATGGATATATTCGAGAGGGTGGAGGATCTCGTAAGATCTAGGGCCCCGAGACTCTATTATAGCAGCATCGATCTCATCGTCAGAGGAGTCCCTGAGTCAGATGCAGCTCCTATATTAGAGGAGGCCATGAGGAAGTACGATGTCTATATCAAGAGCCATCCCTCAGGCCACGAAGTGATGAAGCCCGTCTTGAGGATAAACGTGACGTCATCATCCCTCAATGAGGATGAGGCTGAGGGGAACGTCAGAGCGGCATCGGAATTCATATCGAATAAGTTGAGGGAGAGGGGAGGGGTAGTTGAGGCCTAAAGTGATAGTGCTAGATCTGGATAAAGTCCTCTGGGATCATCATAATGTGAGCGATCTGACTCCCCCGTTCAGGAGGATAAGCGAGAGGATGATAGAGGATAGACGGGGTGAGATCGTAACGCTGAGGGATGATGTGAGGGAGTTCCTCTCTTTCGTTAAGAGCAGAGGTATTAAACTCTCGACATGCAGTTGGAACCACTTCGATAAGGCCCTCGAGGTCCTGAAAGCCTTCGAATTAGATCGCTACTTCGATCTGTTGATGATAGAGCCCCATCCGGAGAAGCAGCTCATGATGGAGAGGATCTTGAGTAGCTTAGGGGTGAGGGAGGAGGAAGTGGTCTTCGTAGACGATAGGGACTACATGCTCGAGAAAGTGAGGTCGAAGTTCCCGAGGATAAAGACCATCAGGTTCCACCCAGCTGGCGACTGCTTCTCCTTCAGGGAGTTGATGAAGCTCATAGGTGATTGATATGCTCCCGAGCTTCAGAGTGACGCCCTGGGAGGTGAGGGGGGATAGAGTAGATTATGAGAGGCTCTTATGCGATTTCGGTATAGATAGGATAGATTCGAACCTCAAGATCTTGATGAAGAGAGTCCTGGGGGATCATCACCTCATAACTAGGGATGTGTTCTTCGCTCATAAGAACTTGGAGAGCTTCCTCCTCGGGGTCAAAGGAGGAGATCCTTCTTACATATTCACTGGAAGAGGAGCCTCAGGACCTATGCATATAGGAAATCTAGTCCCTCTCATGCTCGCTAAATTCATCCAGGAGAAGCTGAACTCCCCTCTGTACTTCCAGGTATCTGATGATGAGAAGTACTCCCTCAGGCCTGATCTCAGCTTCAGGGAAGCTAGGAGATGGGCTAGGGAAAATATAGTTGATGTATTGGCCTTCTTCGATGGAGAGGTTCGGATAATATGGGACAGCGAGTCCAATTGGCTCTACGCCGCGAGTTTGATAATAGCTAAGAAGCTCAGGATAGCTGAACTGAAGAGCTTCACGAAGTTAGATGATACTTCTAATCCAGCTATACTGTATTACGCGTTACTTCAGTCCCTACCAGCTCTGATATTTCAGCTCTTCAAGGGGAAGTATAGGTGCATCATCCCAATGGCTGTAGATCAACATCCCCTCATGATGCCCTCCTTAATAGCCGCTAGGAGGCTCGATCTCGAGGAGCCCGCGTTAATACACTCAGTCTTCCTCCCCGGGGTGAATGGGGAACCTAAGATGGGGACCAGCAATCCGAGTTCAGCTATATTCCTCAGGGATACCGCTGACTCTATAGCGGAGAAGATAGATAGATCCCCATGCATCGAACTCCCGCCATCGCTCCATTACTTGAGGGCCTTCGATATTCAAGGTTACGATGATGCCTTAGCCTCTTACATCGAGGACAGAGCTCGTGGATGCGAGGAAGCTAAGAGGAGAGCGAAGGAGATTCTGATAAATCTAATTGAGGATCATGAGAGGAAGAGGAGGGAATTCTTAGATAAGATCGATGAATTCATCTTGAGAGAGCCTCCTCTCGAGCTCGATTTGGAAATGTTTTGATGGTTAAGGTTAAAGCTTCGTAATGTAGTATCGCTAGATGCTTATGAGCGTTGATATAATAGAGAGCGCCCCTGAAGTCAGGAACCCTGTGCTCATACTCTCCGTCCCTGGAGCCGGTTTAGTGGGGACTATCTCCGCTGATCACATAATAAGGACAGCTGGCCTCGAGGAAGTCGGGAAGATAGATTCTCCAATATTCCCGCCAGTCGTCGAGGTTAAGGAGGGAGTCGCATCCCATACGATAAAGATATACAGTGGGAGAGGCCTCTACATAGTCAAGGTAGAAGTCCCTCTGCCCGTGGAACCCCTCCTCAGGATGACTGAAGCCGTCTTGGATTGGGTAGCTAAGAAGAGGCCGAGGCTAGTGATGGTCATAGGGGGGATACCTGATGAGAATAGGATGAACGTAGAGAGGCCGCAAGTCATGATAGTATTCAGCAGTGAAGAAGCTAAAGCGACCGCAAATAACATGGGCGGGGAGCTCATGAAAGGCGGTTATTTATCCGGTTACGCTGCTTACTTCCTCAGGGAGGCCATAAGGAGGGGGATACCAGCTGCTGCAGTCATGGTACAGAGCTTCGATGTCTATCCAGATCCCGGAGCTGCTGCTGAGCTCCTCAAAGCTATAGAGCCTGCCTTAGGGTTCAGCATAGATATAGCTCAATTGGAGGCTGAATCCGAGACAATAAGGCTCAAGATGAAGGAATTAATGGCTAAGACTCTCCAAACTGTTAGAGAGACGCCTACGACTGCTTACATAGGTTAGGGGTGGTATGATGGGTTGGTTCTATAAGGAGATAAGGTGGGGTTACTTCGCCGTTAGGGATGTCGAGGAACCCCTCTACGATGTGAGGCTCACTAAAGATGGTGTAGTCATAACTGTCGACCTCCCTGGCGTTAGGAAGGAGGATCTCGTGCTCAACGCGAGTGAGGAAGCTATATACGTGGAAGCCCTCTCCTACGTAGGTGGAGCGAGAGTCAAGTACAAGAAGTTGATAAGGACGCCCATACAAATAGATCCCGATAGGATAGAGGCGAAGTTCAGCAATGGGATCCTCTACATATGGGCCCCGCCTAAAGAGATAACGTTCAAGAGGGTGAAGGTGGAGTGAATTTCATAGATGTAGCGAAAATCTATGAGAAGATAGAGGCAACTACAGGAAGGTTGGAGATGATAGATTATCTGAAGAACCTTTTCCTCAGTACTCCACCGGAGATATTGGATAAGATAGTTTATCTCACCTTAGGGAATATAGCTGCATCTTTCGAGGGCATCGAGCTGGGGGTCGGGGAGAAGCTCTTCCTGAGGGCTCTCTCTTTAGCCACTGGCATCCCGCTGGAGAGACTTGAGGAGGAATATCCTAAGCTAGGGGACATAGGGAAGCTAGCTGAGTGGGCCGTAAGTAAGAAAGCGACTCAATCCTTCTTCACTGAGGACCTCACTGTAGGGAGAGTATTCGACACTCTCAGTAGAGTAGCGAGAGCTACTGGAGAAGGGGCTCAGGACCTGAAGGTGAGGCTAATAGCCGGTATCTTGAGCGATGCTAAGCCTTTGGAAGCTAGATACATAGCTAGGATAGTCACGGAGAAGCTGAGGCTCGGAGTGAGGGATATGACTGTCTTGGATGCTTTATCTGAGGCTTTCCTCAAGGGGAGGGCTTACAGAGATAAGCTCGAGAGGAAGTACAATATATACCCGGATATAGGGAAGATAGCTAAGGTAGTTGCAGAGAAGGGAATTAAGGGTTTAGATGAGATAACTATAACTCTCGGGATCCCCGTCAGGCCCATGCTCGCTCAGAGGTTGAGGTCCGCTGAGGAGATAATGGAGAAGATAGGCCCCAGGATATTCGCGGAGTTCAAGTACGATGGGGAGAGGATGCAGATCCACGTCTGGAGGGATGGAAAGGTCAAGATATTCTCAAGGAGGTTGGAGGACATAACTGAACCGTACCCTGATGTGAGGGAGTACGTTTCTAAGGCTGTTGAGGGACATGAAGTAGTTCTAGATTGCGAGACAGTAGCTATAAACCCTGATACCGGTGAGATACTCCCCTTCCAAGAGCTCATGCACAGGAGGAGGAAGTACGGGGTCGAGGAAGCGATGAGGTCTTATCCTACTGTGACTTACGCATTCGACTTACTCTACTTAGATGGTAGGGAGCTCTTAGATGAGCAACTCGATGAGAGGAGGAAGATATTGAGGGAGATATTGAGGGAGAATGAGAGAGCTAAGTTAGTCCAATATGAGGAGATAGATGGAAACGTTGAGGAGCTTGAGAGGTTCTTCGAGCATGCTGTTGAGATGGGGACAGAGGGCCTAGTCGTGAAGGACCCGAGATCGATATATCAAGCTGGAGTCAGGGGATGGTCTTGGATAAAGTTGAAGAGGAGTTACATAAGCAAGATGATAGAGCCAGTCGATCTAGTCGTCGTAGGAGCTTTCTGGGGGAAGGGGAAAAGGGCTGGAACTTACGGAGCTCTCCTAATGGCAGCTTACTCCCCCGAGGAGGATGCCTTCAAGACTGTATGCAAGATGGGATCCGGTTTCACTGATGAGGAGCTCGCGAGACTACCTAAACTACTCGAGGATTACAAGATAGACCATAAGCACCCGAGCGTCATATCTAACATAGAGGCGGATGTATACTTCGTCCCCGTCAAAGTAGCTCAAGTCCTAGGGGATGAGATAACGCTGAGCCCCACTCATACGTGCGGATGGGATAAGGTGAGGAAGAACGCTGGCCTCGCGATAAGGTTCCCCAGGTTCATGGGTTGGAGGGAGGATAAGGGGCCTCAGGACGCGACGACTGAGGAGGAGATAATAGAGATGTATAAGGAGCAGCTGAAAGTAGTCGAAGTCGAGGAGGCTAAGTCCGAGGAGGAAGCTTGATTATATAGGGGCATAGAGGGTCTATCGAGGGAAGCCTCCCCCAATAATTGAAAGCCCTAGCGTAACATCCTCCTCTACAAGCTCCACAACCTAAGCACTCTACTGGTAGCTCCTTCGCCTTTAGGTAAAGCTCGTTCTCGTTCAGCTTCCTCCAAGCTCCCTTTATCCCATCCTCCATGAGATCAGCTACTTCTATGCCCATGACATCGCATATCAAGGCTTTACCTCCGGGCGATATATCTAGCTCCTTGAACTTCCTGCAATCGCTATAGTAGAGGTTCCTCAATCCCCTCAGGGCCCTTAAGAAGGGGGAGCACCAGACGCTAACTCTTATCCCTATCTCCTCAGCTACTCTATCAGCTCGAATGACGCTCTCGAGGAACTCTTCCCTTCCTATGAAGCTCTTAGTCTCTAATGCTCTTCCGAATGCCATCGATGGTATTATAGAGATACTATCAGCTCCTAAATCATTAGCTAGGATTATCGCATCCCCTACTCTCTCGTAATTCATTTTAGATACTGTTATATTCACGTGAAACGGTATATTCCTTCTCTTGAGCTCATCTATCCCCCTCAAGAACTTCTCCCACGTCCCCTGGCCCTTCACCCTCTCGTAGATCTCACGCGGGCCATCAAGACTCGTCATGACTTCAATACCTAATCTAGAGATTTTAGAAGCGGTATCTCGGTTCAAAAGGGTGAGATTCGTGAATATCGAGGCATCAATTCCGAGGTCCACTGTCTCCTCTAATATCTCTGAGATATCTCTCCTAATCAAGGGATCGCCTCCAGTATAGTTGATGTACTTGATGCCGCTCGATGCCGCTTCCCTGAGTAGTTTCACGACCTCCTCCCTTCCTAACGGCTTCTCCTTCAGATAGTGAGTTGAATAGCAGTAGGGGCAATTCAGATTGCATGATGCCGTTATCATCCAGATGAGCCAACTTGGGCCCTCCTCAATGCTCATCACGGGTCACCAAAATCGTCCCTCGATACTACACTATTCATCATAAAAAAGTTACGCCTTATGAATGCCGTATTAAGCTTGGAGTACTTATGAGCGCACTGGATTTTTAGGCTGACCATCTAGAGCCCATGATGGCAGCTATACCTAAGTTAATCGATATCCTCAGGAAGTTCGGGACGCTCGAGAGCCTCATAATATCGGATGCTGTGACAGCGGATGGAGAGAGGATAAATTGCGTAGAGGTCAAGATGAGGATGAAGGAGGGCGTGAGGATCGAGGATCTCTTAGTTCTCCTTAAGATGAACGGTTTCAATGTAGAGAGCTTCTCCAAGAGGGGGCTGAAGGTTAAAATAGTCGTCACGGATTGAGCGGTCTCTCGAGGATCCGATAAGGGCTATGGAGATGAAGATAAGGAGGATAATGGAGAAGTTAGGAATAAATGCGAACGTTGAGAGTTTCCGTATACTTGCGGTCAGTTTGAAAACTGTACTAGAGTACGCTAGTGATCTCGATGCACTATCGGATTGGGTCTCCCCGATATTGCCCGTGAACGAATTAGAGCTCGATGAGATAAAGCTCATCTTATCGGAGGCTGAGAGAATAAAGCTCTCAGTTAGAGATTATCAGGGGAGAGTTCAGAGGGTGATCCCGAGGAATGAGAGGAGGAGGTTCTCGACTTATTACACTATGCGTCAAGGAGCTGAACTCATGGCATCTATCGTCAAGGATCTTTACGATAAGGAGGGAGTAGTGATCGCCGATCCCTTCCTCGGTAGCGGAGTCACACTCACAACTGCTATTGATGAGATAGGGGCTGAGAGAGTCCTCAAAGTATGGGGGATCGAGCCCCTACCTCTGCCAGCCTTACTCGCTTATGCCTCACTCCTCCACTCGATGGGAGGTAGAAGGGAGGCGATAAATGTCATCGTCGGAGATTCCTTCAGAGAAGTCCCTTCTCGCGGACTCAAGGCTGATATAATCTTAACTAACCCCCCCTTCACCCGCTGGAAGTACTTGGAGAGAGATTACAGGGAGTCCCTCATCTCCTTAATGAAGAGTTTAGGTTATGGGAAGTACGTGAGAGGGGAGAGCAATCTCCATATACTATCGATGTTCCTGTGCGATCAAGCCCTGAGGAGAGGGGGCTTGCTGATCTCGGTCCTTCCCGCCTCGACGTTCTACACTATATACGGGAGGGGATATAGGTCATTCTTGAAGGACGAGTATTGCTTACATGCCATAATAGAATCGAGATCTAGGGCATCTTTCTCAGAGGGAAGCGGTTTCAAAGAGGTAATTATAGTCGCATCTAAGGGCCCTGGTAGGAGATCAACCGCTCTCCTCAGGTTGAACGCTACGGACGTCGAGATCGTGCATCCCGGCGTAGATCTACATTCCCTCCCTAAGTTCTTAGAGATCAACTGGCTGGCTCTCTTCGAGAGCGGATTGAGGGATATCTTGGTCAGGGTATTCGAGCTCGGTTTGAGGAAGGGGACCCTCAGCTACTGGAGGGAAGCTCTAGGGAAGAATATGATAAGGGGGATCGAGATGTACGGGCCTGAGTTCTTCTTCATCCCCAATAAGTTCTGGAAGATCTCTAGTGAGAGAGGGGATCACCTCGTTATAAAAAATAATGAGATAGAGTTGGCTATTGATAGAGAATTTCTTATAAAAACTTTAAGAAGACCGGGCCTTTACAATAATAAAGTAGAAGTTAATGTGGATACTTTCATGCTCTCAGTACCGCCTACCGATATCAGCGAGCTCCCGGAGGATCTGCGTATCTATATAAGATGGGGGGCTGAGTCAGGGGCAGCGAGGCCCGCTATCGAAGCTTATGGGAGACGGTGGTACAGTCACGTCCACGAGCAGGTGAGGAAGAAAGATCCCTTTGGGCGAGTTTTCATACCAGATAAAGTGGATTTGCTCTTCAGAAAGAGGGGGATATTTGCAAATTATGCTAAGGAGAGAGTTGCGGCATCCAAAAACTTTTACATAATAAAGGATGAAGTTTTAGCGAAGCCCCTCGTCGGTTGGCTAAATAGCACGTTCTTCATCTCGACCCTCGTCTTATTGGGCAGGAGGATATCTAATACATGGACCAGGTTCCTGGAGAACGATTACCTTGAGCTCCCCGTGATAAACCCCAGTAGAGAAACTGATGAGATAACTGAGAGCATAAGTAAGATGATGGACATGTATCTCCCTCCCCTCTACGCTCAATTAGGCGAGGACTACAGATATGAGCTCGATCTCTCCATCGCTAAATTCATCGGTATCGAGGATCCGGAGAGGGAGATTGAGGGGATGTACAGCAGTCTAATAGATACTCTCCATGATCAAAAAATATCCTTAACCAGTTAGTTGAGCTCTATTACGCATCTTAAGGATGATTCGATCCTTAGTAGAGCTAATCTCATCCACTTATCCCTTTTAGTTGGAGCTTCATTATAGATCACGTTAGTGACGCATTCAGGGAGAATTAGCAACTTATATCTTAAAAGTCCCTCCAGCTAAGGGTTTATCTCAGGTCTTAAAAATTAGGGTATTGTCATAAGGCCCTCTTTAGTGTTACGATCTCCTAATTCACTTAGCTCTCATTATCGGTCCTAGTCGAACCAAAAATATTTTTATTGATGTGGAGTGAGCAGAACTGACCCCCCATGAGGAGCTATATATGGGAGATTTCCGATACTCTCGTCAGAGTGGCTTTAGGTAAGGAGAAAGCGGATCTAGTGATACTAAACTCTACGTTCGTCAACGTCAACTCAGGTGAAATCCTCGAGAATTTCGGTGTGGCCATAAAGAGGGATAGAGTCGCTACTATAGGTCAGGTTTCTCATACGATAGGCCCAAATACTGAAGTAATTGACGCTAGGGGAATGTACTTAGTTCCCGGGTTCTTAGATGCTCATGTCCACGTTGAGAGCAGTATGCTCAATTTGACTAACTTCGCTAAAGTAGTGCTTCCCAGAGGGACTACTACTGTCTTCATAGATCCCCATGAGATAGCTAACGTCTTGGGATTGGATGGAGTTAGGTTAATGATAGAGGAGTCCAAGGGACTCCCATTGAAGGTATTCGTGACAGCCCCGTCATGCGTACCAGCTAATCCTATGTTCGAGACATCAGGAGCTTACTTAGGAGTGAGGGAAGTCGAGGAGATGCTCGGATGGGAGGGAGTCATAGCCCTAGGAGAGATGATGAATTATCCGGGAGTCCTAGCTACGGATCCTGAGGTCATGGGTAAGATAAATGTAGCCCATAGGATGGGTAAAGTAGTCGAGGGTCACGATGCTGGGCTTCTCGGAATAGAGCTCGCAGCTTACTCAGCTTCAGGCATATCATCATCTCACGAGATGACACGTAAAGTAGATGCTATCGAGAGGCTCAGGCTCGGGATGTACGCATACATGAGGGAGGGCTCCGCTTGGCTCGATGTTAAGGAGACTATAAGAGCGATAACTGAGGCTAAGCTCGATTCGAGACATGCTTGTCTAGTTACCGATGATAGGGAAGTCGATTCGATAATAAAGCAGGGCCACATGGATCATGTAGTGAGGAGAGCTATAGAGGAGGGAGTAGATCCAATTAGAGCGATACAGATGGCTACGATAAATCCAGCTGAGCATTACGGGTTAGCTAGGGAGATAGGGAGCGTAGCTCCAAGCAGGTATGCTGATATGCTCTTGTTGAAGGACTTAACTAAGGTGGATGTGGATACAGTTATAGCGGATGGTAAGATAATAGCGAAGGGAGGGAAATTATTAGCGGAGATAGGAGCACCGAGCTACGATGAGAAGTACTTGAGGACCGTCAGATTGCGGAGGAAAGTAGAAGCCAGCGATTTCTCGATAAAAGCTCCTCTCAAGGATGGGAAGGTGAAGGTGAGGGTGATAGAGGCGATCGAGGGTAGTGTTCTCACTAAGTGTATGATCGAGGAGCTCTATGTGAAGGATTGGGAGGTCCTCCCTGATGCTGAGAGGAGTATCTATAAGGTAGCTGTTTTAGAGAGGCATAAAGCATCTGGAAACATAGGTTTAGGGTTCGTAAAGGGGTTCGGCTTCAAGCTAGGGGCAGTGGCTTCAACTGTAGCTCATGATAACCATAACTTACTCGCCTTAGGGTTGAGGGATGAGGATATGGCGATAGCTGCGAATACGCTGGCTGAAGTGGGAGGAGGTATAGTCACTGTAGATGAGGGGAGGGTGATCTCCCTAGTCAAGCTCCCCTTAGCTGGTTTGATGTCAACGGAGGAACCTGAGAGCGTAGCTAAGGAGTTGGAGAGGACTTATGATATCTGGAGGGAGAGAGGATGCAGTTGGGTATCTCCTTTCATGACGATGTCCCTCCTAGCCCTAGATGTCCTACCTGAGCTGAGGATAACAGATAGGGGATTAATCGATACTATTAACTTCAATTACGTCGACGTCATTTATCAGGGGTGAGGGATTATCGTGGCTTAAAGTTACATCAGCTGATTGAAATTCAGCGAATGCCGGCTCAGAGTCATGAGATAAGATTTTAGCACTACCAGGGGTCATTTAGGACCTTTATTTGGGAGATAAACTAGCTCCAGCCGACCAGAAGCATAATGCTGAAGTATAGCCTTAAGATCCGGGAAAAACCCCTCCAAGATGATTTTAAGCTTTCCCCATCGAGCTCAGGCAATCGCCCCTCGTACTCGGAAAGATCTTTATGGGGCCGAAATGATTATCTAGAAGTTCGCTTCACATTACTTAACTATGTCGTACAGTGAGCAAGAACTGGATAGATTAAGCAAGGCTCTGGAGAAGGATTTTAAGCTTCTCCAAACGTTGAAGCTCATACACGATTATCATTCGAGAGTATTCAAGTGCCCTAAGTGCGGATCCTCGGACTTAGAGAGGATCTCCTTGCTTCAGTATAAATGCAAGCAGTGCGGATCCACTTTAATATATCCCTCATTCTCCCCATCCGATTTCTCACCTAACATCCCGTTCTCTCACGTACTGGAGTTAGTGAACTTAGGCATCATAGAAGCAGCTCACGGAGGGAGCAAGGGAATCAGCTATGTGCTCGTCAAACCTGAGCTCGTTAAGAGAGCCCTTGAGAATAAGGGCTTCATTGAGGAAATGCCTAAGATAGAATTGCCCGAGCTTGAAGGTGAATTGGAATCAGAGGAGTTCTTTAATCTTATATCGGACTTCAGGAACATCGTTAACTTGATTCTGAAGTCCGTGAAGAGCGGGGGCTCAGCTCACTTCCTCCTCTTAGGGCCCAAGATCTCGCTGAAGAGCTTAATCATAGAGGAGCTGACTAGGATACCCGGCTCTTATTTCTACGTCCCGAGCGCTGATCCATCCTTAGATGAAGTGCTATGGAGCGTTAAGCCGAATCCACTGATAATCCCTAACTTAGATAAGATGAGGTCTTCAGTCGATCTATCGACCCTAGTGAACTTCATCTCCTCAAACAGGGTCTTCGTGAGGAAAGTAGGTGATGTGGTACAGCATAGATCGACTGTAACTGCGTCTTCCTTGAGCGAGAGGGGGATCCCGAGGGACCTCGTCTCATATTTCATAACTCTTCACCTCCCGCCTATAGAGGATGAAGAATTGAGGAGGAAGATCGTGACGAAGCTAGTCATGGAGAGGAGTGGTAAGAGCGAGAAACTAGCCAATTATATAGCTGGGAGGTCATCTCTCTTCTCAGATTTCGGTTTCAGGGAATTCCTCGAGTTAGCTAAGCTTTGCGATGATGAGGATTGTGTGGATAGCGTCGTATCCCTTCTGGTGAAGTATAGTAAGCCATTAGAGAAGAAGAGGAGGAGATCTAAGGGTCAAAAATCTTGAAATGTTTATTTTAAAGCTGAGAGATAGGCTTCAAGCAGCTCTCTGACTTTCTTACCGACTATGAATACGGGCCTTATGCCCCAGGAGGTCAAGCTGTATATAACGTCCTCAGGGAATGAGATAGCTATTACGACACTCACACCCATGTGCTTGAGCCAAGAAGCCAAGCTAGGGCCCCTGTAAGGTAGGAGGGTTGATGCAGGGTTCCTTATTACTTCCACTTCCTTCACTTCCCCTTCCTCTACCGTGACTATCGTGAAGAACGGTGCGTATATCGGCTGGCCGAAGGTGAGGGCATCTAGCCCCTCGGGACCTTTAGCTGGTATCGCTATCTTCTCCAAGCGATGCACCTCCTACGAAGTACGCAAGCCCCTCATAAAAATAATGTATTAAATTTTAAATATATCGGGCGGGACCCTTGTTTAAAAAATTAGCTGTAGAGGGACTTCAGAGCTTCCAATCTCCTGAGCCTCTCCTCTATCCTAGGGTGCGTTGAGAATAAGTTCATGATCTTCTCGAAGAACGATGGTTCCCTCTCCATATACTCCCTTATCTCACTATAGCTCACTCTCTGAGTCGGATCCGCTATCATGAGGGCCTTCGCTGCTACCAACTGCTCACCCTTCCTAGGATCAGCTGCCCTGACTATCCTGACTAAGGCTCTCTGAAGCTTCTCAGCCCCTCTCTCCACGGTCATCGCTGAGTGGGCATCTGCGTAGAACTCCCTGAGCCTGCTCAACCTAAGAGCTAATAAGTAGAGGAGCCATCCTATCAGCATGAGAACTGTGCCTATTAAGAAGGATGCGCCAGCACTACTATCCCTATCCCTCCCCCCTCCAGAGTACATAGAGCTCAACATGACCCACCTGCCTATCTGGAGGAATATCGAGGGCAGAGCTGTAGCTATCATCATGACTTGCATATCACCGTGCTTTATATGACCTATCTCATGCCCTATGACAGCTTCGACTTCATCCTCGCTCAGGTTCCTGAGCAAACCCTCTGTTACAGCGACCCCGTAACCGAACACCGGGCTCCCGAATGCGAATGCATTTGGAACTCCCATCGGAGCTATGTAAAGCTTAGGAGTCGATTTCAGCCCGCTCTTTTTAGCTAGATATTCTAGAGAATCGTAGAGCCATGGCATATCGCTTCTGCTCAGTTGCCTCAACCCGTACATAGAGACTAGTAAGTAAGGCGAGATCATCCACATGAAGAAATTGAAGAGCAATGCTGCTAGTACTCCGCCTATTAGACCGATGGATGAGCCTAGGATTAGAGTGAAGGCGAAGGTAGATATCGCTATTATGAGTGATAGCGTGAAGACCATATCGAGCCTCAGACCGAGGAGCGAGAGACCCCTTCCGGCCATTCCCCTCACCACCCATGATTGAGGTAGATGCGCTTATTTACCTTACTATGCTGAACCCCTCCCAATCCCCTCTGTAACTCTCCCATCTGACCTCGACTCTCTCGACTTTAGCCAGAGGGGGACCGCGATGGGCCCACTTTATCAACTCCTCCACTCTCTCCCTCTCCCCCTCGACGACAGCCTCGACGCTTCCATCAGGCATGTTCCTAACCCAACCATTCACTCCTAGTTCTAAAGCGACTTCTCTCATCGTTGATCTGAAGAAAACACCTTGAACTCTCCCGTATATCCTCAAGTGGGCTCTCACGAGCTCTGGCATCTATGAATGCTCTCATACTAAGTAAAAAAATTAACTAGTTGAAGCGGCTTGAGCTTGAGGAGATGTGAGCGATTTTATCGACATATCAGAGTAGACTAAGATCATTATGAGTGAAACTAGCTCCAATACAAGACCTATTATCGCCAAATTTCCGATGAAGGAGAGCAAGCTCCCAGCTATCATAAGTATACCCGCGTACTTGAAATCTGGATTCAATCCCTGGATCTCACCTAACCTCATCACCATCACACCGTAGAGGATCCAGCCTATCAAGTAGATCAAGGCGCCTAAGAGCATCGCTATCACCATGGGGATCAGACTGAGGAATCTCATCGCAAGTTGCCTCCCAGCGGCTTCATCCCTCATTCCAGCTGGCATCTCGATCATCGATAATATCTGAGGTAGGGTAGCGAAAAGGATGAATAATGAGATCACGAGTATGCTTACCCCTATTATGGAGAGGATAGCCCCTATCTTACCTATTCCCAGCCTCTCGTCATATCTCTTGAAGTTGTTAGA
>CAZFIJ010000047.1:0-19620 GCA_964519515.1 uncultured Nitrososphaerota archaeon
GGATATTATCTCTAGCAGCAAGATTTCTCTCATTATATCCCTTCCATAGATCTAGCTATCAACTGGAAGTTGTAGATCCTTAAGACCTGATCGGTATACGATCCGGTATCCTGGGTTCTATAGAGGGTGGGCTGACATGTAAACGCTGCTAGGCCCCCGAAAGTACCGATCCAGATGACCTCTTGGCATTATTTCCTCTAAACTCACTCTTTATGGGGATCGCTTCTGAATGGACTACGAGATCCCTTATCCCTCTAGCTATTAGATGAGCGTACTGGCCACAGAAGTTAATGAGGAGCATCTATCACCCTGGTCCCGAGACCCTAGCTCTTATCCTAATAGAGCCCCCATAATATGAACCTGCAGGCTCTATGTCCCTTCCAACACCTTCTAAACCCTTTAGAGCGTCTTCTATCGTGAAAGCTATCCCTGTTTGCCTCAAGGATTTCTTAACTTCCCCTCTCTCGATCAGAAAAGCAGTCTCAGCCATCCCACTGAATTCACCCGTAGCTAGATTGGGAGTATCGCCTGTGTATAACACGAGTATACCCCTACTGACATCCATAAGTTCATCTTCACTCATCTCTAGTTTAGGAGCATGCAAAAGGACGTTATTAGCTGAGATAGAGGGAGCTCTCTTATAATCTCTAGAGGCATTTCCCGTGCTCTCCCTCCCGTCCCTCTTAGCAGCGTACCAATTGTATATGGGGCTTCTGAAGATACCATTATCGATCACAGCAGTCCTACTCTTAGGGATGCCTTCATCATCGAAACTGGAGCTTCCTATGAGCCAAGGGATCCTCCCATCATCGATCAAACTTACCTCCTCTCTAGCCACTTGAGTAGAGAGCCTGCCAGTCAAGAAGCTCCTCCCATACTGTAAATTCTCAGCATTAGCAGCTTCATCTATTATGAAGGGGATTATTCCAGGGAGGGATTTCGGCTTAAATATTACTGGAAGTTCCTCAACACCTATTTTCATGGAATCCAAGCTCCTTATAGCTATCTCTCCTGCCTCCCTTCCCAATCTCTCTGGGTCCAATGAATCGAGTTTCCTACCATCCGAGAAGTTGAATCCAGATCCTCTTCTATCTCCATCTTTCGCTGAGACCTCTAGGAATATGTGGTAGGATGTCCTGCTCTCCTTAACATCTACTCCCCTCGAGCTGAATATAGATACCTCGCTATAGATGAGATCGAACATACCGGATACGGAAACTACGCTAGGGGATATCTTCGCGGCCTCTATCGACTCCATGAAGAGAGATGAGGCATCCTCTACCTCAGCGTCCCTTATCTTGGGATCGAGGATGCAGTCCAGTGGCGCCACTTCATGAGGGTCGGGGAGGGAGTGGAAGTTAGGATCCTCAGGAGATGCTTTAGCGTTGATGAAAGCTCTCTTTCCAACGAAATGCCCGTCTAGAGGGTTAGTTGCGAAAGCTATCCCCAATTTCTTACCTATTACGGCTCTAACACCTAGTCCGGTTTCTCTAGTGCTGCTAGCAGTCTTCAATATCCCTTTCTCTACGCTCAATGATATCCTCCTCATGCTTATTTCGAATCCCTCTGCTTCCTCGGCTCCATTCCTTATCGCAGATCTCACAGCTTCCTCAACTAACATGAGCTCACCTCCCGCCGAATACGATGCCACTCACCATTATATGCGGGGAGCCCGTAGTCACGGGTACCCATTGATGCTTCTTTCCGCAACTCCCGGGATCATGCGAGAGTTCCTTGCCGATGGCCTCTACATTATGTAGAACCTCCAGAGTCATACCTGTGATTGCGACCTCTCTGAGCCTCTTTTTAAGCTCCCCTTTCTCTATGAGCCACCCTCCCTCAGCTTTGAACATGAACTGACCCTTAGCGGGATCAGTATATCCATAGAGGGACCCTATTGCGTAAATCCCCTCCTTAACCTCAGAGAGCATCTCCTCGAAGCTCCAGTCCCCTGCCTCTATGAAAGTATTGGACATCCTGACCTCAGGCGGGTTACTGAAATCCATAGATCTCGCATTCCCTGTTGGCTCGATCCCAAGCTTCTTAGATACCTCTAAATTCGTTAAATAGCCTGAGAGAACTCCCCCCTTCACTATGTACTTCTTCCTAGCCTCAGTCCCCTCATCATCGTATCTATAACTCCCATAGAGTCCCTCTATAGTGGGATCGTCTGATACGTTTATCGAGGGAGCACCGACCGATTTACCCATCATCCCCGCTAGTATGCTTTCATCGTTCAATACGGCATCTCCCTCAGCAGCATGACCGAATGCCTCGTGTATGAACACACCAGCTAACTTAGGATCTAAAATAGCTCTATGCTTCCCTGGGGGCGCTGGGACTGCTGATAGGGCTTCTACAGCTCTCTTCGCAGCTTTCTCCGCTACTTCAGTCCCCTCAATTATCTCAATTCCACCCAACCCTCCCTTAGATTCGAAAGCAGCTTCAGTAATCCCTGATTCATGAGCGAATATATAAGAGGAGATCCTGACCCTCGAGATCTTCTGCCTAGTATCCGTTCCCAGCGAATTTATGACTCTAGTCTCCTTTAGGGAATCTACTAAGTGAATATTAGTATTCTTCACACCTTTTATCGAGCTAGCGATCTTGTGTTGTTCCATCAAAATGCTTATTTTCCTCTCTAAGGGGACTTCCCATGCGGGTTCTCTCCCCAAAACTTCATAACCTCCCTTGAAGGATGGCCAATCGACCTCGAACTTTGAAGACCAATTAGAGGAAAGCTTAGCCATTTTAAAGGATTCTTTCAATGCTATATCGAGCTCCTCCTCAGATCCCGCGACACTGAAACCCCACCCTCCATTGTAGAGAGTCCTCACGCTTATCCTCAACTCATCCCCTGAGCTAAGTTCCCTTATAACTCCATCAACTACCCTTATTATCGTGCTTAGTGAACGTTCCTCCCTCAGTTCGATGAAGTCCGCTCCTAGCTCAAGTCCCGCGCTCAAAGCCCTCTCCAGATACATAAAAGTTTTAGGCAGCTCCAAGTTTTAATCTTGATGCTCTGCCCAGAGGGGTGCCATACCTGTTGTATAGAGACGGAGATGATATTAACGGAAAGCGATATCAGGAGGATAGAGTCACTGGGCTATAATAGGGAGGAATTCTCGGAGAAGAGGGATTTTTATAGGTTAAGAAACGTCCATGGAAGGTGCTACTTCCTCGAGGGAGGGAGGTGCAAGATCTATGAGGACAGACCCCTCGGCTGCAGGGCATATCCCGTCGTACTCAATATCTCAACTAATAATTGCGAATTAGATGATCTTTGCCCAGCAATCGGTACGATAAATGAGGAGGAATTCAGGGAGAAGTGCCTAATAGTCCTTAAAATAATAAGGGAGCTTGGAATAACGCTAGACTTCATGCAAACACTAAATCCACGGAGGCAAAGATCATAGGCGTCAATCA
Source organism: uncultured Nitrososphaerota archaeon (assembly GCA_964519515.1). Lineage (GTDB taxonomy): Archaea > Korarchaeota > Korarchaeia > Korarchaeales > Korarchaeaceae > Korarchaeum. The sequence goes on from CAZFIJ010000047.1 coordinate 3,427, forward strand.
GATGGTGGACCCCTCGGATCTCAATGCACCTAATATCGAAGGTTCCTCATTTTTCGGTAGTAGACTTAACCTTAGATTTTATTTCCTCTAGAAGCTCTTCATCAGTCTTACCAGAGACATCAATACCTAAGCTCATAGCCAGTTCCCTAATACTACTTTTCTCCTCTACTTCACTGCTCTGAGGCTGAGAGGAGTCCTTTTGACCTTCCTCTACTGAACTAGCCGCTCTTTTGAACTCTCTTAGGGCTTCTCCCATAGCTTTCGCGAGCTCCGGTAATTTCCTAGGGCCGAAGAGGATCAACGCTATTAGCACTATCAACAAGATCTCCCAGACACCGATTCCCCCGAACTGCATTAGCTTGAGTGTAGCAGGAGCTACCATGGGATACCCTCATGGGCGGTGAGCTGTTATTGCATAAAAACTTTATGGTAACCTATGTTTATGTCTTATTATTATAATTCAATCTCATCACAGCGCTGAAACTGCGTAAAATTTCCCTTTGTAATATATCATTAGGAAATTTATATTACTTCTCTGTCCAACGTAAAGATTAGGGTTGGAGGTCTTTATTACAACACTTTTACCCGAAAAGTACGTAATTCACCCAGTGCTCTACGTTACAATACTTAAAATAATTTTATAATTCTCAGAAATTATAATAATGAATTACTGATAATAACGTTAAGAATAAAGTCAAATCCTCTCTGTTCAGTCAAAATATATTATCCAGACAAGTCAAATAATAACTGAGATTTATCTATTAATTCATTTATTACTCGAGTTAAATCTTATAAGATTTTTATGAGTGATTCATTAATCAAAATTCTTATAGACAGTTAGAAAAAGCTAGAGGTATTTATCTATCAATTTTTTAATAAATTTTAATATAGTACATAAAGAACATTTAATGCAGCGCGAGATCGATAATTTTCATATAAATGAGGGATAACCTATAAAAATAATAACTAAAAAATTCGTGCAGCTTGGAATAATTTCCAGAACGCACGTACCAGAAAGTTTTTATTTTATGCCAGTAACACCCCTTACCTCACCTTAAGAGGGCGGGGATCTTATGGAACCTCCAGAAGTTAATGACGTCTCAGGGAGGATCTTAATTAGTAGGAGGGATTTTTTAAAAGCATCAGCCCTATTCTCATCTCTAATAATGTTAGATTTCCCTAAAATTCAAAAATTAGCAGCAGAGACCCTCAAACAAGGTAAAGTGAACCTGATATGGTTTGAAGCTCAGGATTGTGCCGGAGATACTATTGCTCTAATCGAAGGAGATGCGCCCGACCTCGTTCAAGTCCTGGTGGGAGAAAACCCTGCGATCGGTCCAGGAAGGGTGAAGCTAGTCTACCATGAAACAATAATGCCGGAATGGGGTGAGGATGCCATAGAATATCTCAGGAAAGCGGAGAGAGGGGAGTTAGATCCTTACGTTTTAGTATTAGAGGGATCCTTCCCCGATGAGGACGTGGCCGCTAGGAACAATGGTTGGTGGTTCTCCCTCGGGGAGGAAGAAGGGAGGATCGTCACGGGAAATGAATGGGTAAGGAGATTGTTGAAGAGAGCAGTAGCAGTAGTGTGTGTTGGCACTTGTGCAGCATACGGGGGTATAGTCACCTCGCAGGTACTGGAGAGTGGGGGCTATGCTGCGGATGGGTGGAGCCCTACTGGGGCATTCGGCTTCTTCGATGATCCCGTTAAGGGGATAAAGGGAGCGATAAACAGATGGGAGGAAGCGAAACCATTCAAGAACTTCATTGAGGGGAAAGGGGGAGTGCAAGTATCGCCAACGGGAGAAGTAAGACCAGCTATCGCAATCCCAGGTTGCCCAGCTAATGGTAATGCGATACTCAGGGTACTCGGTCATTTGATACTCGCTGCTGACGGTATCCTCCCGCTCCCGAAGTTAGATTCTTATTGGAGGCCTCTCTACATATACGGGAATACTGTGCATGAGCAATGCCCTAGAGCTGGCTTTTATGCAGCAGGGGACTTCAGAGTTAATCCAGGGGACAATGATCCTAAGTGCTTGTTCCAAGTCGGTTGTAAGGGACCGGTGAGTAACTGCCCCTGGAACAAAGTCGGATGGATAGAGGGTATAGGAGGACCCACGAGGACCGGGGGTGTCTGCATTGGATGCACGATGCCAGGTTTTCCGGATAAATTCGAGCCCTTCTATAAACCTCTCCAAGCTCCAGCGCTCCCCGATCTAACGACGTTAGCAGCTACTGTAGCAGGAGCTGCTGTCGCTGGACTTGCAGCAGGTTATGCTGTGAGTGAATCGACTAAGAGGAAGAAGGAGTAGGGGGTGGTGTTATGCTCGAGAGGGAACTCTTCATAGATCCTATCACTAGAATAGAGGGCCATTTGGGGGTAAAAGCCATCGTGGATGAGAGCACGAAGAAGATCAAGGAAGCTTGGAGCTTCGGTGCGATGTTCAGAGGTTTCGAGGTATTCCTCAGAGGGAGGGAACCTCCAGATGCAGTACACTTAACCAGCAGGGTATGTGGTGTCTGTGCAACAGCTCACGCAAATGCTTCTGTGAAAGCCAATGATATGGCGCTTGGTGCAGTCCCCAAGCCGTTCGGAGTCCTCGTGAGGAACCTCGCTTGGGCAGCTCTCGATCACATATATGATAATCCCACTCACCTGAGCATATTAGCTGGTCCCGATTACAGCGGCCTCATCGTATCAAAACTGACTCCCTCAGTATATGATGAAGCGAAGAGGACTAAGGCAGAGCACTCAGATGTACACGGGTTCTCAAGTATCGGAGATATAATGGACGCTCTCAACCCTCTCCAAGGGAAGATATACATACTAGCATTACAGATGCAGAAGATCGCTAGGCAAATGGGAGTGCTATTCTACGGAAGCCATCCTCATCCTAGGACGCTCATCCCCGGAGGAATAGGTGCGACAGTCACGGAAGAAACGCTCATAGAGTACTCCTACAGGCTCACGAAATTGACAGCTTGGGCGAAGTTCATAGCTACAATATGGGAGGATCTCGCGAACTTCTACAACTCTATAGGCTATGAGAGGCAGGGAATAACTTATGAGAAACCTAATTTGATCAGCGTCGGTACCTATGAGGATCCAGAGGCTTACTCCTCATTGGGTGAGAGCTTCGAGGAGATATACAAGAACATAGATGAGGCAGGCAGGAAGAGGTACATGAAACCCGGTTTGATACTGGATGGAGAGCTCGTCACTGATAAGTTGACTGATATGAATATAGGGACTATAGAGCTCGTGGACACATCTTTCTACGATGAGTGGGATGGTCTGCTCGTGGATAAAGATCCCGCAGGTAACCCGATAGTTTGGGGGATATCTGAATTGATGAAATATCACCCCTGGAATAAGACAACTATCCCTCATCCGCAAGCTCAAGATTGGCGCTCTAAGTACAGCTGGAACGCGATAGTGAGGTTCGTTTGGAAGGGCAAGATTTACCCGATAGAAGCAGGACCCATAGCTAGGATGTGGGCTCACGCTATGCAAAATGGAGGGAAGGTGAAGATAGAGCTCCCCCAGACGAATATGGTCCTAGAGATGCCCCAAGGTACGTGGGATAAGATGACCTTAGAATGGAACATACCTAAGGTCAGGGCCTCGACGACTATAGAGAGGATGAGAGCTAGGGCATTCAATTTCGCGCTTCATGTAGAAGCCGCTTGGAAAAACTTGCTAGATGCTTTAGAGCATGCGAAATCTGGTAGCTTGGAGACCTCCAGGCCTTGGAAGAAACCGACATTCTCCATGGGATTCGGGTTCGATGAGGCACCCAGAGGGGCTGTGAGGCATTGGATGGTCGTAGAGAATTATAAGATAAAGAATTACCAAATACATGCGCCTACCACTCCAAATCTATCTCCGAAGGATAGATGGGGATACAGAGGGCCTTATGAAGCATCAGTCCTAGGAGTGGAAATAACTGAAGAGCTTCCGCCCGATCAGTGGAGCGGTCTCGACATAGTGAGAGCGATAAGGAGCTTCGATCCATGTATCGCATGTGCTGTGCATATGTTCGTAGGCAACAGGAGAATTGAGAAGCTCTTCACACCATTAGCGACTATTTGAGGGGGATCGGAATGGGGATCTATGAGTTCTCAGTGTATAACATGATGCTACCAACAATATTCATTTTCGTATTAGGGATGACTTACAGATTATCTAAATATCTCTTCCTCTTCAAGAGGACCCCTCAACCCATTTGGAGGAAGACTTCATTGTTGCATAAAGTTCTAGCCCTGGTAAAAGCATTCATCTTCCCTATATGGGCATCTATTAAGAGGACTAAGATCACATTCGTCACGGGAATATTCCTCCTCCACTTCCTAGGGGTCATCCCGCTGCTCTTCCTCCTCTCACATCACATAGCATGGTGGTCTTACTACTTCCCACCTTACTCCCTACTCCAACCCCTAGCTATACCTACAAGTGCTACTAGCTCAGCTCTCACGGTGACATCCCCAGTGACACCTACTAGCACTATGCCTCAGAGTTTCGTGAACACGATATGGGGACCCCTGACAGTAGTATTGAACGGCGATGTACTAGCGATCATAGCGATAATAGGTACATCATTCAAACTCCTCGAGAAGTTCCCGAAGAAATTCAAGGAGGATCTCTCTAGGATAAGAATAGGGGATTTCACTGCTCTCATCCTCCTCCTAGCGATCTTAGTGAGCGGATACATGGCTACGCACCACTTACCCTCTAGCGATATCGATACCTACAAGACTGTCTTAGGCATCCACATACTCACGAGCGAAGTATTAGTCATGATATTGCCATTCACGAAGTTCTTCCACTTCGTCTTCAGTTACTGGTACGGGAAGCTTCATGAGGCTTATGAGATGTGGAGGAGAGGACTATGAATGAGGAACTCAATTCTGCTGTTAATGAAACTCTCTCGGAATTAAATCCCGTTACATTACATTACTTCGAGTCCTGTGTGTCATGCGGCCTCTGCACGCCTCACTGCCCATACATAGTAGCTGGACCCGAATATGAGCCTGTGAACAAAGCTGAGGAGCTTAGGAAGGTATGGAGAAAGAGGTTAACAGCAGTAGGCTATGTCCTAGGATCTATAGTGAATGCAGGATATCCTAAGGATGAGGATGACCTTAAGAGGATGACTTACATGGCTTACAGGTGTGTCAATTGTGGTAATTGTTTAAACACATGCCCATTCGGTATCTACAGCGGGGAGTTGATAAAGATACTCAGGGGATTCTTGAGCACTCTAGGAAGGGCCCCCACGATCCTGAAACGCTTAAGCGATATTGAAAGTGGAGATATCTCCGAATCAGGAGTTACAATGGATCTATGGAATTCTATAATCGAGAAAGTGAGAGGAGGGATCGGTAAGGAGTTATCTTCAGATAGGGAGGGAGCTGAGGTCCTGTATTTACCGACAGTTCTAGAGGCTATATTGACTCCGGAAACCATAATCTCCACATCGAGGATTCTAGATACGCTTGGCATCGATTGGACGTTTCCATCGAAACCTCTGGGCTTTGAATTCGGTATAGGGTCTTTCATAGGTGATAGGGAATCAGAGAGGAAGACGTTAGAGAGGGTCCACTCTTACGTTAAGAGGATCGGGGCTAGGAAAGTGCTCTTATCACATGGAGGAACTACTTACGAGGAGATGAGATTTCATATGCCATCCTTAATCGGGGAGAAAGTGAATTATGAGATTATGCACGTAGCTGAGTATCTCTATGACCTCTATAGAGCTAGGAAGTTCGAGATAGAAGCTAGAGAAGTTAAGGTAGCATGGCACGATCCATGTAAATTGAGGAATAGTGGTGTCAAGAGAGAACCTAGGGAAATCCTCAAGGCCTCCTCTAAGGGATATAGGGAGTTGCCTAAGAGTCAAGGGGTTTTCAGCCGTTGTTGTGGAGGTGGATTCGGTATAGCGCTCTTGAGCGAGGACCTAAAAGAACTCAAAAGATTGATCGGCTTGAGTTCTGAGGTCGAAGGATGGGAAGCTGACTTCATAAGGGACCTCCTGAAGGATTATGAGATAGTCATGAGGGAGAAGTCCAAAGAGGTAATTCAAAGCGGGGCTGAAGTCGTCGTCACTGGATGTCCAACTTGTATCTTCAGTTTGAATAAGGGTTCAGAACTCACAGGAGGGGCCTTCAGAGCCGTTCATATATCGCATTATTTACTCGATAAGATTAAGGTATGAATCTTCTTCTTCTATTTTTAAGATGTCACTGAAGAAGATCGCTAGGCTCCTCGGGGCTCTCTACGGTGGGCTGAGTGAAATAGAGCGTGAAATAAAGGATTCAATAATATCTGCTATTGAACTTGAGAGATTAATATATTCTTTTCCCGCGAGTAATAAGGATATTAATGAAATTAAAAAGGAGTTAGCGATATCTCTGGGGGGAGAGGACCCCATTGAAGCGATTAGAAGTGCATTAGTGAAGCCCGGAAGGTACGTGAGGATGGGAGGGAAGAGGTGCGCTATCGTTATAGCGGGCTTCCCTCAACCTTCTGAGAGTGTTCTCGAGGGCATAAGGAAGCTGATAAGTGAAGTCAGAGGCGGTACCGTGGAATTATTCGACACAACTTACTATCCTTTAGCCTCTATAACGGAACTAGTAGAGTACGATCCAGACTTCATCATAATAATTTCACAAGCAGAAGAGGCTCCCACAGTGAAGAAATTAGAAGTTAAGAGAGATATCGAGAGATTGAAGGAATCTATATCTCTATCACTCCTGGGGGTTAATGACATCAATACGCTGACCGATGTAATAACTTCCTTATCTAAGAGCGAGGGGATATACGTGGTCAACACTTCGCCTCATGCTGGGGGGGAGGCTGAATTCCTGAGGATCTTGAGGGATCTCATAATAAAGTTAGGGTACTCATTTTAGGAGTTGGGAACAGGCTCTTAGGGGACGATGGTGTTGGTTCTTACTTCGCGGAAGCTCTCTCCTCTCTAAGTATTCCTGAGTGGATGAGGGTAGTGGACGGAGGGATCGGTGGAATAGAGCTCTTAGAGGAGATCGAGGATTCCGATATATTGTTCGTGATAGATTCCCTCACGCCTGGAGATGGAGAGCCGGGGGATGTGAAAGTTTACAGAGTCGATAGATCTAATGTGGATAGGGAAATCCTGTTGAAACATTTAATTAGCGTCGGGAGCCACGGAGTCACCGCGGAGGTGATAATTGCCGCAGCTGTTGCGATGGGAAAATTGCCAGAGACTTACATAATCGGCATAGTCCCCAGGTCGATTGACCTCAGGGAGGAGCTCAGTCCGGAGGTGAAGGTGGCGTTCCCGAAAGTGCTCGATTTAATAACCCGGATACTGCGAGATAAAAAACTAAACATAGACATAGATGTTGATAGCTTTTTGAAGAAGATGGACGAGTTGTGTTAATCTTAAATTGCTAGGTCTCCTCTACTTAGTCCGAGCGGGACCTCCAGAGAGGTTCTGAAGCTGACTTAGAGGATGGATATCGATAAGTAAAGGCAGTAATATAAATTTTTCAGATCAAATTCCCTCGTCCAACATACTTTCTAATGTTAAAGTTAGTATTGGGTAGATCTCCCTCGAAATGCCCCCGAGGAGGTCCTCATTCATCAAACTCCAACGAGCTCCACAGTCATCGCACTTCATGATATAGAAAACCCCTCCCTTCAGCTCAAGGGACTCGATTTTCTGCGAGCCGCAGAAGGGGCACTTGCCACCAGAGTACTCCCACTCCATTCCGCAAATCTCGCACTTCATGAAGACCTTATCTCCCGTCATGAAAGATGTCCTAGTATAGCTCCCGCATATAGGGCAGAATCCCCTATCCCATCCCTCGATCCCCTCAGAGAGCTCCTTCATTGCCATGAAGATAGGTTGTATCGTCCAGATTCCCAGGGCGCTTAGGAGGTCCTCGCTCACTCCAATGCTTATGGAAACTCCTCTCGCATAATTCATATCTCCCTTAAAGGAAAGAATAGCCAGAGTCTCTGGATCGAACAGGTTCTCATGAAGAGATCCTTTAACGACGTCCAATTCCTCCTTAAGGTCCTCTCTACGCGATGAGAGCCTCGATATTATCTCATCCATGAATCTCCTCCAGAGCTCGGGCTCCACCTTCGGAATGCCTATTACATCGAAGAGAGGATATCTTCTAACAATTAATTCCTTCAGATACGATTTCTCGATAATCTCATTCATTATCTCCAATTGGGCAGTCAATATATCAAGGAAGAGTAGGATAGAATCTGAGATCTCTGGATTTTCCCCTATGATCCTATCTGCACTTTCCCTTACTCTATCTATATCCATCCAAGTAGCCTCTTCGATTAACTAATAAACTTTCTCACATAGAACTTAGCATATCCTGGGGACTATGACACCAGAAGGGGATTCCAATATCCTCAGGCCGCCTACGGATGTCCTCATAACGACTATTCCACTATATCTTTCGCTTCCTCTCACTTCACCTATTATAGAAGCTTCCTCATAACCCAGCTCCTTAATCAAGCTTAATATGTCCTCAGCGGAATCTCCCTCAACTCCTAGGACAGCTCTACCCTCACAAGCTAAAGCTAGAGGATCTATGCCTAAGAGCTCAGTGAATGCTCTCACATCATCCCTCAATGGGATTTTCCTCTCCTCCACTAGTATGAAGAGCCCGGACTTCTGAGCCCACTCATTCAGCGTTTGAGCGAGCCCTCCCCTAGTCGGATCCTGAGCGGCATGAATTTTATCGCCATAAGTCTCTAATAGGGGTAGCATTAGCTTGCTTAAAGTACTCACATCACTCTCAAGCTTCCCCCCTACTGCTATACCTTCCTGAGCGGAGAGTATAGCTGCTCCATGCTCCCCTATCGTTCCAGTAACTATTACCTTATCTCCCGGCTTTATGCTGGAGTCGACTATGGGCCTCTTCGCTATCCCTATACCAGCAGTCGTTATAACGTATCTATCCAGCTGCCCCTTCGGCATGACTTTGAAATCCCCGCCTAATAACTTCACGCCCTCCTCCCTGAGGACTCCAATGAAACTATCCATTATCCTCCTCACATCTGAGATAGGGGAACCTTCCTCAACCACTATCGAATCTAAAATAGCCTTTGGCTCTCCCCCCATCATCAGAATGTCGTTTATCGTCCCGCAGGCAGCTAACTTGCCTAAATCACCTCCAGGAAAGAAAGGAGGGTTTACTGTATAAGCATCTATTGAGACCACTAAGTAGGTCCCGTCGGGCAAGGGGATGGCCGCACCATCATCTAGCTCCTTAAGGCCCACGCCTCCCTTTAATGACATCTCTTCATCGGAGAGAGCTGATAATATGAGAGATTTCAAGATCAGGCTGGTCTCCTTTCCTCCTGACCCGTGCGATAGTTTTATCGATCCTTCCATAAGATCACCTAATAGCTCAAGATCTCACTCAAAAGTCTCGATATCTCCATCGCTTCCTCCTCATTTATCTTAGCTATTATCATGCCCACGTGAACTATTACGTAATCTCCTGGAGCTACGTCCTCTAGGCTAGCATCGACCTCCCTAGTGACCCCACCGAAATCGACTATAGCGATATTCCCCCTCACTTCTAAGACTTTACCCGGTATACCTAGGCACATAAGCATCACCCAACGACCTTATCGAACAGAGATTCTATCCTCGATCTGAATTCCCCAGGGGATTCGAGAAGCTTCCCGCTCTTTATCTCTTCCTCAATCATAGGATCTATTGGTAAGCTCTCTAGAATCTTCAGGCCATATCTACTGAGGAAACCCTCATCTATATTCCCAAAGGGTCTGATCAATTCATTATCACACCTGAAATATGCTAAGTTCTCGACGAGCCCTAAGACCCTCACTCCCTCCCCTCGCAGTAGATCTATTAACCTCGCTACGACTGAGAGGGATAGTGACGATGGTGTTGTAACGATCAGAGCGCTCGCGTTCGTGGATTTAATTGCCCTGATACAGAAGAGCGTTTCATCACCAGTTCCGGGGGGCATGTCTATCACTAGATGGTCGAGCTCCCCCCAGTCTGTTATAGCTAAGAGCAATGATAGAGCTGATCTCTTGTCCTCTCCCCTTAAAGGTAAGGGATTTTCGCCTATCATGAAACCAAGGGACATTATCTTGACTCCATTTACGACGGGAGGTATGAGGCCCTTCTTTCCAGCCACGATTTCACCGTTAAAACTGAAGATCCTTGGGATGGAGGGGCCATGCACATCTAAATCGAGTAGCCCAGTTTTGAGACCTCTTTTAGCTGAAATAAGCGCTATGGATGATGATACTATGCTCTTACCCACTCCTCCCTTTCCAGAGGCGACTAAGGTCACCTTACTAATTTTCCTGATCTTACTCCTCGTCCTCTCGAATAGAGGGTCCATTAAGCTCACCTCTCAATGACAATCCTCGATATTCTTATCCCTTTCCCGCTCTCGATCTCGAAGTCCCTACTGCCACAATTGGGGCATCTCATGAGAGCTTGGGCGAGCTCTGGGATGAAGTGTATCGGGCTCTCCCTCTCTCCAGTGGGATCCTCCCTTATGCCAAGCTCTCCACTCAATAAGGAATGAGCTTGTTCGAAATCCCACCTGTACCCGCAGGAGTTACATCTAAAGGAAGCTTTCTCCTCTGAAAATGTGAATTTTGTATCCTTCATTGGGGTCTCCCTAGACAACTCCTCCAGAGCGAACCTCAGGATATCGAGCTCTAGTTCCATCATCTCACCATAGAGAATTTCAACTTCAGAAATGCTTTTCATACCCTCTTGTTCCATTAAAGAAGTCAAAGCCTCTAATATAGCTTCGGCCAGGGACCATTCGTGCATTATCCTCACTCAATTGATGGAGATTTCCTCAAATATAATCATTAACGCCCCTCGGGAAATTCAGCTGGATCTTTGATCCTTGATCCCTTTGGAATTGTAGAGCCTAAGAAGAGTTCCCCGAAACGTAATTGAACTCTAATAAAATTCAAATCCCAACTCAAACCTCGATAATTATTTAAGTCTCTCTAGAACTAGTATTAGCGGCGAGCTGATGCTAAAAGATCGTGTCGCATTGGACATCAGGGTCTCTGGGATCGTCCAAGGGGTAGGGTTCAGGCCCTTCGTACATAGGCTAGCTTCAAGGTATCAACTCGCTGGTTATGTGAGGAACATGGGAGGTAGTGAGGTAGAGATAAGAGTTGAAGGAAATTGCTTATCGATTTCCTCTTTTCTAAAGGCTCTATTGGACGAAAAACCACCTCCAGCCAGGCTCGAAGAAGTCCTGATAAAGTTCACTCAGGCAGATAACGTGGAGGGTTTCTCTATACTTCCAAGCGCTAAAGAGGCTGAGCTATATTCAATGATACCCCCCGATTTCAGTATATGTGATCATTGCTTAGCTGAGATTTACGATCCTAATGATAGGCATTATAGGTACGCTTTCAATAGTTGTGCTTGGTGCGGTCCCAGGTTCTCCATAATGAGGGACGTGCCCTATGATAGGGAGAAGACATCGATGCTAGAGTTCAAGTTATGTGAAGATTGCGAGAGGGAGTATAAGGATAGAGAGGATCTGAGGAGGTTCCATGCTCAGGGGATATCCTGCCCGAAATGCGGGCCCAAACTGTGGATGGAGGACAGCGATGGGGAGAAGATACATTCAGAGGATCCGGTAAGAGATGCAGCTAGACTCTTAGATGAGGGGAAGATCCTCGCGATAAGAGGTTTGGGGGGTTACCATATAGCTTGTCTCGCTACAGATGATGAAGTAGTTAGGAAGCTCAGGGAGAGGAAGAGAAGACCATCGAAGCCCTTCGCCCTCATGGCTCTAAGCGTTGAAGTAGTTGAGAGATATGCAGTAGTCAATGAGACAGCTAGAGACCTATTAACGAGTCCTGAGAGACCTATAGTACTCATGCCTGCGAAGGGAGGCATTTCAGAGCTAGTTGCCCCGGGACTCGATCTGATAGGGATAATGCTGCCATATACAGCTCTTCATCACATGCTCCTCAAGGAAGTGAGAGATCAGATACTGATAATGACGAGCGGTAATGAGCACAACAAACCGATGTGCACGAGTGTCGAATGCGCTAGGGAGAGGCTATCTCCGATAGTCGATTACTTCTTGCATCATAATAGGGAGATAGTCAATAGAGTCGATGACAGCGTCATCAGGTTCACTGGAAATAGAGCAACTATGTTGAGGAGGGGCAGGGGATACGCCCCTATGTGGATAAGGCTACCTTCGACTCTGAATAAGCCCGTCATAGCCTTCGGTGCTGAACTTCAGAATGCTGGAGCAGTTGCCTTCAGGGATAAAGCTGTTCTGACACAATTCATAGGGGATACAGATGAACTAGAGAATTTAGAGTTCTTGGATAGGATGCTCAAGTTCTTCTCAAATGTGTATAGGATAGAGCCGTCCGAGGCGGTGATAGTCGCGGATATGCACAAAGGCTACTCCTCTAGGAGATTAGCTGAGGCATGGGCTGAGGCTCATGGGAGCTCACTCATAGAAGTTCAACATCACCACGCCCATATATGCTCAGTGATGGTGGAGGAGAGGGTGGAGCCCTCGAGGAAAGTGCTAGGGATAGCGATCGATGGGCTCGGGATGGGAGATGATGGGACGCTCTGGGGCGGGGAGGTGATGATCTCGAGCTTCTCGGATTACGAGAGAGTGGGGCACTTGAGGCCCCAGCCGATGCCTGGTGGTGATAGAGCTACTATTTACCCCGTGAGGATGCTCATAGGGATCTTAAGTACGTTCATGAGCGATGATGAGATCTTAGATCTATTGAGGAGGAGAGATCTGTTGAAGGGGCTCCCCAAGGGAGAGGGGGAAGCTAGGATCTCTTTAACGCAAGCTAGAGGTAAATGTCCCATGATCTCAAGTGTGGGCAGGGTCTTGGATGCGATAAGCTCTTTGCTAGGGATATGCCTCGAGAGGACTTACGAGGGGGAGCCAGCTATGAAGCTAGAGGCAGCTGCGAAAGGTAGCTTGTTGAGAATGGAACCACCTGAGATAAGGGGAAGCGTAATAGATACGAGTGAGTTCATTGAGAGGTTGCTGGGAGCTGAGGGAAGGAAGGAAGATCTAGCTTATACCTCTATATACTTGCTGGGTTACTCCTTAGGTGAGCTCTCATCTAAATACTTAAGTCGGAGCGATTATGATGCTATCTTCGTATCGGGAGGCGCTGCCGTCAACTCGATCCTCATAAAGGGGATAGAGGATTCCCTTAAGGAATTCAAAGTCAAGGTTAAGTTGAATTCGATAGTCCCAGCTGGAGATGGGGGGATAGCTTTAGGGCAGGTCGCCTCTATGCTCTGGAGGGATCTCGATGAAATCACTAACTGATCTGAGGAGTGATGAGCTAGCTTCTAAGATCGTCTCTAAGATAAGAGAGATATCGAGAAGAGTTGGAAGCGTAAAGGTAATGAACTTCTGTGGGACTCATGAGTGGACGATAACTCATTACGGTATAAGGTATCTCATGCCTGAGGAAATCGAGCTAGTCGCTGGGCCCGGCTGCCCTGTGTGCATAACACCAGCTTACTACGTGGATGCTGCAGTTAAACTAGCGAGAGAGGGAATCAGAGTGATGACGTTCGGAGATGCCTTCAGGCTCATGGGGACCAGAGCGAGAGGATTGCCGAGGAGTTTAGAGGAAGCGAAACAAGAGGGGGCAGAGGTTAAGATCGTTTATAGCGTCTTAGATGCAATAAATATAGCTAAAGACGGTAAAGAATCGATATTCTTCGGCTTAGGGTTCGAAACTACTGCTCCGGCGACTTTAGGTCCAATAAGCTCCGGGAAGTTGCCTGAAAACCTGAGCTTCATCATAGCCCATAGGCTGACGCCCCCGATAATGAGATACGTCCTAGAGAACTACCCGAGCTCACCGATAAGAGGGATAATAGCCCCGGGCCATGTCTCAACGATAACTGGAGCCGATGTCTGGAGATTCGTGGCTGAGGAATATGGGATCCCGATCGTGATCTCGGGCTTCGAGCCTATAGACGTTCTACTCTCGATACTCGAGATAATGAGGCAGATAGATAAGGGGGAGGCGAGGCTCTTCAATGAGTACTCTAGAGCAGTTAAGGGATCGGGGAACGAGAGGGCCCTAAAAATAATAGAGGAGACCAGTGATATAGTTGATGCCGCTTGGAGAGGTATAGGGTTCGTCCCTAAGAGTGGATTAGCACTTAAGGAAGAATACAAGGGGTATGATGCCTTCAGGAAATACGGGATCAGGGAGATCTCCAAGGAGGAATGGTATAATGATTCTCTACCTGGTTGCAAATGCACTGAAATAACTTTGGGGATCGCTAAGCCTACGGAATGCCCCTTGTTCATGAGGGCATGCAAACCGGAGAGCCCATATGGCCCCTGCATGGTCTCGGGGGAGGGAACTTGCCTCATATGGGCTAAATACGGTAGCGGTGAGTTTCTGAGCGATATAGTTAGTGATATTTTAGGTTAGTTCGAGTCCGAGGACGACGAGCTCCCCATCAAGTTATTACAAATTGATATCTTCAGTAATATTTTTAAGTTAACGGTATTACTGAGAGCGAGGGATGGTATCATGCATATCCCCGACGGCTTCCTGGATCCACTATTATCCCTCGCACTCTACGTCATATCACTAGCTATCGTCATCTACTCAGGTAGGAGGTACTTCAAGGAAGGAGGAGGGGTATACTACCTCTCTGTAATGGCCGCAGCGATTTTCGCGGCTCAAATGCTCAATTGGCCGATCCCTGGAGGTACATCCGCACATTTCGTCGGAGGTGCATTCGCATCTATGTTTCTAGGCCCATTCGGAGCTTGTTTAGCTATGTTCATGAACTTAGTCGTTCAGTGCCTCTTGATGGGCGACGGTGGGATCACGGCTCTAGGAGCTAACACATTCAACATGGCAGTAGTAGATGTCTTCGCCGGTTACGCGATATATAAAGTCAGTTTGAAGTATCTAGGGGAGAATAGGAAGTTCTTAGCCGCTTTTCTGGGAGGTTGGATAGGGATAACGCTAGCAGCGATAACTTGCGGTTTAGAACTAGGTCTATCCCCCAGCTTCGGTTATCCCTTGAGCATCACAGTCCTTGTGATGGGGATATGGCACTTAACCCTAGGCGTAATTGAGGGCATAGCCACTGGCCTCTTAGTGAGCTACCTCTCAGCCAGGGGGTTGATAAGATGAGGAAGAGTTACATCGCGATAATTATCCTTGTGCTCATAAGCCCACTCTTCGGTGTGATAGGAGCTAATATCGTCGGTTATAAGGAGCCCCTGGACTTGGCAGCTGAGATGATAGGAATTGAGGAATCTGAGCCCCTATGGAGTGGAATATTCCCAGATTACACAGTTCCAGGGCTACCAGATGAGCTAGGTTACATCGTAGCTGGATTCGTCGGCGTCTTCCTCCTCCTGCTCCCCGCTTTGATCAAGAGGGGGGAAGTTGAGGGAAATAGATAAAGCCTTCAATGGTCTCATCAGGGCTTTCTCCGATTGGTTATTATCGATGGAAAGTTCAACAGGTAGGTTGAATGCTAATCCAGTTCTCTCCTTCCTCCTATGCCTTTTTTCGGTTTCAATCTCCGCATTCTCAGTCAAGCACACCCAATTAATCCTCTCATTTCTTTTAACATCGATTTTACTCTCTTCCTTATGCGGCTTCAAGGATCTGGTGAGATCGCTGTGGATATCCTCGCTCTGGTTCCTTTTCTCCATGATAATAATGATCCCTAGAGCTTTGGGATCAGTAGAAGCGATTATCGGGGCTTTAATAGTGCCCTTAAGGGTAGCTACTTCCATAATGGTCCTCAGTTTCTTAATACGACTTCTAGGTATCAAGAGGATGATAGCCGGTATCAGTAAGTTGACTGGACCGATTTTAGGTGGGGATCTCGGGTTAGCGTTCGGGATAATGATGATCTATATAGGGAGGTACTTGAGGTCATTGAGCAGACTGATCTTAGCTAAGGCATCTAGGATCATAGGGGGGAGTGTGTATGACACGCTTTCAATTGCAGTATCCGAGCTCTTCTTCAGAGGGCCCAATGATGCCTTTAAGGCATCTCTCGTCATAGAAGCGAGATCGCTAAATCTTGGTATGAGGAATAGCTTTAGAGATACCTTGATTCTAGTGGCGATAGCCTTTTCTTACTTAGTCCCCGTCTTCCTGGGTGC
>CAZFIJ010000048.1:0-63407 GCA_964519515.1 uncultured Nitrososphaerota archaeon
CATCTGACTGAGAGTTCTCCTACTCACATAAATTTGTTAGATCTCCGAGAAATTTATTTAAATTACATTGACATCTAATACTAACTTCAGGGAATTATTTGAGAATTATTTGCTTATAACGCTTTAAGGATAAAAATAAAGGAAAAGAGGGTTTCATAGAAGATATACTCCCCCAATTCTCGGGGTATTGATGAGACACCCATAGGGAGAAAAACTTAAAAAATAGTCGAAGTTGAATCACTAGAGGGCGCCGGGGGAGCTGGGAGAAACCCGGCTGAGAGGGCAGCTGGTGCGCTGCCGACCCCTAGAACCTGATCCGGGTAATGCCGGCGTAGGGAGAGCGCCCTTCTCCTTATGCTGGCCCACCCCTCCCTCCGGCGTCTTCGGGAGGGGAACATGTCTGGGAAGTTGTTGAGAGCTCCCCCTGAGTGGGGAGTTGAGCCTGTAAGCAGAGAAGCGAGAGTACTCAGGGCTATAGATTTCTTCTTCCTCTGGTTCAGCCTAGGAGTCGGGCTCTTAGTCCTCCAAGCTGGTGCTCTGATGATACCTTCCTTGACCATAGAGCAAGCTCTCCTCATATCCTTGAGCGGTTCCATATTGGGGAGCCTCCTCCTAGCTCTAGCTGGGAGCATAGGCTCTAAATACGGCGTCCCGACAATGGTCTCCTTGAGGCCTATCTTCGGCACATACGGTTCATATTTAGCGACTCTATTGAACTTCCTCCAGTTAGTAGGATGGACAGCCTTCGAGCTCAAGGTCATGAGCGATTCAGCATCCTTGATCCTCGGGGGAGATCAGTTCAGGATCCTTTGGCTCGTCCTCTTCTCACTGATAGTCCTGATGTTAGCGATAGGAGGGCCCTTAGCGTTCGTCAGGAAATGGATAGAGAGGTTCGCCGTCTGGCTCGTCCTCCTATCTACGATATGGATAACTTACCAGGCCTTCACATCAGAGGTGAGGTCTCATGGGACTGGGGAGCTCCCTATCACGCTAGCTTTAGATTTAGTCATAGCGATGCCGATCTCCTGGATGCCCCTAGTCTCGGATTACAACAGGTTCAGCGTGAGGGAGAGGTCGAGTTTCTTGGGCACTCTCATAGGATATACAGTTGCTAATACGTGGTTCTACTTCTTGGGAGCTACTTTAGCCGCTATCTCCGGACAGGAATTCATCGCAGCATCTATACTCAGCTTATACTTGGGTGGGGTCGCTTTAATCGCGATACTCGTGGATGAGACCGATAACGCTTACGCTGACGTGTACTCTTCCGCTGTCTCCCTGCAGAACATATTCCCGAGGCTCAGGCAGTGGAAGATAATAGTCCCCGTGATATTTGTATCCGCTTTGATAGCTTTCTTCGTGCCCCTATCCAACTACGAGTGGTTCCTCCTCATGATAGGGGCTTCCTTCACCCCCCTCTTCGGTGTCGTCATCTCGGAATATTTCTTAGTGAGGAGGAGGGACATCGAGCTCGAGGAGTTCTACGAGAGAGCCCCTAAGTTAGTCAAGAGATCCGTCTTTTCTTGGTCGATAGGGCTCATAGTCTACAGCGTGATAGCTATATACTTCCCCGACCTCGGAGCTAGCGTGCCCTCCTTCCTTTCATCCCTCCTCGCTCAATACGCTTTAGGGAGGTGGAAGCTTGGTGTGGATAGATCTTAAGAGGGTCCCAGTCGCTCTCACGATAGCTGGGAGTGATTCAGGCGGGGGAGCAGGTATACAAGCGGATCTAAAGACTTTCGCAGCATTGGGCGTTCACGGAACGGTTGCCATAACGTCTATAACAGCTCAGAACACTAGAGAGGTTAGAGCAGTTCAGGATGTGAGTGTCGATGTGATTAGAGCTCAGATAGAGGCTGTAGTCAGTGATATAGGCGTAGATGCAGCTAAGACAGGTATGTTGCATACCTCTGAGATAATAGAAGCTGTCTCTGAAGAAGTAGATGAGTATAAGATCCCTTTAGTCGTTGACCCCGTCATGATAGCGAAGAGCGGAGCTCCTCTACTTAGAGAGGACGCTATAGGATCTTTGATCAGGAAGCTGCTTCCAATAGCTAAGGTAGTGACTCCTAACGCTAGGGAAGCTGAAGTCCTAACTGGTATGAGGATAGGGGGCGTTGAAGACGCTAAGAGAGCTGCTAAGCTCATAGCTGATATGGGGCCCGAGGGAGTGATAGTGAAAGGAGGCCATATAGAGGGGAGCGAGAGCATCGATATCCTCTTCTACGAGGGGGATTTCATGGAGCTAAGGGCCCCTAGATTGGAGAGCAGGAACACTCACGGTACTGGATGCTCTTTCTCAGCTGCGATAACTGCTGAACTAGCTAAGGGGAAGGACCTGAGGGAAGCCTTCAGAGTGGCTAAGGAATTGGTCACTCACGCTATAATGTACGGGATACCCGTGGGGAAGGGGCACGGGCCACTCAACCCCATGGCCTCTCTCTACAATGAATCTGAGAGATACGCTACAGTGATGAATGTAGTTGAAGCAGTCAGGATACTCGAGGGAATAGAGGATGCCAGGAAGATAGCTCCGGAGGTCGGGATCAATATAGCTATGAGCCTCCCGTACGCTAGAAGTTCATACGATATCGCTGCTGTCCCTGGGAGGATCCATTTAGTGGGGAGGAAGCTCAAAGCCACTTCCTACCCGGAGTTCGGTGCGAGCGATCACTTAGCTAGGTACATCCTCACATCGAGGCTCTACGATCGGGAGATAAGGGCAGCTATGAATATAGCTTACAGCGATGAGAACTTGGAGAAGCTCGAGAGTATGGGGCTGAGGGTCTCGTGGTACGATAGGAGGGAGGAGCCTCCCGAAGTCAAAGCGAGGGAGGGAGCGACGATACCTTGGGGAGTCAGAGTAGCTGTCGAGAGAGTGGGCAGGGTCCCCGATGCCATATTCCACAGAGGGGATTGGGGGAAGGAGCCCATGATAGTCCTCCTCGGGAGGGACGCTCTCTCCTTAGCTCAAGTGGCTAGGGCGATAGCATGAGGATGAGGAAGTTAGTCACAGCTGGAGTCCTATCTGCGTTGGGCGTCGTGATATCCCCCTTCTTGTCCTTCCCTATACTAGCTTTCAAGGTCTACCCAGGGCAGCACTTGATAAACGCGATCTCTGGAGTCCTCTTAGGGCCTTGGTGGGCCGCTCTCATCTCCGTGATAATTGGGACTATTAGGATAGCGATGGGCACTGGGACGATTTTCGCTTACCCCGGGGGTATCCCAGGAGCTCTAGTAGTCGGTTTCTCCTCTTGGTTACTCAAGAAGTTGAGGATGAGGGAGGAGCTAGCGGCACTCTCAGAGCCTCTAGGCACTGTCTTCATAGGTGGGACTATAGCGACCCTCATAGTAGCTCCTTTAGTCGGTAGATCGCTCCTCCTCACGGCCACTTGGGTGACATGGGCGATGAGTTCAGTTCCGGGTAGTATAGTTGGCTACTTAGTCCTGGAGGGGTTGAGGAAGATTGGAATTAAGGATGCGATATGAACTCCTAGTGGGGAAGAGGACCCTCATAATCGGTGGGCTCAGGAGCGGGAAGACGAAGTTGACAGCTGAGATAGTGAGGGGCTTGATGGGTCAAATAGGGAGCTTGACTTTGATGGATTTCGCCCCGGGGAGGGGAGGAGTGGGCCTCCCCCTCTCGAATTACATGAGTGTAGAGAATTGCGAGAGGCCAGAGGGCTTGCACGCTCCCAGGATCGAGGGCAGAAACGCTGAAGAAGTTTTAAGGTTGGCTAGGGATAATGAGGAGAAGATAAGACCTATCCTAATTTCCTTTCTTTCAAGACCTACGGATGCCCTCGTGATAAATGACTTAACGATCTACTTGCACTCAGGGGATCCGGACCTCTTGCTGAAGTGCATCTATTCCTCTAAGACCTTCGTGGGCAACGCTTACTACGGTAAGGATTTCGACGATAAGGGGAGCGGATTGAATGAGAGGGAGAGGACTCTAGTAGAGGAGTTGATGAAGGCGATGGATTTCGTCATAAAGATGGACCGATCTCCACCCCAACCTAAGCGCTTAAAAGGTAATAAGCGGGCGGCCCGCGGTGACCCCTATGGGAAGGATCGTAGAGGCCTCGGTTCTCCTCCTCTCGCTCAGTTATATAGTCAATGCGATCCTGGGGAGAATCGGAGCTAGGGGAACGGCTGATTCCCTGATGCTGATCCTATTCTCTCTATCTCTATTGCTCATGAGCACTAGAGTGAGGAGGATAATTCTCCTCCCAATATTCGGATCCATATCAGGATTCATCTTCGAGTTCGTAGGCTTGAACTACTCCATCCCCTTCGGGAGTTACCGCTATTTAGCTTTGGAGGGCTTCACATTCCGAGGAGTCCCTATCCCAGTGATAATAGCCTGGGGCATTTACATTTACACTTGCTACTTAGCTTCCCTCTACATCTCCCCGGGGAGGATGAGGATCTTAACTGCCTCTTCACTGATGGTCCTTCTGGATATGGCGCTAGACCCTGTGATGGTCGAGGGAGGCATCTGGGTGTGGGAGGCGGGAGGTGAGTGGTTCGGGGTACCGCTGACCAATTACTTAGGTTGGTTCTTGGCCTCCTCGCTCTCACTGATCCTCTATCACCTAGCGGGGGAGGAGCCCCTCGAGATAGGATCCACATCTTACATCCCGTACTTGAGCAGCTTCCTCCCCATAATCTCGATGTCCGGAGCGAGTTCGTGGCTCCCCTCGTACATAGCTCTCTCGATAGCTCTCGTGATACCGATAATAAGGGCGATGAGATGACGGCTCGAGTACCTTTTTAAGATAATGAGGGGGCTCGGGGTAGATAATTATGCTAGTGATCCTGAACATATACACTCACTTAGGTGAGCTCGATAACGTAGTCGAGAGGTTGATGGAGTTAGATGAGGTCGTCGACCTCTATGAGGTGACAGGTGATTACGATATAGTCGCTGTAATAGAGGTCGACTCTATCGAGGAGTTCAGGAGCAAGATACTCAGGAAGCTGATGGATCTGAAGGGAGTCAGGGGGACCAACAGCTTCGTCGTGCTTCACACCCATAAGAGAGGAGGGAGGATCTTAGAGGAGTGAGCGAGAATCCCAGGAGGATATTATTCCCAGTAATAGAGGATTTCTCCCCAGATAAGCTTAGAGCTCTCATATCTGGGGTTATCGGTATCCAGAATGCTGAGATAACATTATTGCATGTCATCAGGATCCCTATGACGGCTCCCCTAGATGAGGAGACCTTCTCAGAGGAGCTAGCTGAGTGGGAGGGTAAGTTGAAGAGGCTAGCCGAACAGCTTGAGAGAGGAGGGATGAAAGCCAGAGTTAGAGTTGTGCTCTCCAGGAGCATCCTCACGGGTATAGAGGAATGCTTACAAGGTCATGACATGCTCCTCCTAGTGAGAGGGACATTCGGAGGAACCATAAGGAAAGTAATAGCTAGGATCTCAATAGAGAAACTCTCAGAGAAGTATAGGACTCCGATTATCGTGATAAGCAGGAATTTGATCTCATA
This sequence comes from uncultured Nitrososphaerota archaeon, assembly GCA_964519515.1. GTDB lineage: Archaea > Korarchaeota > Korarchaeia > Korarchaeales > Korarchaeaceae > Korarchaeum. The sequence continues at coordinate 5,501 of CAZFIJ010000048.1, forward strand.
AATCTCATGGACTAGTTGCGATCGCTCAGGACGATTAAGCGGAAATTCATATATGATCCGAAATAGATTTCATAAAGAAAAGATTTGAAAAATATTGTTTATTTCAGTTTATATTTTCCATCATCAGTCCTCTCCACCTTCCCGGCTTTCTCCAATCTCGTCAGTTGACCTTTCACCACACCCACTTTAGCTCCTGTGGCCTTAATTAGCTCCTCTAGGGACTTAGGACCGGACTTCAGCTCCTCGAGTATCCTATCCTTCACACCCATGCTGACCCTCCCTTTAACCGAATTTTCAGAATAAAAGGATTTTTCATAATTTTCATGAAATTTAAAAATAATTATGTGAAGAATGGAAATTCTTTAAGCCTTCGTCAGTTATACTATTGAATTTTCTTATCTCTTTATTTGATTTAGAATAAGCTTGAAGCCCCAACTTGAGCGCGAGCTCTCCAGAGGGAAAGTTAATAAATTGAACGTAGTTGCAGTGGGCTGAAAAGGGTGGGCTCGGGTGGGAAAAGAATCATCTAAACAGGATGAAATCACACTGAAGAGGGAAATTGGGCTCTTCGGCGCTTTCTCAATGGGCTATGCTGATGTCGGCGCCGATATATACATGGCGATGGGTATCGTATTCCTATTCTCAGCGGGAGCAGCGCCTCTCTCATTCCTCATAGCTGCTATAGTCTATGTAACGATCTGCTTCGCATATGCGGAGCTCAGCTCAACATATCCTCTAGCTGGAGGGGCCCAGATATTCGCTGCTAGAGGATTAGGGGATCATATGGGCTTCCTAGCTGGATGGTTCCTCATATTAAGCTATATCGTTGATATATCTCTCTTCGCTTTCTCCTCTTCTGGATACCTATCTTTCCTCTTCCCCTTCATAAGGGAACTCTCCATTGGGATAGGTCCCTTAAGTCTCAGCGGGTTAGTCTTAACGACCACGATCTTAATACTTTTCCTCCTCATCATCAATATCATAGGGATAAGGGAATCCACGATCTTCACTGAGGCCCTAGTAGCGATAGATCTCGCTGTCGAGGCCTTCATACTTGGCTCCGGTTTATTCCTCATATTGCAAGATCCATCGGGGCTTTTAAGAAACTTAGGCGAGTTCGGAGCTCCAGACATACATGAGGATGTCTCTTACATACCTGGGCTCGATTTGAAGTTCCAGAACTTCTTATATGGCACTACGCTCGCTATGAGTTCCTTCATAGGGATAGAGTCCATAGCCCAAACATCAGAGGAGATAAAGAGACCATATAAATGGATCCCAGTGGCGACGAAGCTCTCAGCAATTTCCGTCCTCATCTTCGCCATAGGCATTTCTATAGCTTCCCTAGGAGTAGCTGGCTGGGAGGCACTCGCAATACACAAGGAGATGTCCATGGTTATCATAGTGGAATCAGTCCCTTTAATAGGGAGTTATGCCTCTATCTTTGTAGCATTCACGGGTTTCGTGATAACACTTGCCTCCTCAAATACTGGTGTGATAGGGGTATCTAGGGTACTCTACTCAATGGGAAAATTCAGGCTTATTCCGGAAAATCTTTCTAAAGTTAGCAGAAGGTCTAGAACTCCCGTTAGAGCTATAATATTCTCGGGAGTCATAGCGATTTTGATGAGCTTCCTGGGGGAGTTAGAGAAGATAGCTGACGTTTATACAGTCGCTGGTCTCATCTCATATCTTTTAGTCCACCTCTCACTTCCCAAGTTGAGGGAGATAGATAGAGATGCCTATAGGCCTTGGAGAGTTCCGGGGGACCTGAGGATAGGGGGGAGGGGGATAAATTTAGTTGCAACTATAGGGCTCCTGTCAGTTGGGGTTCTCCTCAGCATAGTAGTCTTGCTGCACAAGATCGGGAGGTCCTTAGCCCTCCTCTGGCTCCTCATAGGTATCATAACGTATGTGAGCTACAGGAAGTTAGCGGGCTTACCGATCCTAGGGAGAGTATCCGCTAATGAGATGAGACCAGCTGAGTATAGGAGGAGCGTTATAGCATTCATAAGGCCTTATGAGGATGAGGATGTAGCTGAGGATATAGCACGTGCTCTTAAGGGTAGATATAAGGTCCATCTCACCTCAATAATAGATCCCACGGGGCTCAGTTCGGGGGAGGTGGAGGAGGAGAGGATAAATGCTCAGAGGCTCCTCAACAGGATAGCATCTAAGCTGAAGGGGATGGGCCTCGAGGTGACTTATAGGATCGAGTTCGGTGAGCCGAGGGAAGTCGCGATTTCCTTAGCTAAAGCGGATATATATGACTTCATCCTCGTGATAATAGGTAGGGGCAGTAGGAAGCTCGAGGAATCGGGATTGGCTAGGTTCTTGATGGGAGAGTTCCCCGGTAAGGTCATAGCTGTGAGGAGATGATTCAGGGTCTCACGGATGGTAAGAGCTTTAGAGCTGATGCTTTCATCGATATCAAAATCCTCCTCCCCTCTCTCACATCGAGCTCCTCTAACGCTTGCTTCGTTAAGAAGGACCTCAGCTTGACTCCAGAGGTCTCTAGGGAAATCTCGTAAATAGGGGGCCTATATCTCACAGTTAAGACTCGAGCCTCCAGTACGTTCCTCGCGCTCACCTTCGGGAGCTCGCCCGATGGGTGCACGAATATATCTTCAGGCCTCACGATGACTAGGACATCTCCTTCAGATTCGTAAGCTGAGATCAACTCGATACCATTCACTCTAACGATTGTAAACCCTTCCTTCCTCTCAGCCCTCCCTCTAAGGATGTTCTCAGGCCCTATGAAATCGGATGCCTCGGGATCATCCCTCAGTTCCTCTAACCTCCCGATCTTGATGACCCTACCCCCCACGATCAGAGCTATCCTATCCCCTAAGTAGCTAGCTTCCAGATGATCGTGAGTCACGTGAATAGCTGTGAAGCCGAGTCTAGAATGAATCTCCTTCAGGAACGCTTGAAGCTCCTCCCTCAAGCTCCTGTGAATAGCTGAGAGGGGCTCGTCCATTAGGACTGCTTTAGGCTCTGTTATGAGCGCTCTAGCTAGAGCTACCCTCTGCTTCTCCCCTCCGCTCAGAGTGATCGGCTTCCTCCCGAGGAGGTGCGATATCCTCAGTATCTCAGATATCTCCCTGACCCTCTCCCTGACTTCCGCTGAGCTCGCTCCCCTCACCTTGAGCCCGAACGCTATATTGTCGAAAACGCTCATATGCGGGAATAGTGCATATTCCTGAGGTACGTAACTCAACTCCCTCATCTCAGGCGGAAGCTTCGTCACATCCCTCCCATCAACTATTATCTTCCCCTCTTTAGGCTCAACGAATCCTAATATCGTCTGAAGGAGGAGCGTCTTCCCCGCGCCAGTAGGTCCCATGACCACTAAGTACTCACCATCACGCACGCTCAAGTCTATGTCCTTGAGCGAGAAATCTCCCAGATCAACGCGTAAATTTCGGACCTCTATCATCTCCTTTCCCTCCATGAGAACCTCACGATCATGAATATTGCGATGCTTATCAAGAAGAGGGGCAAGGCTGTAGCACTAGCTGCTCTCAGGCCATGAGTCCAGAACCTGTCCATTATCAGGACGTTCATCGATTTCGGGTAATAAGCTACTATGAGTATAGCGCCGACTTCACTGATCCCCCTCCCCCAGGAGAGTAAGGAGCCAGTGATTATGAAGCGGAGGGACAGCGGGAGAGTCACCTCAATGAAAGTCCTCCATTCAGAAGCTCCCAAGCTCCTAGCTACATATTCCAGGTTCAAATCTATGGAATTGAAGCCATCTACTAAGCTCCCTATCATGATGGGAGCGGATACGAAGGCCATAGCAGCTACTATACCGTAGAAGCTGTCCTCAATTATTACGCCAGCTTTAGAGAGGAGTGACCCTATGGGAGCCCTCGAGTTATATGCCATAAGCAGCATTATACCAGCCACTCCGTGCGGGATCACTAATGGCAGGTCTATGAGGGCTTTGAGGAGTCCCTTCCCGTGGAACTCCCTCCTAGCGAGGAAGTAAGATAGTGGGATGCCTGATATCAGGAGGAAGATAGTGGAGAGGAGTGAGGCTGAAATCCCTACCGCTAGAGCATTTAACGCTGCATCATCCAGTCCGTACTTCACTACATCCCCGGGATCCGTCCCCATTACGAAGGAGATAATGGGGATGAGTAAGAAGAGGATCAGAAAGGCCCCAAATATACCGAAGGCTCTGAAAACGTCGAACCTCATCCTCTGACCTCCTTAACTATGCCCTTTAGCTCCTCAGGGACTTTACCGTAAGCTAAAGGGGGCCTCATAACTCTCTGACCGAGCTCCTCAAGGACATCGAGCCCTTCAGTGAGGAGGAACTTCGTGAACTCTAAGGCCCTCTCATTCCTCGCCACCTTAGGTATCGTGAGCCCGTAAGCTATCGCATCCCCCTCTATCACCTCACCCGAGCCCAAGTGCACTTTAGCGGTAGAGTACAGCTCCCTCAACTCCGGGTTCCCGAGGTCGATCTCCTCAGGTAGCCTCACGTAACTGAGGTTACGCTGTATAGCCACGCTCTCGTACTCGAAAGCGTAATCTAGGACCCCTGATTCCAGTAGGGCCAATAGTTCAACGCTCTTGGGCCTGATCAAAAGCTTCTCAGATCCCTGAACTGGATCGGGGATCCATGCTTCCGCCCCACTGACCCTTATGTTCGTCCCTCTCAGTAGTTCTGAGGCTAGAGATCCATTCGGAGACGCTAAGAGGAGGGAGATTATGCTCCTATACCCGCAGGGATCTCTATTCGGGTCTGAGATACCTACTCTGACTCCCTCCCTCATCAGTACCTGATACCAATTGGCCTCATTCACCTCATTAGCGTATTTGCTCGATTCAGTATAAGCTATGACGAGTCTGTTCGTCGCGAAGACCACGTACCATTCAGTGTGACCCGCCATGAGCTTAGGGATTAGATTGTAATCAGCTACTAAAACCAGATCTGCGTATTTCCCGAGCTCAGTCACCTTCTTTATCGCTTCTACGCTCCCGCTAGCCTCCAACTGGAAATCTAGATCCGGATCAATTTCACTATAGAGCTCCGTTATCTCCTCGAGGGGGATCTGGAGGGAGCCAGCTAGAAATATCTTGATACTCTCAGACGATTTGGCTGGAGAGAGAGGTGATGAGATCCCTTTGTATGTGATCAGGAGAGCGAGTGAGACTAATAGGAGTGCGATCAAGGGGTAGTACTTACTGAAACGCATGGGGCTCCCTTATTCATTGATGAATAACGGCTCCTATAAAAACTTCTCCAGATCCTTCATACTTGAGATCTACCTCAGCTCAGCCTCGAACTGCTTTGAGAGAAGCTTAATAGGTAGCAGCTGTCTTAAGGCATGTGGATCTCGATGACTTAGAGGTCAAGCTGGAGATGAAGTTGATGAGGGGGAACTCCGTGCTATTAGATGGATTGACAGCAGACCTCCTAAGAGCGATATCATCGACTGGTTCAATACTAGCGTCAGCTAAGCTCTTGAGGATCCCTTACGCGAGGGCCTGGAGGAGGATAACTTCCCTAGAGAGGAAGCTAGGGGAGAAGGTGATCAGGCCGAGGAGGGGAGGGGTCGGAGGGGGAGGCGCTGAGCTCACTGAGATCGGCATCAAATTACTGAACTTCTTCGAGGAGATGGAGGGGAGATTCGGTATCAATAAGCCCATTAGGTTTGAGGAAGTTGAGAGAGGGGATCTAATAGTAATGGGGAGCCATGACCTCTTGTTGGAGAGGGTATTGGAATATCTGAGGGGGAAGGGGATCCGCGTGGAAGCTCACTGGATAGGCTCTTGCGGGGGCCTCCTCTCCCTCTCCCTCGGGGAAGCTGATATCTCTGGTATTCACCTCTTAGATTCGAGAAGCATGGAGTACAACGTCCCGTTCGTGAGGGAGCTCTTCCCAAGGGGAGTGGCCCTCCTCAAAGGGTATAAGAGGGAGATAGGCTGGGCCTATAGGGATCATTTCTCAATAGATGAGCTGATCTCCGGCAAATTGAGGTTAGCTAACAGGAATAAGGGGTCTGGGACGAGGATATTGATAGATAGAATCTTGGATGAGTTCGAGGGGGCATCTGTAAGAGGATATGGGAGAGAGTACTTCACGCACTCATCCGCTTGTGAGGCTGTTGTTAGAGGGAAGGCCGATGTCACTTTGACGATAAGGCCAATTGCAGAATCCTTCGGCTTAAAATTCTCAGCAATAGGATGGGAAGAGTACGATTTCGCTGTCAGGGAGGAGATCTTAGAGAGAGAAGTTTTTAATGAATTTCTGAAGGAACTGACCTCTAAGAAGGATTTAAGCATAGCTGGATATGATTTCCCGGGGGATATCGGAGCTAGAATCCTCTAAGCTAGCGTAAAAGATCATATGAGGGCCTCCACTACCCCCTTCTTCGCATGAGCTATAGCCATCCTCGGCGTATTGTAATGGTATCCTAGATCCCCGTCCCTATCTATCATTATTATGCCCCCTCTCCCCCCGACTCTCCCGAGCAGATCGATAGCAGCTCTCGCAGCTTCCATAGCGCTCAAACCAAGTGCGAGCATATCTACAGCTGATTTCGCTAATACAACCTTAATTATGCTTTCCCCATGCCCTGAGCATGCTGCAGCTCCTTTCCTATTATCAGCGTATAAGCCGGCTCCTATCACGGGGACGTCCCCCACTCTCCCAGCCATCCTGAAGGGAGAGCCTCCAGTTGAGAGAGCTACAGCGAATCTCCCCTTAGAGTCTATAGCTACGGCACCCACTGTAGAGTCCTTCTCGAATGCCTTCCTCGGGGACATCCCTTTAGCTCTGAACTCCTCCCACCTCCTCCTCTCCCTCTCAACTATCAGTTCTCCCGGATCTATTAAGTCAATACCGAAGCTCTCCGCAAGCCTATGAGCTCCCTCACCGATGAATAGCACGTGCTCAGTCCTCTCCATTATCATCCTAGCTAACTTTACGGGATTCCTCACCCTGCTAACTGAAGCGACAGCACCAGCATTGAGCTCTCCATCCATTATCGAAGCATCTAGTTCAACGTGACCATCTCTATTCAGGAAGGATCCTATACCAGCGTCGAAAGTCGGGTCATCTTCCATCAAAATGACCGCCCTCTCGACAGCATCTAATGAGTTATCCGTCTCCATTAAGACCTTCCAGCCGAGTTCAGCAGCCTTCCTGACGCCAGTTAGATGAGCTTCAACTTCCTCATCCGGTATGGCCCAAGCACCACCATGGACTATTATAGCTGGCTCCGTATCTATCACCCCATTACACTATTTCCGAGTCAATTAAATAGATTCTCTGAACCCTGACCCCTCTGGAATCTTCCTTTTAGAACTAATCACTTTAAGCTCCTATCATTAATGTCACTTTTTTGATCTATTGTACTATTTCATGTCATTATGACTTATCAGCTCTCGATCTCCCCGAGGCTCTCATCTATTATCTGGACAGCTCTCTCAATTTCCTCCTTGCTCACAGTCAGAGGAGGCGCGAACCTTATGACGTTCCCATACCACCCGCTAGTCGCGAGCAACAACCCCCTCTTCAGGGCTTTATCGAAGCAAAGTTGAACTGTCTCCTCCCTAGCGGGCTTTTTGCTCTCCTTATCTTTGACTAGTTCTATTCCCAGCATTAGCCCTTTCCCTCTGACATCCCCAACTAATTTCCTCCTCTCCTTGAGCTCCTCGAGGAGCTTGAGAGCGTGCTCACCTACTTCCCTGACGTTCTTGAGTATAGCTTCCTTATTATCGATGAAATATGATAGAGTAGCTTCTGCTGCTGCCATCACTAATGGAGGAGCTGCGTAAGTTGAGTGCTCATCCCCAGGCTCCATTGATGCCGCTATCTCCTCTCTCGTCACTACAGCAGCTAATGGCAGGCCTCCTGTCATTCCCTTAGCGACCACGACTATATCGGGGACTACGTTAAGGGCCTCGAACCTCCAAGTAGTCCCAGTCCTACCCATGCCGGTCTGTATCTCATCGAATATCAAGAGGGAGTTATTCTCCCTCAGGATAGAGGCTAGCTTAGGGAAGAAGCTATCCTCAGGGTAAATTATCCCACCCACTCCCTGTATGGGCTCTATTATGAGAGCAGCATAATCCCTGTTCCCTGAGAACTTCAAATAATAGTCTATCAATTGTAAGATGGAATCTGAGCAACTCTCACAACTATCCGCTTTCACAGGACATCTATAACAGTAAGGATACGGTATATAGCTCATCCCAGGGATCAATGGACCGAACTCCTTCCTCCTAGATCCATGGAAAGTTAGAGAGCCGGAAGTCCTCCCGTGATATGACCCCATTGTCACTAACACTTCTTGCCTCTTCGTGAACTTCCTAGCTAGCTTCAACGCGAGTTCAACTGCCTCCCCTCCTCCGGGTTTGAATGCCACTCTATTCAGCTCCTTAGGGAAGAGGGAAAGGAGTTTCTCAGATGCTCTCAGTAAGTACTCTGAGTAGTAAACGTAGGAGCCTCCTGCTATGAGGCTCTCAGCTGCTCCCTTTATCGCTTCAACGAGGTAATCGGGGTTATGGCCTAAGTAAGCTGTCGTTATCACTGTCATGAAATCCATATATCTTTTCCCATCAACATCTTCTACGTAAATACCTTTCGCTCTTTTTACTACGATCCTATGCGTCTTAAATAGGTTCGTCATGAGAGAGGAATCCAATCTCCTCAGCATGTCCTCCTGCATCAGCTAGTGGAAGCTCGATAAAATATAATGACTCCCATGCCCCTCGCATCACAGAGGGGTTTACGTTGGAGGGGCTGAGGGAGAAAGAGTTATAACTTCAGCTCGAGTGACCTCTGGAATTGAGGGGGGCTCGATGATGGAAGGTGATGATAGCGATGCTCAAAGATCGGAGGAGAAGGTTCCAGATATTCAGGGACTCTATGTTCTCACTGAGCTTCGATATGGGTGGACTCATAGCCGGAGGCCTCCTAGAAAGTTTTTCCAGCCTCGCTTTGAGGACCGGTTGGAGCATAGCTCTCTATCCCATAGTACTCACGGGCAGAGGGGCTCTGAATGGGATCGAGGCAGCTAGGATAAGCACGGGCCTCCATCTGGGGACCGTGAGACCAGCTTTCAGGGGGAACACTAAGTATTATTACTCGATATTGGCATCGATGGTGACGCTCTCCCTCATCATGAGCCTCCTCATGGGATCCCTGGCCTTCATATTCTCCGGCGCTACTCTCGAGGAGCTCCCCATTATCCTATCTACAGCTATATCCTCGCAGACTATAGCTATGATGTTGATAGTGCCCGCTACATCATTAGCTGGTCACGAATCTTTCAAGAGAGGGCTCGATCCCGATGCCGTAGTCTATCCGATATCATCTACGGTAGCGGATATATGGGCTACTATCTCCTACATCATAGCCCTAACTATAGCTTTCGGCCCCTCTGCCCTCAATCATGTAATAGCTTCAGCTACAGTGATATTCACACTCTCAGTAGTCGCGATCTTCTCGAGGGAGGAGGAGTTCAGGAGGACCCTCAGGGAGTCGTTCCCGACGATAGCTTCAGTGACCCTCATATCCAGCATCTCAGGATTCGCCCTATCCTCAGCTAGGAGGAGGATCGAGGATACTCCAGGGATCCTCACGATATATCCAGCGATAATAGATACTTTAGGTGATTGCGGCGCTATATTCGGATCTACTTCAACTACTAGGTTATTCACCGGTTTGATGAGACCATCATTGAGCGAGATCTCATCTAGAATCGGTGAGTTGGCTCAGATATGGATCGCTGGCCTCATATACTACTTCTTATACGCTACTCTAGGCTTCTCCGTGGGAGGGAACTTGAGATCATTCGCTATACCTCTGATAGTTTACTTGATACTCTTCCCCCTCATATCGATATTCACGTTCTCTCTAGCGATACTAGCGTTCAAGAGGGGGCTGAACCCAGATAACTTCATAATACCTCTGGAGACCACGATGACCGATACTATCACTACCGTAATGCTAGCAGCGATACTCTCTATCTAGATCCCCGAGCAGCCCCCATCACCTCTCACATCCGCGCAACCTATCCTCAACCCATCCTTCCTCATGCATGCAAGAGCAGCTACACCGAGCCTAGAGGGATATCTTCTGACATCTACTTTCATACCGTTCTCAATCTCCAGCCCCTCCTCAACGACTAGGACTCTTTTTGAGGGATCGAAATAAGCCCTAGGGAAATCTAGAGCTTCCCTCAGGTCCATGCCGAATTTGAATATGTTCGTAGAGAGCCACCAGTGTATCTGAGGCCTGTAGTGACCACCCGACGTTCCTATGACATACCAATCATCATCGAATTCGAAGATAAGCGAAGATAGTGTATGGAGAGTCCTCTTTCCCGGCTCTAGCCTATTTACGTGGTCTTCTCTCAATGAGAAGCTTGAAGCTCTGCAGTTGAGCGTTATCTGATAGTTGGGCTCAGTTACTCCAGAGCCGAAAGCATAGAATATACTCTGGATCCCCGCTACTATCATCCCATCTCGATCTATAACGCTGAAGAAAGTAGTATCTCCATCGTCCATCCTCCCCGGAGCTCCGCCTCCGAAGATAGAGGGATGGAGCAACTCCTCAACGCTCACCCTCATGAACTTAGGATCCGTCACGTATCTGTCCCTCACGCTGTAAGCTCTCTCCGATATCTCGATCAACTTCCTCAATCTGCTCCAAGATCTGGGGCTATCTAACTCCTCAGTGAGCATCATCATGTGTAGAGTCGTTATCCCTTGAGTAGGAGGGGGCATCTCATGAGCGAGACCTCCCCATATACGGGCTGATATCGGGCTCCCCTCTCCAGCCCTGTATTTAGAGAGATCCTCCATTGAGAGCAAGCCTCCCCTCTTCCTGACATAATTAACTATCTTCTGAGCTATTTCTCCCTCATAAAATTCTCTTGGATCTTCTGAAATAATTTCGAGGGCTTTCGCTAGTCCTTTAAAGGTATATCGGGATCCAGGAGCCCCTATAGTGAGATAAGTTGAGGAGGACCCTTCATCAGATGATAAGAGCTCTCTATTCGATTTAACAGCCTCCGAAAGGCTTTTACTGACTGGGAATCCCTTCTCAGCGAGTCTCACAACTCTAGAGACTAGGGAACCCCATTCCATGCTTCCGTAGAGCTTCCACATGAGGTGAAGGGCATCTAAGTGACCTGGTACCGTTATGGATAGGGGCCCTCTCTCCGGCATCTCATTGAAGCCCCTTCTGAATAGCTCATCCCTACTCAACTCAGAGGGAGAGGGGCCAGATCCGTCTATGAACTTGATCTCCTCCCCCCTCTTTATCAGAGCGAAGAAATCACCTCCCAACCCGCTCAAATGGGGCAGGAGAGTTGAGAGAGCTAGGGAAGCCACTACAGAAGCATCTACAGCATTTCCTCCATCCCTCAGGACTTCAGCAGCTATCGTAGATGCTAGATAATGTTCGGAGGCGACGACGCTATCGTAAGTCATGAAGGGATGCATCGGGAATGAGGAGGGGATAATTGAAAAAAGTTACTTCGACATTCACTTCTTCGGAGGATCCTCCATGAGGCTCTTAACTAACTTGAGAGCGTTCTCTATATCGCTGACTTTAGCTAGGGCTTGAGGTGAGTGTATATACCTAGCTGGGACTGAGATCACACCGACAGCTACGCCTTCCCCACTCAAGCTTATAGGCGCAGCATCCGTGCTGCTCACAGGGGAGAGCTGAAGTTGATAGGGGATCCCGAGCTCCTCAGCTCTAGTTATCATCGATTCTAGGAGCCATCCCTTGACTATCAATCCTCTATCCATCACTCTTATCGCTGGCCCCTTCCCGAGTTGAGTTATGTACTTATGCTCCTGGACCTCAGGTACATCTGAAGCTATAGTCCCCTCTAAGACGAAAGCTAGATCCGGTTTCACTCTATTAGCTGCTACTTGAGCGCCCCTGAGCCCCCTCTCCTCTTCACAAGTGAAAACAGCGTATATCTTTTCGCTAGGCTCCACGCTCTTCAATGCTTCAGCTAATAGGAAGCAACCCACTCTATCGTCCAATGCCTTCCCTATGACAGATCCCGTCTCAATTTGATATATGAACGGGGAATCGAAAGTTATCAAAGTTCCCGGCCTTATCCCGAGGCTCCGGACTTCCTCCCCATTGGAAGCCCCTATATCTACGTAAAGCTCATCTATCTTGGGGATCCTCTCCTCACCCATATGAGCTGGAAGAGAGCCCACGATTCCCTTGAGCTTCTCCCTCCCGTGTACCACTACCCTCTGGGCGACTAATTGCGATGGGCTGAGTCCTCCCAAAGCGACTACTCTTAGGAAGCCCCTCTCATCTATATGCCTCACCATCATAGCTACTTCATCCATATGAGCCGCGAACATGACCTTCCTTCCGCTCCCCTTCACAGCGTATAAGTTCCCGAACCCGTCTTCGTGAAGTTCATCTACCCTACCCTCTAACTCCCCCTTTATGATCTCCCTGACCTCATCCTCAAAGCCAGGTGGACCTGATGCCAAAGAAAGCCTCTCCAATAACTTCAAATCCATGAGATCACCTCAGATGAGGGTGAGCAACCCTCCATCTATGGGGATGAGAGCTCCCGATATATAGGATGCTCTCTCACTGCACAGGAAAGCTATTAGGTCTCCTACTTCCTCCGGTTTGCCGAACCTCCTCAGAGGTATCTCCTTAGATGCTTCCTCCTCCATCTCCTCGAGCTTAATACCTAGTTCCTCAGCTCTGACAGCTAATAGCTCCCTCTGACGCTCCGTCATTATCCTCCCGGGCATGATACCGTTCACCGTGACTTCAGGAGCTAGCTCCCTCGATAATACTTTTATCAAACCTACTAAACTAGTCCTAACTACTGAAGAGAGAGGTATATTCATGTTCACTTCCTTCACAGCTGTAGACGTTATGAGGACTATCCTCCCCCACCCTCTCTCCTTCATCCTATAACCGAAGAGCTTGGATAACCTCACGGAGCTCATAACGAGTAAGTCAAATGCCTCATACCAATCCCTATCATCCAGATCCCTGAATCTAGCTATCCTAGGCCCTCCATAGCTGATAACTAGTATATCAGCTCCCCCGAGCTCCTCAGCTCTCTCATAGAGCTTAGATATGTCCTCAGCTCTCTTCAGATCTGAGACTTGGAAGTAGACCTCACCGTATCTCGAGAGCTCCTCAGCAGCTCTCTTAAGTTTCTCCTCACCCCTGGAGGATATGAGGACTCTAGATCCTTCCTTCAGGAGCGATATAGCGGATGCTTTCCCCATGCCAGAGCTAGCTCCCGTTACCACAGCTAACTTACCTCTTATGCCTAAATCCATAAGTTAAGTTAACGCCTCTTCTCTAAAAGCTTTTTCAGGATGATCGCTGCTATGAATATTGTTGAGAGTGATGAGATCGCTGTGAACCTCGAGTTGTAACATCGATAGGTCGCGATGGGCTTCCCGTAATTCAGGACTGTGACCTCGTAGAATGGGAGGAAACCTGTATCTACGATAGCTCTAGTCCCATTGTAGATCCTGCCTTGGACGCTCATCCCTATCTCTCCCTCTCCTCTCACCTCAACTAAGCCATCCGGTGAGAGCTTCACCTCCAAGCCGCTCAAATTCACGTCTCTCTCCACCTCAAGGCCGTTCAAGTCTTTAAGCTTCAATTTGAAGCTCCCGGAACTTCCCACGGGTATGAAGGATTTTCTCGAGACTTCCACGCTCCCAGAGCTGCCATTGAGCTCATAGCTCAGCTCTCCCTTCACCCATCCCGGTATGTCCCAACTCAGCAGTATCCCATAACTCTTCCCCTCTACCCTCAGTTTAGCTAGATCCGCGAATACGTGGAGCGTACCGTTCGAATCCAGTGAGGCCATGATACCATCGGAGGAGGATATCGAGTAACTAGGGACCTCTATCCTCTGAAGCACCCTCCCGCTCTCGGGATCTAGTATAGCTATTTCCTTCCCCCGCAGAGCCACGAAGAGGAGTCCATCTGCTGAACTCAGTTTCAGAGGTATGCAGCAGCTACATAACTTATTGGTCCACGCTACCCCTCTCTCGTTGAACGCGAAGACTTCGCAATCCTTCACCGCTACACATAATATATTATCAGCTAGATCCACATCGAATATCTGCGTGTTCAACTCCACTTTGAGGGATATCCCATCTTCAGATAGTAGCATGGCGCTATCTCTATCAACTACCGCTAGGAAATTCCCATCACTCGACCACTTCGCAATCCTAGGCTTTAAATTGAATTTACTCTCATGTCCATCGATCCTCAGTGTGAGACCGTCCTTGAGTATAGCGTAACGCTCCTCCGAGTGAGGAATGAAGGAGCAGCCCTCACATCTAGCGACTTCTCTCAGCTCTGGTAGCTTCAAGAGGCTCCCATCGCATTGTATGAAGATATCCCTCCCACCTAAGAGCTTGCAATCGCTCATATTGAGGGGCTTCCCCATCAAGAGGAGCTCCTCATTCTGAATAGCGATCAGATCGTTGTTAAATGCGAAAGCTCTCGCGTTCATATCTAGTCTCGATATCTCGAAGTATGGAAGGGCTTGAGATTCAATTATAGGCAGGAGGATCAGCAGGAGGATCAGCTTCGCGGCACGCATCTCTCTCACTCATCGTAAAAGTTTTTAAACTTGTCTTCACTCCCGCTCATGTGGGAGAAATGAGGAGCTCCGTAATCCTGCTGATCCTCTTACTCATTAACTTCACGCCCCTTCTAGCTGAGAAAGCTCCTAGAGTTGCTATAATAAGCAATAAGGCGGACGAGCCTACAGCTATATTCTTAGGTGGTCTATTGAGCGAATCTAATGTCCCCTTCGAGATACTCGGGCCTAAGGATTTCGGGAGGGCTTTAGAGAGCTACGATGTCATAATATTGTTGGGAGGTCCTAAGGCTTACGATGGGATCGGGGAGATCTCCTCAAATTATATACCGCCTGAAAACGCTACGAATTTGATAAATGAGCCTAGGACCTTCCTAATTTCGATATATAAAGGTGGGAGGGATATAATAGTTATAGCAGGCCATACGAGGCAGGAGACGAGGGAAGCGGTCCCTTACTTCTTCAAGGATCCGATAAGGGTCACTAGACTCTGGAGATGGGCTGGTTATCCAGCTGATTTCAAGGACGGGAGCTACGCTATATACTACGTGGAGAGGTGGTTCTACGATAATGAATCCATGAGATTTTACTCAGTTCCCTGGGGATCAGAAGTCATCAAGGCTAATAAAGTCGTCTTGAATGGCACGAGCTTCTTCAACGTCACTTATAAATCGAGTTACATATACCTAGGGGTTAACTACACATCGATCAATTACTTCATCGTGGACGAACTTAACAGGCCTAAGAAGTGCGTCTTCGTCCAGTTGATGAATGGGGAAGTTTCGAGTAAGGTAGAGGGATGCCCGAGTGGTGATAGCGGCTTAGGAGGGACTCAAGTGTATGTGACATTCAAGATGGAGGAGTATGAGAACAGGACTGTTTTCGAGATAGCTGGAAACCCAGTGAGGAGGAGCAGGACCCACCAAGTCGGTGATAAGAATATTAGGGCAGTACTCGTGATAAAGTACGCGATGAGATATCCTGACTGGGAACCTCTGGCACCGTTCCAGTTGCTATATGTGAACCCATCCATACCCTTCGGGGGGAGGGTCATCGAAGTGAACAACAGGTTCTTAGAGGGGGTGCCCGTGACGGAGACAGTGCTTAAGCTCTATCAGTATAAGTCCTGAGGTGGGATCATGCAAGTCGAAGTTCTGAAGTTCAGGTTGTCCGATCTCCTCTGCCTCACGAAGCCTAAGCAAACTTTCCTCCTCCTCTTGACATCAGTATTCACTTACTTAGGCGCGGGAGGTATCAGGCCCGATATCCTCTTAATTTTAACGGCAGCTATGCTACTCTCTATATCCGGCACTACTTCAGTCAACATGGCTTTAGACGCGGATATAGATGCTATGATGCCCAGGACTAAGGATAGACCGGTCCCATCTGGGAGGGTCTCGAGGATCGAAGCCCTCTCATTCGGCCTCCTCCTCTTCATGATCGGGCTCGGTCTCTCCTACCTCATAAACCCCTGGACAGCTTTCGCTACATCACTGGGGATGGTCTTCGATATACTAGTCTACACTATGTGGATGAAGAGACGCACCCCTCTATCCATAATCTTCGGGGGAGTAGCTGGAGCCGCTCCTTCCTTAGCGGGATGGGCTGCCGCTAGAGGGTCCATAGAGCTTCAAGCCATTATGATAGCTCTCATCACTATCCTCTGGATCCCCTCCCACATATGGTATATCTCCATCTATTACCTGGACGATTACGCAGCGGCTAAAGTCCCCATGGCTCCCCTAGTCTGGGGTATCGAGAGGACTTCCAAACTCATAGTGGCCTCTAACATACTCATGGTAATACTTCAGCTGCTCCTCTTCCTCATGGGTCCCTTAGGACCAGTATTCTTAGCTCTCTCCCTACCGATAACGCTCAGGTTCCTCATACATTCGATGAGGTACGCGAGGAACCCGAGCAGGGGGGAGGCGAGGAAGATGTACAAAATAGCTAGTCCAGTTGAGGGGGTCATCTTCCTGGCTATAGCGCTAGATGGTGTAGTTAGGCTCCTCTAGGGCTAATAAAAGCCTCACGCTAGCTAAAATGCTAGATTCAGATGAGAGGTCCGTCGACTATATCCGTGACGGAGGGCCTCGAGGCCCCTCCTATCATTAAATTTTAATAATCTCGGCCTTAGGACTAGGCGATGGGATTGGAAGGTCTCTACTTCCCACTGGGCATCTGCCTCATATCGATGCTATTCATGAGCTTCCTCCTCGACTTGGGCATATACGAGATCCCATTACTAGCTATACCATTAATCTCTCTCCTCTTCCTCATATCCGAGCGTACTCTAAAGGTCAAGATCCCTAGGATAGGGCTCATATTGGCTCTATTACCCCTGGTATTCTTGATACTCTCGCTCCTCTCCCCACCACCGCTGAACGCGATCTCCTGCATGATCTTCTTACTCCTGATGTTCTTGCCCCTCTCCCCCCTCATCGCTAGCGACCTCTGGGAGGCCCTGGGCTTATCCGCAGCCATGGGAGGCCTCTTCATCTCGCTCCTCTTTTCTATAAATCTTGTGTACAGGATCCCGATATTTGAGACAATAGTTATAATTTCAGCATCCATGAGCGTGATCTCAATATACCTCTCCCTGAGCAGAGGGAACCCTTTGGGGAAGATCGAGTTCAGATTGAATGGATATCACGCATTGATCTTAATACTCTCGGCTTTCTTCCTCCTCGAGCTCACTCTAGCATATCCTAACATATTCAGGTATACTACGAACGACCTCCTCTTTCACCAAGATCAAGCATGGTACCTCGCGAACTCCCCCTCTAATTATCACGCATGGAATTACTTAGGCTACAACTCCCTCTTAGGAGCTACTTACTTGATGACTGGGGCCGATACCTTCAGCTTGATGCTCACAGTAGTACCGATAAATCTCTTCTCCTTCCTACTCGTAGCCTCATCCTTCTCCAGACTCGAGTGGAGGAAGGAATCCCTATTCACATGGTCCCTCTTGACGGGCCTCGGCTGGATAGCGGCCCTCAAGTTCGGGACGGATTACAAGGGGCTGGATAAGGCTAATGAAGCGTCTTACAGGTCGTTGATATGGAGCCAGCCTATATTCTTCTGGGGGCTCCCTCTGACCTTGGCCATAGCCTTACTGGCTTTCCTCCTCTACTCCGATATATTCATCGAAGGACGGAGGAAGAAGTTCTTCTTCATATTCACCCTGAGCACCTTCACATTCCTCGTCCACGTAGCAGAATCTCTGTTATTCGTGGCTTACCTCTCCCTAGCGTCCTTAATATTCGGGAAGAGGAGGGAATCTTCTATAGCTATTCTCCTCTCGGGAGCTTTTATTTACCTCCTCTTCTCATTGATTCACGGACCCCCATCCATTTACGGAGGGCCTGGCCTCTACCTACTGGCTTCCCCGATCCCCCTCCTCTTGAACGAGCTCAAGAGGTTCCTGCCTATTGAGAGGTTAATAGGGCTAATAGGTTCCAAGCGTGACATAATAATCTCTATACTGATAGCCCTCTTCGCATCAGGCCTGATGATATGGATCTTACATTTAGGGGAGATCAAAGTTAACGAGATATACTACATAGGGCAGGTCCCCTGGTTCTTCTATCCCGCTCTCCTCGGGATCTCGGGGCTCTTGAGCATAGCCTCCCTGAAGATCATGCGTGAGCCCCTGCATCATTACGCTCTCTTCGTACTCGTTTGCTTGATCTTAGGTAGGTTGATAACCTTAGTTAAGATCTCGGGCTTCACGCTCAACTACTGGGAATATAGGTTCCCGATTTACGCCTTGATAGGGATCTCAGTCCTATCCTCCCCCATAATAAAAATTGTAATTGAAAGGAGGGATTCAAAACTATACGCGTTAATACTAGCTTTAATACTCTTCTCGGGATTCTCATCAACGGCTTTGAGTGTCCAGAGGTGGAATCAGTTAAACGTAACTGCCTCTGGCTCGATCCTTCCAGCTGACTTCGATTTCGCTGTGAAGTTTAAGTATGAAAATGATAGTCCTATGCTTCTTCTCTCCTATTACTCCAGCGCTGTTTCCTCTTTGATGCATAAAAGTAATAATATGAGGCAATTAGCCCCTTGGATCTCAGAGGGACCTGAGGTCCCTCTCCTCACTCTCTATGAGCTCAATGGGAGGGGGAATATATCTGTCTTGACTACTATGGGGGATGTAGCCCTCTTGAACGGGGAGAACTCCACTTACAACTATCTGTTCATGTTCTTAGGGCCTATACTATCTGCTCCCTCCGTAGAGAGGATCGAGATAGGGGATCCACCCCTTCCCAATGCCACGCTTCCCATAATAATGCCGTCTGACGTTTACTTCAGGAGGAGGAGCTTAATAGCTTATGAACTGATTAGGGATGAACTTCCGTTCCACACTATCTACTTGAGCGACGATCCGAGGGCTCCCGCGGGGATTTACATAGGGCCCAGCTCCGCGAATCAGAGCGTTGAGGAGGAGTTACCTAAGGATAGAGGGGACTTGAGGTGGCTCTACTTAAAGGGCGACTTCTCACCAACTGAAGATGGGATAAGGGTCAGGGGCTCTAGGAACCTAGCTATAACTACTTATGAGCTCGATAAGGGTGAGTTCAAGCTTAAGGTCTGCGGAGAAGGCGGTTACGTGGGGATAATTTACGATTTCAAGAACTTCGCGAACTACAGGATCTTCCAGCTCTATCTAGACAGCGGGACAGCTGTGAATAGGATAATAAGGGAGAGGAACGTATCATCAGGGCCTTCCTTCAGTGTCCCCATCAGTTGGGAGTGCAATGAGCTTGAGCTGAGGCTCGGGAAGGGGCTTGAAGCTGTGGTGAATGGAAGGGCCATAAAGCTCCCGGATGTCGAGAAGCTAGGCGTCTTGGGATTCGAAACGGGGAACTTCACTGGTGTGATAAGCGGGTATGTAACAGGTTACCACAGCTTAGAATGGAACCCTAAGAATGGGTCAGTGCTCATAGGGGTCTCTGGAGGGGGGATAGATATCAAGGAGTGGGTCGATAGGGGATTGAGGGACCTCTCAGACGCCAAGAGGTCCTTTCCGGGATTGAAGCTGGATCTCAAGTCTGGAGATCAAGAGGTACCGAGGATAGAGGCCGTGATCACGGGACTAGAGGCAACAGGGAGGATCAGAGTAGTAGGTAGGCCTATCTCATTGACGGCTGAGGAGAAGATACTCATGAACTCATCTACGATAAGCATAAACGCTAGTAAGTTGGCTTACGTCGGGGGGAAGGGCTTTTACGCAGATCTCCTCTTAGATGGAGTAAAGGGGATTAATGTATCTAGAGCTCTGGTGAGGTTCAGGACTCCCCTAACTATAGAGGTTGAGGGCAGCGTTGAGCTCGAGAGGTATCATGTGTTCTCGAGGAGCATCAGCTACACCTTCAATGTCAATTTGACTAGGGCTAATTTGACGATATTAGCTGCAGATAGAGCTCTGCTCTTGAGCAAGCTCGATGCACCTAAGGAAGAGTTATCCAAGAGGAAGCTCCTATACAAGACTTTCGATGAGTCCAAATATCTAGTTGAATCAGTAGCAGCTTTCTTAACCCTTTCAATAATGTTCCACTACCTCATGAGGAAGATAGAGAGCCCCAGGAAGGTCAAGAAGGTCTCGAGACGCTGAAGCAATCTGAGGCCTGATGAGCTCATAAGACCTAATCATAATCCCAGGGCGCTCTGAGGAACTCCTCCCGAAGATATCTTGAGGGACTAAAATTATTATTTACATCAACTCAGCTCCCCGAAGGATCATGAGCGTGAGAGATCTCCTGAAGGTACATGGAAGGCCTTCTAAAGAGGTTTATTTGGATAATGAGAACTCCGGATGGGTCCCGAGGGAAGTAGTTGAGGCCATGATCCCATACTTCAACGTCATCGGCTATGGGCACCCATCGATAACGAATAAACCGGGATGGGAAGCCTTCGAATTGATAGATGAGACATCTGAGCTCATAGCTAGGACGCTAGGAGCTGATAAGGAGGACATAAACTTCGTCCACAGCGGGACTGAGGCCAATAACCTCGCTATACTCGGTACTGCGAAGAAATCGAGTAAGAGAAAGATTATTTTATCGGATATAGAGCATTACAGCGTCTTGATGCCCGCGCTCTCCTTACAAGAGCACGGCTTCAAGGTAGTCAGAGCTCCGGTGGATGAGAGGGGTTTCGTGCTGAGCGATGTCCTATCTGAGCTAGTGGATAGCGAGACCTTCTTAGTCAGCATCCAGATGGTGAATCATGAGATAGGGACTATACAGAGGATTAAGGAGCTCTCTGAAATCGTGAAGGATAAAAATCCAAATGTAATATTTCATACGGATGCATGTGATGCTTATATGAGGGTCCCAATAGATCTGAGTGAGCTCGATATCGATTTACTCACGATAAGTTCTCATAAGATATTGGGTCCTAAGGGAGCTGCCGCTCTCTATATAAGGGATGAAGTGGAGATAGAACCTATAGTAAAGGGAGCGTTGAGCAGTCAGACTCTCTGGCCAGGGGTCGAGAACGTCCCAGCGATCGCTGGATTCAAGAAAGCAATAGAATTATGCCTAGAGGATTTAGATGGAAAAATGAGGAAGTTATCTTCGTTAAGGGACTTCCTAATAGATTCTATATTGGATGGAGTTCCGGATTCGATCTTGAATGGTCCTAGAGGAGATGAGAGAGCCCCGGATAATGTCAACATAAGCTTCCTTCATGTAGAGGGGGAGGCCCTCACAGTGGAGTTGAGCATGAGGGGGGTTTACGTCTCTAGCGGGAGCGCTTGCACGAGTAGGATCTTGGAACCGAGCCACGTTATGCTAGCGATAGGTAGGAAATATGAGGAGGCTCATGGGAGCATATTATTTAAGTTGACTAGGTATCATGAGATGGAAGATATTAATTTCGTGGTAGATAACGTTAAGGAAGCTGTGGAGAGGCTCAGGTCTATAAGCCCCTTGGGGAGGTGAGTTAGCTAAAGGATAAGATTATATTCTAATAACTCTAGTTATTGTGAGAGTATGAGTACGAGGGTGCCCCTTCCTTACACACCTAAGGTCTTGGAGCTCTTCAAGGAGCCTAAGAACTTAGGGAAGATCGAGGATGCTGATGCTTTCGCTCAAGCAGGCAGTCCGGCATGCGGAGATGTCATAAGCATATACTTGAGGATAAGAGAGGGGATAATAGAGGATGCGAAGTTCGAGAGCTACGGTTGCGCAGCTAATATAGCTGCTGCTAGCGTATTGACGGAGGTAGTGAAGGGAAAGAGCTTAGAGGAAGCTTGGAATATTGATTGGCAACAGATAGCTGATGAACTCGGTGGCTTACCTCCAGTTAAAAAGCACTGCAGCATCTTAGCTGTGGGAGCTTTGAGGAGAGCTATAAGGAGGTATTTCGGGGATAATTTGCCTGAATGGCTACCTAAGGATTTAACTAGTGTCGAGAGGCAGGCGTTAGAGGAAGAGGAGATGATAGAGCGAATCTATGGTAAGCTCAGGAGGTGATGAGATGAAGATAGTCGCTGAGATAAACACAGCCAAGAGATTGGAGGGATGCACTGAATCTCCAGTAGCGACTTTCCTCAGAGTCGTGAGAGAGTTGAAAGAGGGAGAAGCTATCTTACTTATTTTGGATGACTCGGCTTTCCCAGTAAAGGCTGCAGAAGCTTTAGCGAGGAAGTTGGGGCTTGAATTCGAGCGATTGGAGAAGGAGGGGGATCTCGAGAGATGTATAGCATTCAAACCCAGCAGATAGGAAAACGCTCAGAAAGATCGATATGATTATTTTTCAGTTCTTTGATTAGATAACATACCATTAGAGAGCACTCTCATTGGTTTGTGACTTCTCGAGAGCATTACTAAGTTCTTATGGGATAATGAGTTTTGCAATTAATGTGTTAAGGATTGATAAATTAGTACTATAATAAATAATTAATTAATAAAACAAGTTTTATTGATAATCATTTTGTTTTTCTCGGATTATACTTTAATCATAACTAAGGGGACCCACTTCCACTCCGCAAAAATATCCCCACGACTTTACATAAAATATATATAAAAATTTCGTCATACCTTGTGATGGTTGGTGATCTTGCACCAACCATCGAGAGGGAGTGAGGCGATGGGCCGAAGTTTTCGTCCTATGAAATGGGAGGTAAGCGTATATGGCTAGCAGTAGGGCCGGTCTTCCAACGAGGTTTGAGGAGATACCAACTAAGATTACTGTTTTGGGTGTCGGAGGGGCAGGAATAAAGGCCATTGATAGCTTAGCAAGATCTGGAATGGAATTAGCGAAATTAGTCGCTTTAGACTCCGATCTAAATGCCCTGAGGCAAGTTAAGGCTCATGAGATCATTCAGGTCGGGGAGAATACGCTGAGAGGGAGAGGAAGCGGTGGAGATATAAGCCTAGCTCAGAAAGCAGTCGATGAGGATTTAGACAAGGTCATAAGGACTCTGGATATCTGCGACCTCCTCATAGCTGTAGCTGGATTGGGCGGAGGTATGGGGAGCGGTGGATTGCCATATCTACTGAGGGCGATAAGGGATCAGTATGGAGATAAGGCCCCAGCTATGATCTCTATCGTGACGATTCCCTTCAGGTATGAAGGGCAGACAAAGATGAAGAACGTCCAATCTGGGTTGAGGGAAATAGTCGTCGTGAACGATAGTGTCGTAGTGAACATGAATGATGTCCTCTTGGAGAAATTCGGCGAGATGCCTGCGCAAGTCGCTTACTCAAGGATGGACAACATACTGAAGATGGCTATAAATTACATGGTCGAGATGCTGGATCCCAGGGACACGTTGCAGAGACTCGATTTCCCAGATCTCAGGGGGATGATAGAGAGATCTGGGGTAGGGTTCATAGGCATAGGCTCCCACAGGAGCGTCAGGAAAGCCGTTGAGAGCGCTATAGATACTAGGTTGCTAGATGCTAACCCCACTTCAGCCTCAGGTTATCTCCTCTACATCAAGATACCACCCACCGCGAGTCTCTCAGAGGTCATAGATGGGCCGAGGCTCATAACGGAGAAGTATGATGTCGAGAAGATCTCATTCGGGGCGAGATTGAATCCTATGCTCAGGACACCGGAGTCCTTCGTTTACGCTACTGGAGTCGATTCTCCCTTCGTGAGGGATATGATAGGAGATGTTAAGGAGCTCTTGAGGGAGTGATGGGGATGGCTGTTAGGAGGAGGACCGTTGATAGGGGGTTGGAGAGTGTAGAGAAAGCGACTGAGGCTAAGATAAATATAGTTGGTATTGGGGGATGTGGCAATAACATAATAAGTGCATTCTACAAGAAGTTCCCGAAGAACGTCAAGACTATAGCTGTCAATACGGATTCCGCCGTACTAAAGAAGACTGATGCCGATGAGAAGGTCCTGATAGGCAGGTATACGCACAAGGGAAGAGGAGCCCAAGGGGTGCCTGATATAGGGAGGGAGGCGATGGAGGAAGATATAGAAAGTGTATTAAGGGCTTTGGATGAGAACGTAGATATCGTAATAGGCATAGCTGGGATGGGAGGTGGAACCGGTTCGGGAGGCCTCCCAGTGCTCATGAGGGAGATCGGCTTGAGGAATAGGGATGCTATAAAGATTTCAGTAGTTACGTTACCCATGAGAGAGGAGGGAGAGGAGAGGAGGAGGAATGCCCAATTCTCATTGAGGGAGACCTTAGAAACTTCTGATGTGACTATAGTAAATGCTAACGACTTAGCTATGGAAAAGGCAAAAGCTGTAGACCTAAATTATGCGTTCTCAATGGTGAATAGGAAGATAGAGAGGAGCATCTATGCCCTCGTTAAGATGCAGAGCTCGGAAACAGGACCTGGTTATGTTAACGTCGATCTGAGTAACTTCGCGAGGATATCCTATCAGGCCGGCTTGGGCTTCATAGGAGTGGGAAGAGGCCGCTACATATTCGAGGCTTTCGATGATGCTCTGCAAGATGATTATGCTAGAAGCGATTTGACGGAGGCGAAGGGAGCTATAATATATTTCGAGGGCAAGTCCGTCGATCTGAGGGTGGATCAGATGAGGGAAGCCACCGATATATTGAGCAGGAGGTACAGGATTCCTACTGTGTTCATGGGAGTTAGGCCGACCTTCGAGTACCCTGATGTGAGGGTCAATCTCCTCGTGACTCAAGTGAGGTCTCATTACGTGGATGATTTTTTAGCTGAGTTAGGTTTATGAGTTGAGGGGGGATGGATATGTTCCGTAAGAAGAAGGAGGAGCCTCAACCTCCCGTTCAACCCGTTCAGCCTCCTGTTCAGCCTGAGCCTAGGGTATCAGTTGCTGAGCTGATCAACAGGTACTTAGATGAGAACAAGGGCGAGGTCTCGCTAGCGTGGTTCGCGAGGCAGGAGAAGTTCCCGTACATTCCTCCCCTAGTGGCCGTCAAGGAGTACATTGAGGCGAAAGGGGGAAGTGTAGCAGATATGGAGGAGTTGAGGAGAACATTTATGAGGATATTAGAGTCTAAGATGGCATCCATGGGAAGCGCATTATGAGGTGAACTTCCATGATGTCTAGGTCTGAGTTAGCTAGGGCTTCTGAGCTCTCCGCCCTCAAGATGGTGTTAGTGGGCGTTGGAGGATGTGGCAATAATACTGTGAACAACGTGAAGAGATATGGCGTCAGAGTTCCGACTGTCGCAGTCAATACTGATGCCCCTACACTGCAGAGGATAAGCGCTGACATAAAGATACTGATAGGAGAGGGTGCTCACAAGGGAAGAGGAGCCGCAGGTTCGCCGGAGCTCGGGAGGATGATAGCTGAGCAAGATATGGACAAGATATTAGCCCCACTGAGGGACAAGGAGCTCATAATGATAACCGCAGGCATGGGAGGAGGCACGGGGACGGGAGCTGGGCCTACGATAGCTGAGGCTATTAAGGAGAAGTTCCCGGACAAGATAGTTATAGGGATAGTAACTTTACCTTTCATATCGGAGGGACCAACTAGAATAAGGAACGCCCAGTGGGGCCTCTCCAGGATGCTCGACTCCGCGGATATGACCGTAGTCAATGCTAACGATCTGCTCAAGGAGAGAGCAGGAAACTTACCAGTCAGCCAGGCTTTCAGGGAGATGGATAAGCTCCTCGTCGATATAATAGATTCTATAGTGGGTCTCCAGGACATAGTACCCCAACCGGGTCTCGTGAACATAGATTACAGTAATATGGAGGTCCTGGTGAGGGGCTCCGGCTTGGGCTTCATAGGGATAGGAAGGGGCAGAAGCGCGATGGAGGCTTTCAGGAGCTCAATAGCTGCGAATTACAGTCAGGCAGATATAAGGAACGCTAAGGGAGCTATAGTTTACATTGAGGGCAATCAATCGCAATTAGTGATGAGGGAGCTCGATAGGATACCTCAGATGCTTTCAAGCGATTACAACATAATGAGCATATTCTGGGGAATAAAGCCGAACTGGAAGCTCTATGAGCCTAAGGTGATGCTCCTAGCAACTGGAGTTAGATCCGAGCTAGTCGACAGGTGGCTACAAGGAGGGATATGATGATCAAGAGGGAGGAGGTAGTGGGGAAAGAAGTGATAGATAGCTCGGGGAGGAGGGTAGGATTAGTGGAGGATGTCGTCATAGATCAGGAGGGAAAGGCTAGCCTCCTCGTCAGAGTGAAGATAGCTAGGGGAGGAAGTGAAAAAGTCCTGGAGTACACACTCCCCCCATCAAATATTTTAGCTGTTGGCGATGTCGTTTTAGTTAAAGGTGTTGTGGAGGTGAGGAGGAAATGAGTTGGAGGAGAGGTGAGCCCACTGCCCAGCTCAAGCTGGCCGTAGTGGGCATAGGAGGAGCTGGCTGCAATATGATAACAAACATCAAGAGGACTGGCTTCGCAGATGCGAAGTTAATAGCAGTCAATACTGATGCTGCCTCTCTCAGCGCAACGAAAGCGGATCAAAAGGTGCTCGCGGGTGAATCCTTCCTGGGTGGGAGGAGCGCTAGAACTATAGAGAATGGTAAGAAAGCTATGGAGGCTGTTAAGGAGAATCTAGTGTCTATGCTGAGCGATAGGGAGCTCATAGTACTCTTAGCTGGTTTAGGAGGGGGTGCAGGAACAGGAGGAATAGTGACGTTGGCTGAGACTATAAAGGAGAGCTTGCCTAATGCTCTAACGATAAGTTATGTCGTTATACCGTTCGCGAGCGAGGGAGAGGTGAGGATAAACAACGCGAAGTACGGCCTCTCTGAGGTAATAGATCTCTCTGACGTCACGTGGGTTGCGTTCAATGATGTCCTGAAGAGGAAGTTCACGAACGTGCCGCTGACTAGAGCATATAAGATGATGGATGATAGGCTCTTTAACGTTATAAGAGGTCTGGCTTCCCTTCAGAACCTCTCACCGCTCCCTGGAATGCAGAACGTTGACTTCGCAATAATGAAGGAAATTGCCAAGGGATCTGGATTAGGTTACGCTGGATTCGGGGAGGGAAGGACTGCGAGAGAGGCGTTCGAGTCCTCCTTAGTCGATCCCTTCGGCGATGCCGATCACAAGGGAGCCAAGGGGGTAGTTGGGATACTCGAGTCAACTGAGACGGCTGTCTCAGTCGAGGGAATGACGTACGTTCAAGACGTCCTAACGACGAATCTAGGCATACCTGAGGTTTACTTCGGTCTTAAGCCAAGCATAGAGATGACCACGCCTAAGGTCACTGTCTACACATTCGGCGTCAAGTCAAGGATGGTGGAGGAATTCCTGAGCTCCATGGGAGGTGGTTAGGCGATGTCAGAAGTTCCTGAAGGTGCCAGGGTAACGATGACAGTAGTAGGTGTAGGAGGAGCTGGTTGCAATACCTTAAATAGGCTCAAGGAGGTCGGAGCGCCTGTAAAGACGATAGCCATACATACTGAAGCTAATCACCTCAAGGCCATTAAATCCGATGTCAAGCTTCTCGTCGGAGAAACTGTAACTGGTGGTTTCGGTAGCGGAGGCAACCCCAATGTAGGTGAGAGGGCCATAATGGCGGACCTAGATAGGATAATGGCTGCCATAGGTAGGCCAAACGTCCTCATAGTGACTGGAGGGCTAGGAGGAGGGACTGCTTCAGGAGGAGTTGCGCCTATACTCTCAGCAGTTAGGGACAGGTTCCCAGATGTGATAAGGATAGCTTTGGTCTCCTTCCCCTTCTCTTGGGAGGGGTTAGGAAAGGTAAATAACGCTAGATATGGCCTCTCGAGGATAATGGGAGTGGCTGATCTCACGATAGTGAACCTCAATGACATATTGAGCAGGAAGATCGGATACATACAGGTTCAATATGCATTTAAGTACGCTGACTCATTACTGGCTGCTGTCATCTCTGATCTCGCTAACCTATTCTACATGCCCCATGTCGTCAGCATAAGCTTCGCTGACTTCGAGGCTGTAGTTAGAGAAGCGGGCCTGGGTGCTGTAGGGCTCGGAGTCGGTGGGAGAGTCGCAGATGCAGCGAAGACAGCCCTAGGGAACATATTACTCGATGCTGAGATAAAGGAAGCTGATTCCGCACTAGTTTACTTACAAGCGACTCCCAATACGAGCTTAGAGGAAGCCGGTTCCGCTACTAAGCTCCTAACCGAAGATTATCTCCTTGAGAGGGTCTACTGGGGATTCAGGATAGCTGAGGATTTGAACGAGCCAAGGATAACTGTAATAGCATCAGGCGTGAGATCCCCAACGCTGGAAGGCCTGCTCGGGATCTCAGCTTCTAGATAATACAATTCTTCTTTCTTTTTTATCATAGTTTTGGAAATTTTGCAGGAATCCCATCCGAAATTTGGAGTGAATGTTTTTATCTAGGTTGGAGTACTCCCATTCAGATCATGGCTTCGGATGAGGACCCCACTAGGATCGAGCTGAGTATTAATAAAGCACCCCCCCTCTACCCTTTGAAGCTTAGCCTTGAGATGAGACAGGAACTCGTCGTTAGGTCGCTTAGGGTGAGTAATTATATAAAAATAGCGAAGGAGACAGGCATTTCCTTAGCTAAGGTAATGAAGATAATGTCGACGCCCAGCTCACCTATGCCCCTCATCTTAGTTTTGAAATTAGCTGAACTCGCTAGAATAGATCTATGGGATGTCCTCCGATCCGTTGAGGGGATGGGCATAAGGAAGTTCCTAAAGCCGAATTTCGATCTAGGGGCTGCGGCTTCCTTCATCGGTTATGCTGTTTCGAGCAGCTCTAAGTTCAAGGTCGGGAAGGGGAATGTAACGATATCCCTGAGGTACGATGATGACTTCCAACTCTCCCACATCATAGATCTATCTAGGAGGCTCTTCAATATCGAGGCATCGGATCTCTCAATCAATAGGAGGGAGAGGAAGGTCTATCTATTATCTCAGTTCGGCGTCATACTGCTCCTCTTCGGAGCCCCAACGAAGAGGGAGTTCTATGATGGTTGGGAGGTTCCATACTGGCTCGATAGGTATTCTCCTCAATTCCTGAAGGCTTTCCAGAGCGGGAGGCTCTTCAGGAGCGTGCCCTCTAGGAGATGTGCGAGGTTCTACTTCAAGACATTCAACATGGAGGGGATGCTCAAGTTCATAGAGAGGCTCAAGGAACTTTACGCGAGAGTAGGGGTGAGCATGGAGGAGAGACCCAGGCTCCTCTCAGATAACATAATATACATCGAGATATGCAGGAGAGCTGTTTTAGAGGCTTTACTTTACTCAATAGGCTTCACATCTCAAATAAAAATAAGGGAGATTTCCCAACTCCTGGGAAGATAGTCACTTGATCTTATTCATTATCGATTGTTTAATCCCATCTAAATCCTGAACTAACGCTTTTCTATCGTCTGGATCTAGTTCATCGAGGCTCCCGTAATTCTGCTTAAGGTAATCGATCCAGGAGTTGGGTATCTCCCTGTCCTCCTCCTCGAGCATCTCATTCAGTTTCTGGAGCTCCCTCAATAGATCCCCTACTTTGGGCTTCGAGTAGATGAGCTTATCCTCAACGGATTGGATGAACTCCCCGAGTTTGAAGGCTAATCTAGGATCTGAGTACATTCTCTCACCCTGCGGGCTTTATCTCTATCTTATACTCCTCCTTCCTCCTCTTGTACAGCAGGAAGGCAACTACAACTATTATCACTATCACTACAGCTAGTACAGCCATCATTATGTTCCTCTGCTTCTCCTCCTCCATCCTCTTGATCATCTCCTTTTGCTCAGCTACGTAAGATTTAGCCTCATTGCTCAGATTCTCTATGCTATTTAGGATAGAGCTCGCTGTCTGGTTGGCCCCTAGAAGGTCTCCAGCTGACCACTTCTCATATAAAGTTCTCTTCTCTGAGTTGAGCCTTGAGACCTCATCATAGAACTTATCCAAGGATATGTTGGGCTCGCTCTTCCTAGTCTCCTCGAGGTACGATGCGAACTGAGATAACTTCGTCTCTATAACCACTATCTTTGAAACGAAGCTCATATAATCATTTATCTTCTTCTCAATCGTTTCAAGTTGTCTCAAGGCGTCCTCACTAGCTCCCCTCTCTATCATAGCCTTGACGCTTTCAAGGCTCTTGTTGATGCTATTTGCAACGCTTAAGAGCACTGATGAGTCTCCCCCTACCCTATCTAAATCGCTCTTCATGTTCACGAAGCTAGAGAGCTTAGATCTGACCTCCTCATATTTCCTCTTCGCTAAGGAGGGGGATGAGAGCCAGGAGAAGAGCTCCTTAGTGAAGAGCTTGTTGTCCTTCTGAGAGAGGAGAGCGTCACTGAAGAAATCTACTGAGGATATGACTACCCTCCCCTTCCCGTAGTTCTGCCCCACCATTAAGACCAGGTTGCTCTGACGCGGATCTGTCTCAGTGAACCTCCCGTTCCTGTCCCTATCTATCCAAACTTCCTTACTGAGCAGGAATCTTAGCAAGTCAGCTGAGAGGCTCAGAGAACTCCCCTTAACTACTACCTCCCTGGAGTACTTGAAGTAAGTCGAGTTAGCGGTGGCCTCAAATGGATCGCAACCACCTATTACCTTTATCGTGCACAACGGATCATCAGTGGGCATCGCGTTGAATACGACACTCACGACGTTCCTCACTATCAGTAAGGAGTGACCAGCCCTCACGTATGAGTCCAGCTGACTGATCTCACCCTCGCTCAACGGAGCCGTCTGGTTCACGATCACCAATATATCTATGTCCTCGGAGAAGGTCTCGACATCCTTGACTATATAGCCCTCGCCCTCGAGCAGCTTCTTCAGTTCCGGGAACTTCGCGGAGGAGAGCCCGTGCTTCTTATCGAACCCCACCGTGATGCTCCCCTGAGACTCAACCATTACCGGTGCTAGTAGGATTAGGAGCGCTAATAAGACTAACATTCGTTCCCTCATGATTAAGATCACCTCCACCCCGCGCATGGGTGGACATTTAGTTGCCCCAGTGGGGAATAATAAAAATGTTGATGGAGCTCCGATCATCACCACTCCTAACCCGTCCCTGAATCAATTTACCCCTATCATATCATCCGTCCTTCCACATCCACTCCCCCATGTTTATGGCTCCGCCAAGGGGCTTTTACCTCCAACCCTCAGTAATTTCAAAATGGGTGGGATTTGAATAGGTAAAAAAATGCTATAGCTCCAGGTTTGAGATGGTAAATACCCGGGAGGATTAGTGGCTGAAGCCTTCAGATAGAGGATCTCGATCAATCCTCGAATCCCCTTAGAGGCCGATAAAGGAAATGTTGAGCTGACTGGGGATGTTATGATGAGGCTTATGAACTCTCGAGGAGCGCTGGTGGATCCTAAGGGCTTATTTAGTCTTAAAGGCTGCATAGCCCAGGACCCTAAAGAGATCTCCGTGTATACAGATCCCCTTCCGGATTATCTCTACTACTAGAGAGGCGTAGCTTCATGCGAATTGGTGCTCTCCCACAGGCCTCTCGGAGTTGAAAAATAAGTAGGATCTTCGGATTATTCCCTTATTATAATCCAATGGGTCCCTTTTTCTTGCCCTCATTCTCATTAGGATCATGCCGATGTATGAGTACATCCTATCCTGTGGGGAGATAGTGAACCTGAATGGGAAACTGAGGAAGTCCTATAGCGGGTTAGAGGAGGAATATACATTGGAGATGAAGGACTACGTTTGGCCTACCTGGGTTAGGGAGCCCAAGGGGGCGATAAAGTGGGAGGGATATGAAGTCACGATGAGGAGGGACTACTTGAGGAAGAGGATAGAGGTTAAAATGAAAAAATCATAATTTTTTAAGCTCTGACCTTAGCCTCAGCATACGATTGAATGGATCTGCTCATTATGTCAGCTCTTACAACCTTGAGGAAGTGAATGAATGCCTCCTCAACGCCATCCCCTCGTAAAGCTGAGATGGGGATCACCTCAGCATCCATCCCCAGGAGGCCCTTTATCACATCTGGTGGCTTGGCATCCGGGAGATCTTGCTTATTAGCCAGGACTAGGAATGGGAATCCCGGGGGAAGGACTTCTCTCGCTTCTTGATACTGGCCGAGAGCGTAGACCAGTTGAACAGGTTGGGCACTATCTACTATCATTATGATACCATCCTTACCTTTCACCAGAGCCTTCCTAACGTAAGAGAACGCTATCTGCCCAGGAGTCCCCGTCAACGTGACCTTCCATATCTCATTGAATGGATCTAAATTCTCAATACTCTCCTTAGGATAAAGCTCGTTCTTCGTAGCGTCCCAGAAGATTATACCATAATCGAAACCGACTGTCGTGGATAGAGTACCTTTCTCATAATCCATCCTCACAGCTGAGGGATCTAGCTTCCTTATGAAAGTGCTCTTTCCCGCTTGATGAGGGCCTATTATAGCTAGGGAGATCTTCCTCATCTCTTCACCCCTAACTGCATCTTGACCTCATTCACTCTAGACCTGAGCTCAGATATCAACTCCCTGTACTCCGAAACTCTTCCCATCATGAACAAGGACTTCGCCCTCTCGAAATCTTCCCTTATCCTCTTCACACTCGTCTCATCTAAATTGGGTAGCATCACTCCTAAATCAGATACCATATCCTCTATTACCTCTATTTCCATCTCCAATTTCCTCATATCCTCAGGGATTATCCTCATGGCTACCTTATCCTCGTTGATGACTACGATACCCTCATCAGCCAGGTTCCTGAGGACCCAAGGCCTCCAACTTCCTGGAATGAACTTCAAGTCTTGGAGAGATATTTCCCCCCTTTCCCTAAGGAGAGATATTATTTTTTCCCTCCATTTCGGATATAGCTCCAATATTTCACTCATCATACCAGTATAGCCGATCGTCTCAGGCATCCCGTATGAGAGCCTAGAGGCCCTGAGGCAGTTGTTGAGGCTCTCCAAGAAGGATTCTGTTGAATCTAATGAGAGCTTGCTTAGATCTAGCTTGGCATCCTTCGGCATGTACTCCAGCTCATCTATGACGCTCTTGATCAGGGAACTTATCTTGTTTAACCTCTCTACTTCCCTCCTCAGGGATTCTATATGTATCCTCGATCTTATGAGGAGGGGGATCCTGGGAAAATCCAATCCTATATAGGGGATTATTTCCTTAAACCTTCCAAGCTCTGCTATTCCTTCCATCCTCTCTAAGAGGTCTCCCTTCATCTCCTCAATACTGGCCTTCAGATCTATCAGCTTTTGGGAGATTTGAATAAGCTTCCTGGAATCGTTCTCGACTTCCGCGAGCCTGGAGGTGATATTCTTCAAGTATTTTCGTAGGATCCCTTCCTCGACCTCTTGAAACTTCTCAATAAACCTTTCTCGCAATTCTAAATAATGTGAGAGTCTTTCATATCTCACTCCCATCAGATCTAGCTCTTCTTCAATTGATCTCAATTTTTCGAATGCTTCGTTTAGAGATGCTATAGCTTCCTCCTTTAATTTCCTCTGCTCCTCTTTAGGCTCGACTTTCTGCTCCTGGGCTTCTTTATGGACCTCAGATCTCTTCAAGATCCTCAAGAAGCTCAAAGCTGCTGGTATCTCCTCATAGCTCCTCAGTTCCTCTATATCCAGCCCTTTCTCACGTATATATGCATTTACTCTAGTGACGAGCTCCCTCTCCAAAGAGCTCGCTTCCTCAAGTGTGACCTCTAGGATCCTCCTTACTTCCTTCACTTTCCCCCTATCCCTGAGGAAGGGCCTCATATAAGCTGGATCCCCTATCAGGCTTATCACTATCCCCTTCACAGATTGGGATAGTAAACTTGCTCTGTTCGATATATCTTCTCCGCTCCCTATTTCCTTCTCGACCTCTGAGGAGATTTCTCCCAACTTCCTTACCTTTTCCAGTATCTTCTCAAGTAAGGGAAGTAGCTCATCCTTCTTCATCAGGCTCTCAAGCTTGTCTATCTTATCTAAGCTGTATCCAGCCTCTAGCAGCGAGGCCCTCAATGCCTCCCATGGGTTCTCCGGTTCCATACAATTCACTCAAGCCAGGCAAATTTTATAAAAATTGCAGGTCCCTTTCAACTAATGCTAGAGGAATTCTTCGATGGTGAATTTGAGAGACTTGAAGTCTCTCTATTTGAGATCTCAATGTATGAGATGATAGAAGATATTATAAATGAATATAAATTCATGGAGAGGCTGCTAAAGGCGTCACTTCAGCTCTTAGATGGGGAAATCCTGACTGAGTTAAACTCGATCAAGAAAGATATATCAGCACTCGTAGATAAGCTTTCTAAGGAGGAAGTGCTTTATAGTCAGGCGATAGATCCTTCCGTAGTCTCTCCAATTCTGAAGAACAGGTATCAACCTGTAGTTAACGAGATAGTGAAGAGACTCAAGGAGATTAAAGTGAGGTCTTTAAGCGAGTTAGAGATGTATATAAATACCTTGATAGAGGTAGTGAAGTACTGCGAGGACTGCCTCTCCGCGGGATTCCTATCCGGACAGCTTAAGAGTATTATAGGGAAAGTTGAGCTGCTGCCCCCAGAGCTCCTAGCATCTATCATGGAGCTGTTAGTAAAACACATACCTCAAGAGGGATCTCCTGAGAGAGTGATCAAGGAGGTAGGGAATATGAGAGTCGCTTTAAGGGAATTCTTCACGGATTTAAAGGAGGAAGATAGGGAAAGGATAAGATCCGCTTTGGATACCTTGGATAGGGTGAAGCTCCTCGTCGAAAAATTTCCGGGGCTATCGGGGGCTTCAATTAGATATTTAGAGGATCTGAAGAGGAAGTTATTTGATGAAGTTATGAGCGGACTGAGTAAGGGTTAGTCCCTGTGAGTGGAGGATCCATCGAAGGTCCGGCATCGAGTGAGGTACTTAATGGGCCATCTATAGAAGTTTAGGGGAGCTTCAGAGTTACACCAGTTATTTCTAGCTCGCTACCCCCTGGTGTTGCGATTAACAAGGGTTCAGGAGGTATGAGTAGCTTTTTCCCATCCTTCGAGCGGAGTATTGCATGAGTGGGAGTTATCAGTAGATAGACCCTAGGTTCCTGATTGTAGAGAGTCCTTACCCTAGCTCCCCTTCCTAGCTCCTGAAAGCTGTAAGTTACATCTCTAACCTTAAGCATCCTCGGAAGTCCCGATATCTCCTCCGGGATTTTATAAATAGTGCTTCCGAATTTAACCTCACATGGTTTATGTATGACCAATATTCTCGTCTTTCCTATTTGAATCCCTAGATTTTGAATATCAGAACCGCAGAACTCGATACGACCCCTCGGTGGCATTATCATCTCAAATTCCATAAGAGTTACGCACTTTTCCCCGCAGCCAATATTAAAAATATTAACTCTTAGCCCACCAAAGCTGATAATTTTTCCTTTCTCGTCCCAGGAGAAGCTCACTCTCTCTATGAAAGATATTTCGCTCATGGGCCTCCTTGATAAGCCCGTTCTCCATTATAAAATACTCGTCGGGATGGCTGATTATGGATTATATAGCTTCATTTTTTCTTTAAGTCATAATTCATTCTTGAGTAAAATTTATCTATGAAATCGCGGAGATGTATCTTGATTTTATGAAAAGCGTAATTTTTAATAATAATTTTCCCTCTATCTCTCGAAACGACTTTAAAGCTCTTCTTGGGACTTGAGGACGATGGAACTCTCGGGAGAGTTCGAGTCCCTCATAAGTGATGTGAAGAATTCGCTCGGGGATTCCCTAATATCAATGAAGATATTTACATCAGACGGGATAATCCTATACTCTGATTCCAAACAATCACCGAGCGAGGATTTCCTTGTCGCATCATTCTCGGCCATGGCGGAGATCTCTAGGAGCATCTCAGCCCATCTCAAACTTGAGGAGCCGAGCATCCTCCTACTCGAGGAAGGAAGTTTCATATTGATTAGAAGGGTGATCAGAGACGTGCTACTTATGGTGAACGTTAAAGGGTCTTACGAAGAACATTCAGGGGTGATATTTGGGATCTTGCGTAGATTAAACGAATTCCTCCATTGACCAGGGGTAGAAAATTTTATATTTTGGAGGATGAGCTGAACTCATGTGTCGTTCCAGAGGCTTGTCTCAGGTATATTTGGGCTCTTTAAGAAGCCAACTACTCTAGTTATTTTAGGCCTAGATGGTGCTGGGAAAACTACGATGCTGAATTACTTACTTACGGGAGAGCCTGGAGTCACAGCACCGACAGTTGGGGCTAATTTCGAGAAGTTCAAGGTCAAGGAACTCGAGTTCAACGTATGGGATCTCGGAGGCCAGAAAGCCCTCAGGGGGATGTGGGAAGAGTACGCTGAGAAAGCAGATGCTGTCATTTTCGTCCTGGACTCAGCTGATAGAGAGAGGTTTCCTGAGGCTAAGGAGGAGCTCTGGAGGATAGTCTCCGTCATAAGGAAGAGTAAGCCCCTCCTCATAATCGCGAACAAGGCGGATCTCGAGAATGCTGCGACAGTAATGGAAGTAATAGAGGCATTGG
Source organism: uncultured Nitrososphaerota archaeon (assembly GCA_964519515.1). GTDB lineage: Archaea > Korarchaeota > Korarchaeia > Korarchaeales > Korarchaeaceae > Korarchaeum. The sequence continues at coordinate 41,957 of CAZFIJ010000048.1, forward strand.
AATTGACGAAGTTGGAGGGGATGACTTGGCAGATAGTCTGGGCTAGCGCTTTAACGGGCTTCGGCCTATTTGAAGCTTTCGCATGGATTTATGAGAGGCTGACAGGTAAGGAAGTTTCGCATCCGCTCAGGATAGAGGATCTGATCGTCTTAGATGAGAGGGGGAACCCCATAATTTCGACGAGTTCGACAACTAGCTTGACGCTCAGCGCCTTCATCTCACTAGTGAGGAATTACACGACGGAATCCCTCAAGGACATCCCTCAGACTATAGAGATGAGGGACAAGAGGTTGATAATAGCGATTAGGGAGGGCTTAATAGGGGCAGCTTTAGTCCCCCGCTACTCCTCCGAGAGCAAAGTGAAAGCGCTCCTAGTGGATGTCCTCAATAACATAGCTAGAGTGAGGGATAAGGAGAGAGCTAGAGAGGTCCTCATAGAGGTCATAGAGAGGTACGTTGAGAGCGTAGGGACTTGATGGGAGGGGTTAGATGGCTATCATAAAGTTACTCCTCTCGATACTCGATAAGGAGGGCTTCACATTGATCGGCTTCTATCCCCCGGGGGAGCTGAGCGAGGAGGTGAAGAAGCTAGTTGTGAAGGCCTTCCCGATGTCGGCATCCGGAGGTGAAATCGTGAAGTTCAAGCAGATGGATCTGAACTTCGTGGGTTGCACATTGAGATTGGCCGGGGAGAAGCCGAGGCAGGGGATAGCGTCTCTCGTAGCTATAACGGATGATGAGAGGGAAGTCAGTAGAGTGGAATCCGGGATCCTGAAGGTAGCGGAGAGCATATCATCGAGCGATATGACTGCCGAGAGGTTGAGAGATCTTTTACCGGATGTTTTTAAGTTCCTCTCAGCCTATAGGGTTAAGGAAGGTGAGGTTGAGGGGAAGGATAAGGGGGCCTTAGATAAGGCCGTTGAGAGAGGTAGGGGTTTCTTCTAGGGGGGCGATACCATTCAGGGGATGGGGCTCGATCCTTATGTTCTCGCTCATACGACTTCTCTCCTCTTGATGGCAGCTACATCGATTTATCACCTCATCACTCTCCTCAGGCTTAGGAGCTCCGGCACTCCATGGCTCAGGGGAGCTGGACCAACCATAGCTTGGCTTCTGTTGTTCGCGCTCTGGGCTGTGACAGAGTACTTCCTCCTCTCATACTACGAGAAAATGGGATTCCCCTTCACGATTTTCCCACCGAGGCTCATACTCGATGTGGACCTCTGGTTCTATGCTTTCATAACGTTACTCATCTCTTTCGCATTCGTGATTACGATGAGCTTCTACTTACTGGAGCTCAAAATCCTCTACATTTTACCAGCTGTAGGAGTTTCCTCCAGCTTATATATAGTTTACCTGACCTATAGGCTCTACGGGATCACGTTATTCACATACCTCGAGATAAATGAGGTATTATCGAGCATGATCGCCCTATTAATTGGCTTAACTCAGCTCTTCGGTTTGATCTCGGTTATCTTGTTCCTCTACATCTACATGAGGACGAAGAGCATGAGGGCTCTCTCCTTCGCGATCGCTAGCTTCATCATGGGTCTTCTCCTACTTGGAATAGATTACGTGCTTTCGATCCTCCCATTGGCCTTAACGAGGCAGATGCTTCCTTGGAGGGATGAATTCCTGAGGATGCTGGTGGATTGGCCTCCGAACGTGATATATATAGTAGCGGCCCTTCTGATGTTCCTAGGGCAGATAAGGGTTCTCGATGCTATATTCAGACCCTCAGCTAAGAAAGAAGCCCCTTGGATAGAGAGGATGATGGAGAAAAGCTGAGTATCTTTTTTTATTTTTTATCTCGCGTGGGGCTCGCGGCATGAGGTGGAGGAGCCCATGGACGTGAGGTGGAAGAGTAAATATGTAACTGAGGGACCTGAGAGAGCCCCTCAGAGATCCTTGTTCAAGGCAGCAGGTCTAGATGATGAGGATCTCAAGAAACCGATAATAGGGATAGCTAATTCTTGGAATGAGATAGTGCCGGGGCACGTCCACTTAGATAAAGTAGCTAAAGCAGTTAAGGAGGGGGTTAGGGAAGCTGGAGGTACTCCGCTTGAGTTCAACACTATAGCTATTTGCGATGGCATAGCTATGGGGCATGAGGGAATGAAGGCCCCTCTCCCCAGTAGGGAAGTCATAGCCGCGAGCGTCGAGCTCATGGCTAAAGCTCATGCATTCGATGCTCTCGTTTTGATAAGCTCATGCGATAAGATAACCCCCGGAATGCTGATGGCTGCGGCTAGGCTGAACATACCGGCTGTGATGGTGAACGGGGGCTGCATGCTCCCTGGTATTTATGAAGGGAAGGAAGTTGCGATAAGCCAGCTGTTCGAAGCGGTCGGCCAGTACGCTTCAGGGAAGTTGAGCGAGGAGGAGCTCAGGAGGATGGAATCGCTAGCTGTCCCAGGCCCAGGGTCGTGCGCAGGGCTTTACACAGCTAACACAATGGCTATAGCCGGTGAAGCTCTGGGCATGATCCCCCCTGGCACGTCGACTATACCAGCAGTGTCAGCTGATAGGATTAGGGCCGGAAGGCTAGCTGGAAGGTTGGTCATGAAGATGCTCGAGGTGGGACTGAAGCCAAGGGATATAATGACATATGAGGCATTTGAGAACGCTATAAGGGTTGATGTAGCTCTCGGAGGTTCGACTAATGCTGTCTTACATCTGATGGCGATAGCTAGGGAAGCTGGCATCGAGCTGCCTCTAGAATTATTCGATAAGATAAGCAGGGAGACCCCTCACATAGCTAACATAAATCCAGCTGGCCCTCATTACGTCAAGGACCTCCATTACGCTGGAGGAGTGCCAGCTATATTCAAGGAACTCTCAGATATGATGCACTTAGATGCCATCACAGTCTCGGGGGAGAAGTGGAGGAGTATAGTGGAGAGAGCTGAAGTGAGGGATAGGAACGTCATAAGGCCTAAGAGCGACCCATACCATAAGGAAGGTGGTCTAGCGATCCTCTGGGGTAGCTTAGCTCCTAGAGGCGCTGTCGTGAAGCAGACAGCTGTGGATCCAGAGATGCACGTCTTCAGAGGCAAAGCAAAGCCATTCGACTCTGAGGAGGAAGCTGTAAAAGCTTTATTCGATGGGAGGATCGAGGAAGGTGATGTCGTAGTGATAAGGTACGAGGGCCCGAAGGGAGGGCCGGGGATGAGGGAGATGTTGACAGCTACTGCGACGATAACTGGGATGGGCTTGAGGAGAGTAGCGTTGATAACTGATGGCCGATTCTCCGGAGCCACTAGAGGACCGGCTATAGGTCATGTCTCCCCGGAGGCCGCTGAAGGGGGGCCTATAGCCTTAGTGGAGGAAGGCGATGATATACTGATAGACATACCTGCGAGGAAGCTCGAGCTATTGGTGAGCGAGGAGGAGCTGGAAGAGAGGAAGAAGAATTGGAAGCCCGTGAAAAAGGAGGAATCTGGGTTCCTGAGGATATTCTCGGCTCTAGCTGAGTCAGCTGATAGGGGAGCCGTCCTCAGGTATCAGTAGAATTCCTCCGGCAGGGTCCCCTTGCTCAACTTCCTCCTCACGTAGATCCTGAAGAGCACCATGTAAGCTGTATAGAAGAATACGCCGTAGGTAGCCCCTAGGAAGATCATCGCGGCTACAGCCATCTCATTTATGTTTATCGTGCTACCTATGAGCTTCGTTAAGATCGGCTCGGATATGACGAGCCTCGCTATGGGGAAAGCTATCATCCAAGATATCCAGACCTTGGGGAAGGGATGCTTCACCCTCTCGGGCATAGGTATGAGCTTCATTATGAGATCGAGGTAGTAAGAGAAGAAGAGGAGGGGAGCGATGACCACGATAGAATAGAGGAGGCCCTCCAGAGGGGCTGGTGAGAGTAAGTATATCATTAGGAGCACTGACATAGGGATTAATGTCGCTAATAACCCTATCCATCTCACGTAAACGAACTTAGGGGGAGGCCTGAGCATATGAGGGGAATCCTCCTCAGAATAAAAACTACTCCATTATCTCGTAGGGCGATTCCGTGGGCCACTTAGGTATCAGGGGGACGAACATTATCCCTCCGACGACTACATATCTCAAAACGCTCTCCCCCTTGTTGAACACTCTGTGCCTCACGCCCTCGGGAAGGAAGACCCCGTAGCCCTTCTTGATCTCGTACCTCTCCCCCTCTATCTCGACTTCTCCCTCTCCTTCCAATATGTAGTAGACTTCCTCGCACTTATGCCTATGCAGAGGGGTGTGGTGCCCAGGATCTACTTCAACTACCCCTAATATCAAGGACTTAGGTGGGGGATCTACTGTCTCCGGGTAAATCACTTTGAGATCCCTCACGTTCTTCCTCTCCATCGGAGCCCCTCCTACAATCTCATCCCGCTTGACCACATACTTAGGCATGGTCACACCTCCAGATCCTTCTTGAATAACTCATGGGGAGGGGAGAATACCTCAACCACTAGAGAATCCTCTATCGCCTCTGTCTCATGGTCGACGTTCCCAGGGATTATGTAAGCATCCCCTTGGCTCAAATAGTGCACCTCCTCACCTATCCTGAGTTTTATCTTCCCCTTAACTACGTAACCTATCTGCTCATTCTCATGAGAGTGAGGTCTCGAGACAGCTCCGGCCTTCAAGTTAACCTCTAGGAGGAGAGTCCTCTCCCCTAATGCCAGTGTCTTCCTCCTGATCCCCGGCCAAGTCTCTACGATCCTGGCCTCCTCTCCCCTGAGCATCTTGAACATATGGCTCTATGGATCAATATAAAATAAAAAATTTCCCGGAGGGGTTATGTAACTGAACTTCGACGGGAGTAGAAGCGTAAAATTTATATTAAAGGCATCCTTATTTTCTGCCCACAAAGGTGATGACCATGGGGGAGAGCCTGATTCTAGGGAGATTTAAGAAGCCCTTCGATATCAAGGAGCTACCTAAGTTCCCGGGATACGCTGCTATGATAGGGCCCGGTATAGTCTGGGCTGGGCTATCTCAGGGGAGCGGGGAGCTCATATGGTGGCCCTATATGGTAGCTAAGTACGGAGTGTTCTTCCTCAGCTGGCTCATATTCTACGCTAGCCTCCAGTACTGGATAAACCTCGAGATAGCTAGGTACACGATGGCCACTGGCGAGGGGATATTCGAGGGGTTCCATAGAGTCCACAGGATATACGGATGGGCTATGTTCATAATGTCTATGATAGTCATGCTGTGGGTCGGGGGATACGTTTCAAGCGGTGCTACCGCTCTAGCAGCTCTAACTAACTTCCCAGCCGGTTGGGATGCCGCTGGGCAGACTAGGTTCTGGGCTGAGGTAGCTATAATCTTGATATGGGTATTATTCATACTGGGGCCCGTCGCTTACAAGGTAGTGGAATACGTCGAGGTATTAGCAGCTTTCATCTCATTCGGAGGGATGCTCATAGCTGTCCTCCTATCACCAGCTGTCGCAAAAGTCGCTGGTGAGTTCTTCCCTGCCCTAATTCCCTGGTACGCTAGCGGTTTCAACATGCTCCCTCCGAACTTCGATACGAAGGACATGAACGTATTCATCACTTTGATAGCTTACACTGGAGCTGGCGGTTTCTGGAACCTCCTCTATAGTTACTGGGTCAGGGATAAGAACGCCGCTATGGCAGCTCACATAGGGCGTGTGACCAGCCCCGTGACGGGGAAGCCGGAGCCTATCCCAGGCGTAGGAGTAGCTTTCACAGCGAGCTCAGAGGTACATGAGAGCTGGAAGAAGTGGATGACTTGGCAGTGGGTGGAGAACTTGATAGGAGTGGTGCTCAACACTCTCACCATAATACTGACGAGCCTCCTCACTTACGCTGTCCTAAGGCCCGAGTATCTAGCGACGGGGAAGCTCCCATCTGGATTCAAGTTAGTGGTGTATCAAGCTGAGTGGTTCGGCCACCTCTGGGGAGATGTAGGAAGGGGTATACTGTACATAGTGGGCTTCTTCTTCCTCGTCGATGCTTACATAACTGCGTTAGATGGAGCTGGAAGGGTTGTAGCTAGCAACTTATACACTGTCCCAGGGATACCTGAGAAAATCGAGTACCGTAAGATATACTACTGGGTCGTGACTATATTCACAGTAATCGGGATGATAACTGTCCTGTTAGAGCAGCCAGGTGTATTGGTCCTAGCGACCGGCGTGACGAACATGTTGATAATGGTGATATTCACGTGGATCTTCTTCTACCAGAACTTCGTGATGCTGCCCAAGATACATCCAGCTGGGAAGATAGTGAGGCCCTCTTGGATAGTCGCCATATTCCTGTTGATAAGTGCAATATTCTTCACGTACTCCTTCGCGCTATACATCGATGTCACCTTCTGAATTTATCGAGCCCCCTAACTCTCAATAATTTTTTCATTTTGTATTTGGAGAGCTCACCAAAGATTTTTATTATTCACTAGCGTTATCATCTGGTGATAGCATGACCAAGAGAGTATTGATAGTAGCTGGTGATGCTGTCGAAGCCCAAGAGCTTTTTTACCCTTATTGGAGGTTGAAGGAGGAGGGCTTCGAGGTCCATGTAGCCGCGCCGACTAAGAAAGTACTGATGACCGTCGTACATGACTTCGAGCCCGGTTGGGAGACGTACACGGAGAAGCCAGGGTATAGGTTCGTTTGGGTAGATAAAGAGTTCAAGGAAGTGAACCCCGAGGAGTACGATGGCTTAGTTATACCGGGAGGCAGGGCGCCTGAGTACATCAGACTTAATGAGGATCTGGAGAGGATAGTGAGGCATTTCATGGAGAATAGGAAACCTTTAGCCGCTATATGCCATGGTCCACTGGTCCTCACAGGCTACAAGCTCATAGAACCTGGTATGAATGTCACATCTTATGCAGCAGTTGCCCCCGACCTGAAGGCTCATGGAGCTAATTGGCACGATAAGGAAGTAGTGGTATGCAGGGGTCACATAATCACAGCTAGGGCCTGGCCAGATCTACCGTACTGGATGAGGGAGTTCATAAGGATATTGAAGGAGAAGTGACCTCAAACCCTCATATTTTATATATGTGAAATCTCGGAAAAAGTAATAAGGAATTCACCCCTCAAATCGCAGGATGTACTATGAGGAAGCTCGTCTATACTTACGATGAATCGGATCCCGAGGACGTCAAGCTATTAGGAGGTAAGGGTGCTGGTTTAGTCCTCATGTATAAGCAAGGGCTCCCCGTACCCCCTGGGATAACGATAACTACGGAGGCGTGCAAGCTCTTTTACTCCAATGGTGAGAGGCTGCCCGACGGCCTGATGGAGGAAGTGAGGGAAGCGATGAAGTGGCTTGAGGAGAAGACTGGAAGGAAATTTGGAGATCCAAGTAACCCACTTCTAGTCTCTGTGAGGAGCGGAGCCCCTGTTTCGATGCCCGGGATGATGGACACCGTCTTGAACTTAGGGTTGAATGATGAGACCCTCCAGGGCTTGATCAAGCTGACTGGGAATGAGAGGTTCGCTTACGATGCTTATAGGAGATTCCTCCAGATGTTCGGTAGCATAGTGCTGGGGATAGATAAGAAGGTCTTCGATGAGATATTCGAGGAGATGAAGAGGGAGAGAGGAGCTAAATATGATTCAGATCTCAGTGCGGATGATCTGAAGGAAGTAGTCAGGAGATTTAAGGAAGTATTAGGAGATAAATTCCCTCAAGACCCATGGAAACAATTAGAGCTAGCTATAATGGCGGTATTCAGATCTTGGAATTCCCCGAGGGCTGTATTCTACAGGAAAGCTAATAATATAACTCCAGATATCGCTGATGGGACTGCTGTTAACGTAGTCGCTATGGTCTTCGGTAACATGGGCTTCGATTCAGGGACTGGAGTACTATTCACGAGGGATCCGGCTACAGGCGAGAATATCCTATACGGTGAGTTCCTCCCTAACGCTCAAGGTGAGGATGTAGTAGCTGGGATAAGGACCCCGAAGAGCATAGAGGAACTGAGGAGTGAGAGGCCCGATCTATACAAACAGATATATGATATGGCTAAGAAGCTAGAGAGGGTCAAGAAGGAAGTTCAGGACATAGAGTTCACGATTGAGAGGGGGAAGGTATTCCTCTTACAAACTAGGAACGCTAAGATGACCCCCCTAGCTAGAGTGAAGACTGTCGTGGATATGTATAAGGAGGGGCTCGTCACTAAGGAGGAAGCGTTAGCTAGAGTGAAGCCAGAGCATATAATAGGCTTATTGTACCCCAGGCTCGATGAATCCTACTTGAAGAAGCACGGGATAAGTCCTATAGCTGAGGGCCTCAACGCGTCCCCCGGGGCTGCTACAGGTAGAGTGGTGTTCGATGCCGATACTGCTGTGGAGTGGAGGAACAGGGGTGAGAGAGTCATATTAGTGAGGGAGGAGACCAGGCCCGATGATGTCCACGGTTTCTACGCATCCGAAGGGATACTGACGAGCAGGGGAGGTATGACTAGCCATGCATCAGTCGTCGCGAGAGCTATAGGGAAGCCAGCTGTAGTGGGGGCTGAGAAGATAAAGATAGACTATGAGAGGAGGGAGTTCAGGGTAGATGGGATAGCTGTTAGAGAGGGAGATGTCATAACGATAGATGGCTTCACTGGAAAGGTCTACTTGGGCGAGATACCCACAGCTAAATCGGAGCTCCCTAACGAGTTCTTCGAGATACTGAGGATGGCTGATGAGGTGAGGAGCTTAGGAGTTAGAGCTAACGCCGATACACCTGAGGACGCTGAAATAGCTAGGAGATTTGGGGCCGAGGGGATAGGGCTCCTGAGGACTGAGAGGATGTTCAGGAGGCCCGAGAGGCTCTCTATATTCCAGCAAGTCATAATGGCGAGGGATAGTGAGGAGAGGAGGGAAGCTATGAATAAGTTAGTCCCGTTCTTGAGAGAGGACTTCCTGGAGATATTCAGAGTGATGGAAGGGCTCAAGGTAACTGTTAGGCTCTTCGATCCTCCGCTCCATGAGTTCCTCCCGAGTTCGGATGAGCTCTTGGAGAAGTTATGCGAAGCTAGGATGAGGGGGGACTCGAATGAGGTGAGCAGGCTCGAATCCCTCTTGAAGAGAGTGAGGGAGTTAAGGGAAGCTAATCCCATGATGGGGCACAGGGGCGTGAGAGTGGGGGTGACATATCCGGAGATATATGAAGCTCAAGTCAGGGCTATAGTTGAAGCGTATCTACAGCTTAGAAAGGAAGGGAAGGACTTACAAGTTCAGATAATGATACCTCAAGTCTCCGATTATAGGGAGATAAAGTACGTGAAGGAGAAAGCTATAGAGCCGGTATTCAAGGAGTACGGAGTCAGAATGCCAGTTGGGACCATGATAGAAGTCGTGAGGGCTTGTCTAACTGCTGATAAGATAGCTAAAGAGACCGATTTCTTCAGCTTCGGGACTAATGACTTAACTCAAGGGGTGTTCACTTTCAGCAGGGACGATGTCGAGAATAAGTTCATGCACGATTACCTCGAGAAAGGGATTCTGGACTTCGACGTCTTCCAGAGCTTGGACAGGGAAGGAGTGGGGGAGCTCATGAGGATCGCAGTCGAGAGGGGTAGAGCGGCTAATCCCAACCTCGAGATAGGGATATGCGGGGAGCACGGAGGGGATCCGAAGAGCATAGAGTTCTGTCATGAGATAAAGCTCGATTATGTCAGCGCTTCTGCTTTCAGGGTTCCAGTAGCGAGGCTAGCTGCTGCTCACGCAGCCCTCAAGGAGAGAGGAGTGGAATTCCCCATTTACTGATCTCTCCACTCTCTCAAAATTTTTGGGATGATCAGGCTTTTGATCAAGCTTCTCCCTTGAGGAACCTGATCGTCAGCTCGTGCTTGGGATTCAAAGCTATCTCCTTCGTCACCCCGAACTCAATGAGCTCGCCCATGTATAGAAATGCCACGTAATCTGAAATTCTGACGGCTTGATAGGGAGCGTGTGTGACGAATACCACTGTTATCTCATGGCTCTCGACCAACCCCCTCAGAGCTTCCTCTATCTTAGAGGCATTTATCGGATCGACGTTAGCTGTGGGCTCATCGAGGAGCAGGAGCTTCGGCCTCAGAGCGAGCGCTCTCGCTAAGCAGAGCCTCTGCTGCTGCCCACCGCTCAACTTACTGGGAGGATCCTTGAGCCTATCCTTGACCTCGTCCCAGAGCATCGCTCTCTCAAGGGCCCACTTAACGAGATCATCTAACTCCTTCTTGTTCTTCACGAGTCCATTCATCTTAGGTCCTATGGCGACGTTATCGTATATGCTCATGTTCGGAAACGGATTGGGGACTTGGAAGACCATACCCGTGAGCTTCCTGACTTTATAGGGATCGGATGAGTAGACTTCAGTATCATATATCCTTATCCTCCCGCTCACTTCACATCCCGGGACTAGATCGAGCAACCTATTTATCGCCCTGAGTAGCGTTGACTTACCGGAGCCAGAAGGCCCCATGACAGCTAAAATCCTCCTCTCCGGGATCTCAATATTTATTCTCTTCAATATCTCCTTTCCTCCAATTTTTACCGTTAGATCGCTTATAGATAGAGCGACTCTCCTCATAGAACCACCCTCTTAGTCAAACTTCTCGTAAAGAGGAATATCGAGAGGAATATCGAGGTGAGGATTAAGGCCGAACCCCAAGCGACCTTATGCCAGTTATCGTAGGGGGTCTGTATGAAGTCGAATATCAGGAGGGATATCGAGTCCGTGTAGCCCAGGGGATCTATTGATATCAATTGCCTCTGCTTCCCCACCGTGAAGAGGAGAGGCGCTGTCTCCCCAGTCACTTTCGCGAATCCCATCAATATCCCCGTCAGTATACCCCTCTTAGCTATACTCACGCTTATCTTAAATACTACTTTCGTCCTCGAGAGTCCTAGGGCATATCCAGCCTCCCTGTAAGTTTTCGGTACGCTTTCCAAGGCCTCCTCGACGTATGTGGTCACGTAAGGGATCATCATTATAGCTAAGGCGAGAGAGCCAGCTAACATTGAGAATCTACCCATGGGAACTACCATCAGCACGTATATTAGCATTCCGACTAATATAGATGGGATCTGAAGGAGAGCTTTGCTCAAGACCCTCACTCCCCTGGATATTATGTTATCCGGGAACTCCACAGCGAATAACGCTGAGGCTAGGGAGAGAGGGACCCCGATGAGAGAGGATATGAGGGCTAGCATGAGGGTACCTACTAGAGAGGGACCTATCCCACCCAATCCTCTTCCGGGAGGGGGAGGGGGATCTATCAGGAAACTCGCTCCCGCTGAGATCAAGACGGGTAGCCCGTTGTAGAAGATAGAGAAGAGTATGTGGAATATGGGGAGTATCGCCAATATCGCCAATAGGAGGGAGGTTATCATGAAGAGCTTCTCCTTCACTTCCCTGAGTTCAACCATATAATTTCCTCACCTTCCTTATCATGAGGAGAGCTAAAGCGCTGAAGAGAGCGCCTATGATGAGTAAGACCATCCCCCCAGCGTAGAGAGTGCTCTGCATATATGGGTAGAAGTTGGATTCTGAGAACTGATTCGCTATCAGTGAGGGTATCGTGTACCCTGGGGAGAATATGCAGTAGGATATGTTGAACGCGTTCCCTACCACTAAAGTAACTGCGACAGTCTCACTCGACGCCCTCCCTATGCCTAAGAGGAGGGAGCCGAATACAGCTGGCTTTATGAGCGAGATCATCATCTTGTAGTACTCGTACCTGTTGGCCCCTATCGAGAGTATCGCCTCCCTGTAGATCCAGGGGACGCTCCTATAGGCGTCTTGTATTAAACTGTGCATGAACGGTATTATCATTATAGCTAGTAGGATGCCAGCTGAGAGTAACGAGGCCCCGCTCAATGGATCGCAGGAGAAGAGAGGCACCCAAGGGAGGGCTGAGTGGAGCGGTCTCATCACGTTATCCCTGAGGAAGGGTATCATGATAGTCGCCCCCCAGAGCCCGTATAAGACAGTTGGAAGGCCTGCCATGAGATCTATAGCTGTCGATAACAATTCCTTGACTTTCGAACCCGTCATCTCCTCGACGAGGTAGACTGTGGAGAGGGAGAGGGGGAGCGCTATCATCGCGGCTAGCAGAGAGGTGACTAACGTCCCGTATAGGGGAGCCAATAGTCCGTACTTCACGAACTCCTCTCCCATTTCTGATGGTCTCCAGACGTTCTCAGTGAAGAGTCCCACGCCGAACTTAGAGATCGAGGGATAAGAGGCTGAGGCTATCACGTACGCTAAAGCCAAGAATATCGCGAAGATTAGGGAGGCGAGAGGCAATAGTGATAAGTAGAAACCCCTGTCGTATTTGGGCAGTGAGATAGATGACCATCGCGATCCCATAGCCCGCATTCCCCGGACCTTCTCGTCCTCCCCCGAAAGTAAAAACTATAAACTTACTCGATCTAGACAAAATAGTGATAAGTTATCTATATAATCTATATAGATAGTTAGAAGAGGAGCGTAATATTTTTATCAATCCAGCCCGCCCGTAATTGGATCATCATGAGGGGATACGGGCTGATTCATTGGATAGATCTAAGTAAGAAGAGCATCAGAAGTGAGCAAGTTCCAGATGATCTAGCTTGGAACTTCATAGGGGGGAAGGGGTTAGGGGTCAAGATCCTCTACGATATGACTGATGAGAGGACGGACCCCCTAGGACCGGAGAATCCACTCATATTCGCGATAGGTCCCTTCACAGGGACGGCCGTCCCGTACTCAGGCAAGGGGACTTTCGTCTTCAGATCGCCTCAAACGGGCATACTAGGGGAGTCCGTGATAGGCGGCACCCTAGGGGCCGCGACTAGGTGGGTAGGTACTACTGCCCTAGTGATCATGAATAAAACTGATAAACCGACTTACCTAGTCCTGAGTGAGAATGGTGTTGAACTGAGAGATGCTAGCCACTTATGGGGGAAGGACATATATGAGACAGAGGAGGAACTTAAGAAAGAGCATGGAAGGTGTTCTGTAGCCTCAATAGGACCTGCTGGAGAGAACTTAGTTAAGTTCGCTGCTATAGGTAACGAGAAGTGGAGGCAGGGCGGGAGGACCGGTGGAGGGGCTGTCATGGGATCCAAAAAGTTGAAAGCTATCGTCGTAGAGTACGATAAGCAGGAGTGGGATGCTCACGATCCAGATGGAGTGAGAAAGTACTCAGCGGAGGAGATAGTACCTAGAGCTAAGGAAGAACTGAAATCTTATTTCGAGAGAGGTACTCCTGGGGTCGTTGAGCTCGCTAACCTCTGGGGGTTCTTTCCCAGCTACTATTGGTCTAAGGGCTCCGTTGATGGATGGGAGAATATAGCTTGGGATGCGATAAAGAGGGAGGTCTTCGTGCATCCTAAAGCTTGTTTCGGCTGCCCTACCCCATGCGGGAGATACAGTAAAGTGAGGGAGGGTAAGTACGCTGGGAGCGAGGTAGAGCTCGAGTATGAAACTATATATTCGATAGGGGGCCTCAATGCGATAACTGATGTCAAAGCGATAGTTTGGCTCAACGATCAAGCTGATAGGCTCGGGATGGATACTATAACACTTGGCAACGTCTTCGGTTTCGCTATAGAGGCTTATAAGAGGGGAAAGCTAGATCCGGGCTTCAAGCTAGATTATGGGGATCCTGAATCCTTATATAAGCTCGCGGAGATGATAGCTAAGAGGGAAGGTGTAGGAGATATCTTAGCTGAGGGCGTAGCTAAAGCATCTAAGGCATTGGGATTAGAGGAGATAGCAGTTCATGTCAAGGGGCTCGAGCCCGCTGGATATGATCCCAGGACCCTGAAGAGCATGATAATTGGCTACGGTGTCTCCTCCAGGGGGGCTTGCCATCTCAGGATAACAGGTTACTATGCTGATATAAGAGGATTGGGAGGGGATAGAAAGACGATAGACATGGAGAAGACAAAGGTTTTAGCGAATCTAGAGGAACTAGCCGCTATAGGGGATTCCTTAGTCCTCTGCAGGTTCTCAACTAGGACTCTGATAGCTTGGGAGCAGATGGCTAAGTACTACTCCATGATCACGGGGAGGGACGCTACTGTTGATGATATGATCAAGGCCGCTAGGAGGATAGTGAACCTCGCGAGGATGTACAACGTGAGGCTGGGCTTGAGGAGGAAAGATGATAGGCTTCCGAAGAGGCTCCTCAAGGAATCATTCGTCCATGATGGTGAGGAGAGGAGGATAACTGAGGAAGAGCAGGAGAAGTTCCTCGACCTATACTATGAACTCAGGGGATGGGATGAGGAGGGAGTACCGAAGCAGGAGACCCTCAGGGAGCTGAACATCATCTAACCGAATATAGCCTTACAGAAGTCCTCTCTAGGCCTTAATAACTTGAATCTGCCTCCCTCTATCCCTACGACTGCTGGGAGGGGCCTCAGATTGTACCTACTCGCCATAGAGAAGCCATAAGCTCCTGCATTCTTGAAGGCTATCAGATCCCCTTCCTTCAATCTCGGCAGCTCATATTCACCGAAGAAGTCGGATGATTCGCACACTGGACCGGCTACTAGTACTCTCTCCTTCCCCTCACCCTCGCAAATTATCTCATGCTTCGCGCCGTATAAAGCTGGCCTTATCAGATCGTTCATGCCAGCGTCTATTAAGAGCCACTTCTCCCCTCCCACTTCCTTCACGTAATTCACCTTGCTCAAGAGGTAACCCGCATCAGCCACTATATATCTACCTGTCTCCAGGAAGAGCTTCGCCCCGATTTCCCTCACACGCTCGCAAACGAGCTCAGCGTAGTCCTCTAGGGGGAAGGGGCTCTCATTAGAGTAGGGGACTCCCAACCCTCCCCCCAGGTCTACGATCTCCACTCCCCCAGCTCTCTCAACTAGCTCCCTTATCACCTCTAAAGCAGCTCTGAACGGATCTAATGAGAATATCTGGCTCCCTACATGGACGTGGAATCCTAGAGTATGCATATCCTTTTTGAGGGAATTGAAGAGGCTCAATGCCTCCTCGGGGGGCAATCCGAACTTACTCCTCTTCCCTCCGGTCACTAATCCTGGATGAGCTCCAGCCCCTATGCCTGGGTTGACCCTGATCATGACTCTAGCTCTCCCTATGCTCCTCATCACATTCGCTTGTGAATAGCTCTCTATTGAGATTATTGCACCGAAGTTCATGGCCTCTACTAGATCTCCCTTAGATGGGCTGGGCCCCACTAAGACTGTCTTCTCGGGAGGCACTCCCGAGAGCTTAGCTAAAATTACACCGAAGGCAGATGGGACAGTAGCTCCTGAGCCAAGTTTAGCTAAGAGTTTGACGAGTTCCGGTTCATGATTCGCCTTATAGGCGTATGCGATGACATGAGGGCATTTAAGTGCCCTATCGAGCCTCAAAAAGTTCTCCTTAACTCTATCTAGATCTATCACATAGGTCGGAGTGCCGAAGAGATCAGCTATCTCCCTCAGATCGACCCCATTCACTCTCAAGATCCCACCCGAAGCCCTTAAATTCAGGACATCCTCAATACTTCCTCAGCTATCATGACAGCATGATCTGCGATCCTCTCTAAGTACCTGAGTATGAGAGTAATAGCTACTGCGCAGACGGGCTTCTTCTCCTCACCCTTTATCACCTCCATTAAGTAGTCGTTATAGGCTTTGTCCACCCCATCGTCCATCTCTATCACCTCCTTAGCCAGCTCCCCCCTGCCCTCTTCAACAGCTCTCAGGGCTTCCTTGACCATGATCTCTGTCAGCTCAGCTGTTTCAATGAGCTTGGAGATATTACAATCTCCTAAATTCTCGAAGAGAACGAGTACTTGCGCTATGTTCCTAGTGTACCTCCCCAATCTGAGTAGGCCGTAGGATATCTCGAGGAGGGAGATGAGTTTCCTGAGGTCCGCTCCCATGGGTTGAAATCTAGCTAAGACTTCGCTGACTTTCGCTCTGACCTGATCGTGGGAGAACGAGAGTATCTCAGACCCTCTCTCTATCTCCTTTAAAACTTCTCCCGGATCCCTCCTGCCGAGGAAGGAATCTATGCATCCTCTCATTAACTGAAGTGAGAGCTCGCTCGATTTCGCTATCTCGTAAAACAAAGATTTGATCTCCCTATCGAGCAGGGCTGACATCGTTCATCGGGCTAAACTGTCAGATCCATATATAACTTTTTCCCGTAGAGTCACTGAGTTGGGACATCAGTAAGATCGCACTTACAAATTTTTCCCTAATCTGTTGTCGCACCACTCGAGAGCCCCCCATGACCAGTTGACTGCAGCGTGCCTCAGCCCTCTAGATGCTCTACCTCGCTCGAGAGGAGTCATTCTGTTGAGAGGGGCCTCTGGCAGCATAGCTTTTATAGTGAGGAAGGAGGGAGGAGCAGGTGATAACCTGAGATCCTGGAGGCTCGTGCTTCCCGCGGCATTGATGATAAGCGTAATGCTCCTAGGGGCGCTCATTTACCTCATCCCACAACCCGGGGCCAGTGAGGAATGGCCCCTCCCACCTGAGAGTCTCCCCTTCGCGAGTCTGACTTCTAGACTGAACTCCACATCTTTCTCAAACTACGGATTCTTCCTGCTCAGCTACCAACCGATCTTCAGCCTGGGATCAGGGTTCGATTTCCCCGCGGGAAGTAACGCTTACCTCTACTCTGTCGGTTATGAGAATGATACTTACCTCCTCTTAGTCGTAGCTAAGCTTCCGAGTACTCAGAGCTCGTTGCAATTCGGGGTTAGAGCTATAAATCAATTGAGGGAGGAGCTCCCACCTGAGAAGACTAAGTACTTATTCACGGATGAGATGGGCTTCCTCTCTTACGGGGAAGCGAATCAGAGCTTATCCTTATGGTACGGGAGATCTTGGTTCTTCGAAGTCTTAGCATCAGGCCCTAGGTCGGAGGATTCCATAAGTTCTCTGAAGAAGCTGATAAGTAGAGCTTACGAGGGATGAACATCAAAGTTTATCAGACTGTGCGGTGAAGGACGTTAGATGGCCGAGGGTTGCCCGGATAGAGCGCCCCATAGAGTCAGGGCGAAGCTCCAAGTTCAGCTTGAGGGAAGCAGGGTGAGATGTCTCGCTTGCCCTAGGAAATGCTTGATCCCAGAGGGGAGATATGGGTTATGCAGATCCAAGGTAAACGTCGGAGGTGTGCTCTGCGAGGTCAATTATGGGATGATGAGTAGCGTGGCCCTCGACCCAATAGAGAAGAAGCCTCTCTTTCACTTCATGCCCGGGAGCAGGACTTACAGCGTAGGTACTGTGGGTTGCAATATGTTCTGCGATCACTGTCAGAATTGGATGATAAGCCAATCCGACCCTGAGAAGTTCCCAGATCTAATGTACTTACCCCCCGAGGAAGCCGTGAGGGAGGCTATGAGCTATGGAGCTCAGAGCATAGCTTTCACATATAATGAGCCCACGATAGTGAGCATAGAGTGGGTAGTTGAGACAGCTGAACTCGCTAAAAGAGCGGGACTCGCTACCATCAGTGTGACTAATGGATATTGGAGTGAGGAAGCTAGGGATAGGCTCATACCGATCATAGATGCAGCTAACGTAGATGTCAAGGCCTTCACAGATGAATTCTATAGGAAGGTAGCTAAAGTTCCATTCTTAAAGCCGATTTTGGATACTGTAATCGAGTTGAAGAGAGCTGGGAAGCATGTGGAACTCACTTATTTGATAATACCGGGATACAACGATAGGGAGGATGAGATAAGATCTTTCTCAAGATGGGTCGCGGGGGAGGTGAGTGATGACACTCCCGTCCACTTCTCCAGGTTCTTCCCCCATTACAAGATGAGGGACCTACCTCCGACACCCATCCAGACTATGAAGAGGGCCCTCTCGATAGCGAAAGAGGAGGGCCTGAAGTACGTTTACGCTGGGAATGTCCCGGGTGATCCGAGTGAGAGTACTTACTGCCCTAAGTGCGGGACCCTCCTCATAAGGAGGTACGGGTTCTACGTAGAGAGATGCAATTTAACGGATAGTAGATGCCCTGAATGCGGCGAGGAGATACCTATAGTCGGTAGATGTTCTAAGAGCGGATTTTTCTGAGGTTAGATTATGAGGATCCTTCAGGTATGCCATCGCTTCCCCCCTCATCCAGGTGGTATTGAGTATCATGTGCAGAGGCTCTCTAAGTTCCTCTCATCTAGAGGTCACGAAGTGACTGTCCTCACGACGCACAGAGGACCCAGTAAGACAGAGGAAAATGGGTATAGGGTCGTGAGGCTCAGATCATTCTTAGAACCTTTGAGAAATCCTATACCCCTTGAGCTACCGTTTCGCTTCAGGAAGATGGCTGAAAGCTTCGATCTAATTCACATGCACTCCGTCTATACTTTCACGACTCTCCTCTCCTATCCGTTCGCGAGGAGGGAGAGAGTAGTGATAACGCTCCACGGGAGGGCTTCATACAGAGGGTTCGCATCCCTATTAGCTGAATTGCATGAGAGGATATCCTTCAGACTGCTCAGGGGAGCTGCTGTATTCATAGCGTTGAATGAAGTCGATAAGGAGCTCATGATGGACAGGGGCATAGATGAGAGTAAGATAAGAGTGATCCCCAATTTCATAGATCTGGAGGAGATTGATTCCTCAGCTAGATCGTCGAAACCAGTTGAGAGGGAAGGTGACGTGCAACTACTCTTCGTGGGCGGATTGACTGAGGCTAAGAACTTAGATTCCCTGCTCATGGACCTGAGGGGGGTGGATAGAGCTTCTCTGTGGATCGTGGGTGATGGGCCCATGAGGGGGAAGCTCATGAAACTGGCTGAGGGGATGAGAGTCAGGTTCCTCGGGAGGATGGATATGGAGGGCTGGATGCCCTACGCTCTGAGCTCAGATGCTATAATACTGCCATCGAGAAGCGAGGGTTTCCCGACGATAGTCCTGGAAGCTATGGCCCTCGGGAAGCCAGTCATACTCTCGGATATAGAGGTCCATAAGAGGTTATTCAGTGAGATAGCTATTTTCTACAGCCCTGGCGATAGGGAATCCCTGAAGAAAGCTTTGAGGGACCTCGAGAATTTCGATATCCCCCCAAAGATGTTGAGGTATATTGTTGAAAAAAATTATGATATAAAAGTAGTTGGTGAGAAAATACTATCAGTCTACTCAGATTTAATTGAATGACTCGAGCGTTTCCTCAGCCTATAAGCGAAGTATATGGATGCGAGCAACAGGAGGGGGATCGCTAGGAAGGAAGCTCCCACGACCACTATGTAAATAGACCCTATTAAGGCCTTCCTAGAGTCCTCCCAGATTTTAGCTAAGAGGTCCTCCTCAGGAGGTACGTAGCCTTCCTTCTTCAACTCCACGTTCACAGTCGCGTAATTTATCATCGTCTGTAAGTTCCTCCTCATCGCTTCTAACCATTCTATCTGCTGCCTCACTTGAGATAGCTTATCCTCTATCTCTATTATATCTTTGACACTCTCAGCTTTATTCAAGAGATCCATTAGCCTACTTTCAGTAGCTTTAAGGCTCTTCAATCTCGTTTCAACGTCTAATACCTGCTCTGTCACATCTTCCACATTCTTCTGCTCGATCTCAACTTTGCCAAGCGATCTTATATCTTTCAAAGCATCTTCGAGCCTCTCCGCCGGTATCCTGAGTGTTACGTAACCTCCGCCCTCGTATATCGAGGAGCTCTGGACATAACCATCATACTTTAGAGCTATCTGAGATAGCTTAGATTGAGCTGAATTCACATCGCTCACCTGAAGCTTCAGATAAGCGCTCACAGTCACATTCCTTCCTGAAGGTATTGAAATAGCTTCCTTACTTGGGAGAGCTTCCCCCGTCAAACTCACTGCTGTAGTCATCTCAGGCATGTATTGAGGCTTAAGCATTTGTTGAGACTGCCTCTCGAAAAGAGAGGGGTATATGAGGTAGCCAGCTAGTAAGAGGATCGCCAAAAAGGCCGCTAGCAATATCGCTCTCTTCATAATTTTGTATAACATTACTCACTTAAAAGGGGAGCCGATAAGCTTCAATTCCCCCTGAAGCATTCAGTATCGGGGGATGGAAGAGGACGCTATCCGCAGCTACAGTCACTACAGTCCCTCCGTACTTCCTCTTAGCGTATAAACTAGCTAGATAGTGAGCGCCTGTCGACATACCCCCCATGACCCCCTTCTTCAAGAGCTCAGAGGCCCACTCAATAGCTTCAGCCCTACTGACCTCATAGACTTCATCCACTAAGCTAAGATCGAGGTTCTCGGGGATGTGATAGGAGTCGTAACCCTCTACCTCCCCCTCGAACTCACTAGAGAGGCCGAATTTTCTAGCTAATTCTGAGCCTTTAGAGGTAACGGCTATTATCCTAGTCCCGAATTCCCTCTTAAGGAGTTTCCCAACACCAGTTATCGTACCTCCTGTCCCTACTCCCATCACGAAAACATCTACTCTCTTGACGCTCTCCAATATCTCCTCTCCCATCCTCTCCTGTCCCTTAGGGTTAGCTGGATTCGAATCCTGCATCAAGAAAGTAGCTCCCTTCTCCTCAGCTATCCTCTCGGCTACAGATTTTATGCTCCTCGGGTCCTCAGGGGGGACGTTGGGGCACGTGTAAACTTTAGCGCCTAAGCTCCTCATTAGAGCGACTTTGATAGGGCTGGAGTCCTCCTTAACAGCTATATAGACATCGAATCCCATGGCCCTACCGTGGAGGGAGAGAGAGACTCCAGTGCATCCGCTCGTAGCTTCTACTATAGCTCCGCCCTTACCCTTCCTATCTATTAGGTCCAGGAGCATTGAGACGGCCATCCTGTCCTTATGGCTGCCTCCTGGATTCAGGTACTCGAGCTTGAATAAGATACCATCTACCTCAACGAGAGGAGTATTTCCCACGCACTCCCAGATCTCGGGCATGAGGGGAAGATTGAACATAGGCTCTTAAATCTTACCCTTTGAGATCCTTTGGAGAGTCGTAGGAGCGAGTATTAGAATTATTTCTCTCTTAATTCCCTAAAAAAAAATCCTAAGTTAACTAATCCAGGAAGAAGCTCATCCTCATCGGAAAAATATCTAACTCAACGAATCCTCCGCTAGGATGCAGGTTCCACACGGGGTGCCCCTATGTAAGGAAATATGCAGGTACGGAGGAGCCTCAAGTTGAGGAGGTCTCAAGAGGCTGTTATGTAGCATGCTATCTTTGGAGAGAGTTGAGCTGACCTTGAGCTATGCGCAAGAAGTTAGATTGAGTTTGAAGGATTATCTCACTCTCCTAATAGTCTTCTAATGGCTCATCATATTGATGATCATAATAATGGTACTGTTGGTCATCCTCATAAGCTATCTCTTCTAATCCGTGACCCGATTTTCTACCTCCCTCAGGGAATCTTCAATTATCCTTATGGCTTCATCCATCTGCTCCTTAGTTATCGTTATAGGCGGGGTCAATTTGATCACGTTATGATACCTCCCAACCAGAACAGCGAGGAGTCCTCTATCGAATAAAGCCCATTTCATCATCTCAGCTATTTTCTTAGATGGTTTGCCCTTCTTATAGAA
>CAZFIJ010000049.1:0-3054 GCA_964519515.1 uncultured Nitrososphaerota archaeon
AGCTAACTGGTTCTTCCTCTCCTTCAAGACAGGGAAGAGTGTGAATACCCACTCCAAGCTATCACTCATCTTCTCCTTGGCTCTAGGGGTATAAGCCCCCATCTCCAAGTTCTCTATCACAGTCATCATCGGGAAGAGCTGTCTGCCCTCCGGAACTAAGGAGAGCCCCAATTCAACCCTCTTGTGACTCGGGAGTTGAGTTACATCCCTCCCTTTGAACGAGATCTTACCCTTAAACGGTCTTATGAGCCCTGAGATAGCCCTGAGGATAGTGGCCTTCCCAGCCCCGTTGCTCCCTAGTAGGCTGACGATCTTACCATGCTCGACATCGAGGCTCACGCTCCAGAGGACTTGGAGGTCCCCATAGCCTGCGTCTAAATCCCTTAACTCGAGCATCCTCATAATCTCACCTGCTCCCCCAAGTAGGCCTCTATGACCCTGGGATCCCTCGATATCTCCTCAGGAGTTCCCTCTGCGAGCTTCATCCCCCTATGGAGGACGAAGACCCTGTCTGAGATCGTCATCACAGCCCTCATGACGTGTTCCACCATGACGATCGTTATCCCGAAATCATCGACGAGTCTCCTGACTAAATTCGCTACTTCCATCGTCTCCGATGGATTAAGGCCTGCCACAAGCTCATCTAGAAGGAGAAGCTCTGGGTTCGTTGAGAGCGCTCTCGCGAGTTCCATGAGCTTCCTCTCAACTATATTCAGAGTCCTAGCCTCCTGATGGGCCTTCTCCCTCAATCTCACGTATTCTATCCATCTCTCCGCTATCTCCCTGGCCTCCGAGCCTGAAGCATTTCCGCCGTAGAAAGCCGCGGTCATCACGTTCTCGAGGACTGTCATCCTTCCAAATGGTTTCGGGATTTGGAAAGTCCTCCCTATGCCCAGTCTAGTGATCTTATGGGGTCTCATCCCCGTTATATCTATCCCCTTGAAGATCACCCTACCGCTATCCGGCTTGTAGAAGCCAGTTATCACGTTGAAGAGCGTCGTCTTCCCAGAGCCGTTCGGCCCGATCAAGCCGAGCAACTCTCCCTTATTGACGTTCAAGGTGACGTCATTGAGAGCGACCAATCCCCCGAATCTCTTCGTTATACCCCTAGCCTCGAGCATATCGCTCCCTCCTCATCAGGATCCTCCTCAAGAATCCGTATATGCCACCGGGCATGAGGACTACTACTACCAGCAGGACTACACCGTAGAGGAGGACACTCAACCCCGCTACCATCCCACCGAAGAGAGCATTTAAGTATAGGGAGATGGGAACTAAGATCAGAGCACCTATGATACCACCGTAGGGGCTCCCAGCTCCGCCTACAACATCTATTGCTGCTATTTGAGTCGAGAAATCCAACCTGACTAGAGTATCGGGCCTTATGTAGTGTATCCATTGAGCGTAGAGAGTACCCCCCATCCCAGTCAGGAAAGCGCTTATCGAAGCCCCCAACACCTTAGCTCTGTAGACATCGATCCCTACAGCTTCAGCAGCATCTTCATCTTCCCTAAGAGCGATCAGAGCTATCCCGAATTTCGATCTCTCGAAGTACCTGAGGAAGAGGACCCCGAATACGGTGAAAGCGAGCATCAAGTAATAGTAGTAGATCTGCTTATCGAATATCATGTACTCGAACCCCACCTTATTGATCATGATGCCCAGGGGTCCCCCAGTTATGTCCTTCAGGTAAGTCAGGAGGAGTTGCGTCAACTCAGCGAACGCTATCGTACCGAGAGCGAAGAAAGGCCCCCTCAACCTGAGGGAAGCGAAGCCTACGAGAGCACCCGCTCCCCCAGCGACGATCCCCGAGATCCAGATCCCTATCCATGGAATTAAGCCGAAGTTCTCCAGGAGTAGAGTGGACGTATACGCTCCTAGCCCTAAGAAGGCCGCATGACCCAGGGAGAACTGACCTCCGTAACCACCTATGACGTCCCATGACATAGCGAGATAAGCCCACATGAGCGTCTGCACTAAGACCGCAAGGGAAAACTCATCTAGGAAGGGAGGGAGCGCGAGCGCGAGGATGAGGGCTAAGATCGTCAGATACCTCTTCATATCAGACCCTCCTGAGAGCTCTCCCGAATAAACCCTGGGGCCTGAGGAGGAGCACTACCAGGAACACTGAGTATACTAAGATATGCCTGAAGGCGTTCGTGAACGTTATCGCGCCGATCCCTTCCAGGACCCCTATTATCAAACCTGAGAATATAACGCCGTATATCGATCCGAGTCCCGCGAATATCACCACGACGTAAGAGGCTATGTCCCAAATGTAACCCGCTAAGGGCCTTATATTGGGATAGAAAGTGGATACTAGCACGCCAGCTACTCCTGCGAGCGCTACTCCGATCGCGAAAGTGAAGAGCCTTATCTTAGATACATCTATACCGACTACTCTAGCCCCTATAGGGTTCTGAGATACGGCCCTTATCGCTTTCCCCAATCTAGATCTCTTCATGAACTGATCCGTCAGGAAAATCGCTATTAATGATAAAGAGAAAGCGATAGCCTCAGCTAGGCTCGTCCTCACCCCGAAGAACTCTAGATAAATCCCCTTGTAGATATTATCGTAAGATCTGGGGCTCGGGGACCAGAGTATGAGAGCTATGCTCTGTATCGCTACTGAAATCCCCAATGTCGATAGTAATGTCGCTTCATGCCCTCCCGGTTTCTCTATCACGGGCTCTATCGCGATCAAGTGTATTATCCCACCTAGGGCGCCTAGGAGGCAGAAGGCAACTATAGCAGCTATTAAAGGATCTATCCCGAGAAGTAGGACCATCCAATACGCTGTATACATCCCTAGCATGAGTAAGTCCCCATGAGCCCAGTTCACAGCCCTCATAACTCCCCAGATGAGCGAGAGGCCCAGAGCTGTCAACGCGTAGACACCGCCCAGGATGGCATATGAGATTATTAGTTGACTATAAGCTCCTAATTCTATCAAAAGTTGTCCCCCCCAGTTATAAAAAAAGAAAGTTTAGGATCTAGATCCCCAGCCCGGAGCCGGGAGCACGGGTTCGACCGGCGCGAACTCTAGCGGCCAGA
>CAZFIJ010000050.1:0-53472 GCA_964519515.1 uncultured Nitrososphaerota archaeon
GATAGAGGGGCTACTCTAAATGAGACATCCCTGAAGAGCTCGACGAAGACCCCTCCGAGCCCGAACATGACAGTAGGTCCAAATTGCGGGTCCCTCAGGAGACCTATTATCAACTCAACACCCGGAGGTGCGAATTCCTGAACTAAGATGCCCTCTATCTCAGCGTTAGGGACGTTCCTCTTGACGCTCTCTATTATCTCCCTGTATGCCTTCCTCACCTCCTCCTCATTCCTTAAGTTGACCTTCACACCGCCTACATCACTCTTATGGATCACTTGGGGGGATACTATCTTGAGGACTACTGGGAAGCCTATCTCCTTGGAAAAATTGACGGCCTCTTCCTCGTTCTTAGCCAATCTTATATTAGTCACTGGAATCCCGTAGCTAGAGATGAAATACTTGGCCTCATGCTCCAGGAGGGACTTTCTCCCATTCTCCTTAGCTTTGAGCAATAAGTCCCTTGAGCCCATGAGATCACCTGCTCGTGCTCCATGCAAAAAATTTAAACAATTTGTTCGAGCTTCTGGGATCGATAAAACACCTTTTCATTAAAAGAAGCTCCTTCTAGCTCTTTTAAGCCTCAATATACTCTTTGGTATCCCTCTTTGCCTTTCTTCCTTCTTTTCAATATCTACTTTTGGCTCCTCCTTTCTCTCAATCCTCATAGCCTCCCTAGGGACATAGTACCTCCCAGCTCTATCCTTCTCGAGGAGGCCAGCGACCACTAGGGCCTCTAGCCTAGAATATGCTATAGATACGGGCGTCTCAGCTTCTATAGCGACTTTCTCCAGTAGCACGGGTCCTCCGTTGAAGTTCCTGATTATTATCTCGAGCTCCCTCCTCATCCTAGGGGGAGCTCTCTTTATGTAATCTAAGATCTCAGCCTCAGCGTCCATTACCTTATCGAAGACGTACATATCCACTCTACTCCTCCCCAGAATAGTCGCGACCTCTAAGCTCTTAGCTAGAAAATCCAGGAGCTTCCCAGGTATGCCCTCAGCTAGCCTATTGGCAGCTATAATGACTTCCTCCGTCAGGGGCTCCAATGGGACTTCGGGGATCTTGCTCCTGAAAGCGCTCAGCCTCCTGGATACGAGGTTTATCGCTTCATCATCAGTTAGGGGCGGGATAGTTATCCTCTCATGGACCCTAGATGTCAGAGCGGGGAACCTCTTATCGACCTCATCATAAGCCTCATCGCTCATAGCTGCAACTATGAGGATGCCCTCGGGCATCACGGAGACTATCTCCCTCAACATCTCGAAGAAGAAGAAGGACCACCTCTCATCCGTGTAGAGCATGTTATGTACATCATCTAGGAGGAGCGCTGTGGGAGCTATTGAGTTCAAAGATTTGACTATCATGTCCCCAGCATCAGCAGGGGATGTCTTCAAGTTCAGGAGCTCCTCCTCCGTTAAAGTATCGGGCATCCCGAGGAGCAGCTTCTTCAAGGCCTTAGATATCCCCCTGGATCTCTCATATACGGTGGATAATATGCTATCTATAGCATCAGGTCCCTCTACAGCGGATATCTCCTGATATATTCCCTCTAGCTCAGTCCTATGGTAAGAATACCTGAGGAGATGAAGCCTGAGGCTTCTCCCGGATCCCGGAGGTCCTGTTATCGTTACGAAAGCGGATGCGACTCCTGACATCGTTTCAGCAGCTAGCGAATCTAGAACGTCATCAACCCACTGCTTACTGAATATAGAGGTAGGATCCTCAAGTTCAACGAGGGAAGACCTCAGAAAGGGATTTCTAGTCAGCCCGAAGAGCTTCTGATAGTAGCTTGGGCTCACCGATCTCAATTTCACCACTCCCTATCATGTCGATGGGATCGATTTAAAACCGTTAGTCAGATGGACCCCCCCTCATGATAAACCTTTTTAACTCATGGGAGCAAGCTGATCCCGGTGATTAAGCATTGCAGAAGTATAAGAAGGTGATAGATCATCTTCAGGAGCTGATGAGAGACCCTAGAAACATTAGAAATATAGGGATAATAGCGCATGTCGATCACGGGAAGACGACGCTCTCTGACAACCTATTATCGGCTGCTGGGATGATAAGCGATAAGATGGCTGGGGAGATGAGGGCTCTGGACTACCATGAGATAGAGCAACAGAGGGGGATAACTATAAAGGCAGCCAACATATCGCTTTACTACCAGAGAGATGGGAAGGAATTCGCGATAAATCTCGTGGATACCCCGGGCCACATAGACTTCACTGGTCACGTCACTAGGTCCCTGAGGGTCATAGATGGTGCCATAGTCGTCGTCGACTCCGTGGAGGAAGTGATGGTCCAGACGGAGACAGTGACGAGGCAAGCGCTCGAGGAGAGAGTGAGGCCCTTACTCTTCATAAACAAGATAGATAGGCTCATAAAGGAGCTCAAACTGACTCCTCAGGAGATACAGCAGAAGATACTCAGGATAATAAGGGATTTCAATGGATTGATAGAAGCATATGGCGAACCGGAGTTCAGGGAGAAGTGGAAGGTGAAGTGGGACAATGATAGCGTTGCCTTCGGTTCTGCCCTCCATGGATGGGGCTTAACGAACTCTATAGCTGCGAAGAAGGGGATAAGATTCTCTGATATAGTTGATATATATAATGAGGATCCCGATGGCTTGGCCCTCAGGAGGGACATACCTGTTCATGAGGCCCTACTCGATATGGTCGCTCTGCATGTCCCAGACCCTATAGAGGCCCAGTCTTATAGAGTCGAGAGGCTCTGGAGGGATAAACACGATGAAGAGCTCTTCAATGCGCTTAAAAACTGCGATCCAAATGGGCCCCTCGTAATGGGAGTAAATGCAGTTAGGATAGATCCACATGCAGGGATAGTAGTGACTGGGAGGGTTTTCAGCGGAACTCTGCGTGAGGGTGAGGATGTCTATCTAATAAATGCGAGGAAGAAGCAGAAGATACAGCAGACGAGTATATACATGGGTCCATATAGGATGAGGATGGATGAGATACCCGCTGGCAATATAGCAGCGGTTCTAGGATTGACATCTGCTAGCTCAGGGGAGACTGTAGTCGCTGATGCGATAAAGGATAGGGTCATCTCAGGGTTTGAAGCCATAAGGTACGTAACTGAACCTGTAGTGACAGTTTCCGTCGAAGCTAAGAATCCTCAGGACCTTCCGAAGCTCATAGATACTTTGAGAAAGCTCACACTTCAGGATCCGAATCTAGTCATGATACATAACCAAGAGACGGGAGAGATATTGCTCAAAGGTACTGGAGAGCTCCACTTAGAGATCTCCCTCTATGAAGTTAAGAAAGCTGGGCTCGAGTTCGATGTCAGTGAGCCAACGGTAGTCTATAGGGAGAGCGTTAGAGGGACGAGCGATGTTGTCTTAGCGAAGTCACCGAACAAACTGAATAGGATCTGGGTGACAGCCTCTCCATTGAATGATGAGGTAGTAACACTCATCAGGGAGGGTAGAGTCAACGAGAGGATGGACAGCAGGACTCTAGCTAAGGTCCTGAGGGAGGAGGGAAAGATGGACACCGAGGACGCTAGGAATGTATGGACGATCGATGAGGAGAACTACAACCTCTTCATAAATAGAACTGTGGGTGTTCAGAGGCTGGATGAGGTGAGGGAGATCTTGAGGCAGGGGTTCATGTGGGTCATGAAGGAAGGGCCTTTAGCTGGAGAGCCAGTCATGGGTGTAGCTATAAGGTTAGTTAACGCGATGATACACGAAGATCCAGCTCATAGAGGACCAGCTCAACTCACTCCAGCTGTTAGAAAGGCGATATTTGGTGCTATGCTGAGCGCAAACCCTGTACTCCTCGAACCGATATACGAGATACAGGTCTCCACGCCCCCAGAACTGATAGGCTCCGTAATTTCTTTGATCTCGCAGAAGAGGGGGAAGGTCGTCGGGATAGAGGAGAGAGGGAGGATAAGCATAGTCAAGGGGTTCATACCAGTGAGAGAGACCTTAGGTGGGTTCAGTAATGAGATGAGGAGTATGACGAGCGGAAGGGCCTTCTGGCAGACGAAATTCTCCCACTGGGAGCCATTGCCTAAGAGTCTCATGGAGCAGATAGCTCTAGAGATAAGGAGAAGGAAGGGAATGAAGGAGGAACTTCCGAAAGCAGAGGAGTACATGGATACCCTATGATCCTTTTTTCCTAATTTCCCTGAAGAATATATATGATCTCTCGATACAGGTCAAGTAACTCAAGATAGAGATTATGATAAGGCCTAAATCCACCTTATCTATCGCGCAGAAGAGTGCCGATAGTAATATCCTCTCTCCCCTTCCCATTAAGCTGAACTCCGTTCCCTTAACTCCGAGAGACTCAGATCTCGATCTTATGTAGCTAGTGAGCATCGAGGAGTGGATAGTGAGAGCGGCCCATAAGAGCTCCCTCGAATAGATCCCCATGAAGAGGAAGAGGAGTCCATCCTCGACTCTGTCCACGACGGAGTCGATGAAAGCGCCTTTAACTCCAGAGCCCCCCCTCTTCCTAGCTACGGATCCATCCATTATATCGAAGAAACCGCCTAACAATATGAAAAGAGAAGCCAAGAGCGATTTTCTGAAGTAAAGGCTTAAAATGGACATTAAGAATGAGATGAACCCTAGCATAGTGATGAGATTCGCACTAATCCCCATCCTGACTGCTATTTCAGCTAAACTATCGAACAACTTGGATGAAATATCCCTCAGGCGTTCAAGCATCAGTACCCCCGGCGGAGGGGCTCACATTTTAATTTAGCCTTTTTCAATCAGTTGGATGCCCGATCTGATAGTAATACTAGTGGAGCCGGAGAAGGCAGATAACGTAGGGATGATAGCTAGGGCAATGAAGAACTTCGGTTTCAGTGAGCTCAGGGTCGTTAGGCCCATGTTCGAGAGCTTCGATAGAGCTATAGCTGCAGCTATGAGAGCTAGAGATGTGATAGAGAGGATGGAGATCTTAACGACTCTTGAGGAGGCAAGAAGGGGCGTGGATTTGATGGTAGGGACTACTGCTAGGGTTAGCAGATATTCTGTGGAGAGAAGAGCGATCACAATAAGGGATTTCATCTCGAACATAAGTTGGGATGCTGTATATGGTATCGTCTTGGGGAGGGAATCGATAGGATTGACGACAGAGGAGCTCTCTTACTGCGATATAGTAGTAACGATACCATCTAGTGAGGATTATCCGGCCTTAAATGTGGCGAATGCTGCTGCAATAATCCTTTACGAGTTCTTCCTGGCTTTCAAGGATTCCTCTAGGTTCGAGGTCAAGCCAGTGCCTAGAGAGGCTAGGGAAGTAATGATAAGGTATATCGGGGAGGTAATCGATCTATTGGGGGGAATGCGTGATAAGGAGAGGTCCCTCTTCATTATGAGGAGGATTATCGAGAGGACCTTCCCCTGCGGTATCTCAGAGGATGAGGCTTCTCAAGCGTTAGGTATTATAAAGGCTGTGAGGGATGCTTTGGCTAGGGTGAAAGGTCATGTCCCTGAGACCAGCTAGGAACTATAGGGCCCTCCAGAGGCCATATACGAGGAAGGAGTACATAAAGAGCATACCCTACAGTAAGATAACGAAGTTTGATCATGGAAACGTTCATGGGAAGTTCGAGTATGAAGTGAGGATGGTAGCTGAAGCTAGTTTCCAAGTTAGGAGCAACGCTCTGGAAGCAGCTAGGATGACGGTCATATCTCAGATAAGGAAGGCTGTCCCATCTGATGAAGCTTACTTCTTCAAGATAGTCCACTATCCCCACCATATCTTGAGGAAGCACGCTATGGCTGGCGTTCATAAGGCCGAGAGGCTTCAGAAAGGGATGAGATTGGCATTCGGGAAGCCCGATGCGAGAGCAGCGCAGATAAGGAGAGGAGATGTGATAATGCTCTTGAGGGTCAATGGTCAGCATTTAGAGGCAGCTAAATACTGCATGAAGTTAGCTAAGCTTAAGATACCCTATATGACTAGGATAGATGTGGTCAGGTTAAATGGAACCGAGGGCGAGGACGAAGAGGGAGCTTGAAATAATTTTGCAACAGTTAGAGGAGCTGAGGGATCCGAAGCCCTCTCTTGAGCAATGTCCCACGCCAGCTAACTTAGCTGCAGCTCTCATACATATGTGTTATATGATGGGGGACCTCGAGGGAAAGTGTGTTGCAGATCTGGGATGTGGGAATGGGATACTCGCGATAGGAGCACTCCTATATGGTGCATCATCTGCAATAGGAATAGATTTAGATCCTGAGGCGATAGAGATCGCGAGAAGGAATGCTGATAGATTAGGATTGCTTGAGAGAGCTAGATTTCTAGTAATGGATGTTAAAGATTTCTCAGAGGAGGTGGATACTGTGATCCAAAATCCTCCCTTCGGTAGTAGGAGGAGACATGCAGATACTACATTCCTAGATGTCGCCCTTAAGAAAGCTAAGGTCGTTTACTCTCTTCATTCAGCTGGTAATTCTGAGTTCCTGAGGAATTTCGCTCTGAAGAGGGGGGCTATCCTCACGCATGTAGAGAGGTGGCCCTTCCCCCTCAAGAGGATATTTCCTCACCATAGGAGGAAGATCGTTGAGATACCTGTCGAGATATTGAGGTTTGAGGTGATCAGATGAGGGAGATTGTCGTCCCTGGAGAGAGGATAGGTGTCGTTGAGGAATATGTAGGGGTTGGGGGGATATTCGAGATCAAGGGTGTGCTTTACTCCTCTCAACTCGGCCTCTTGGAGAAGAAGGATCTAGAAGTCAATGTTAGGCCCATTAAGAGACCTATATTACCAGTAAGGCCTGGAGAAATTGCCCTAGGAGAGATAAGGAGCGCTGATAGGAGTAACTTCAACCTCTTCCTCACACTGCTCCTCAGACCTAGGGTCAGCATTCTCATCCCTCCAGTTCACGCTAACATGCCTAAGAGGGGCTCGAATATAGGAGCTAGGCCGAGCGACATCGTGATAGTTAAGGTGGAGAGCGTTGAAAACGGTATCGTCACAGTAACGATGGAGGGATCCCATGAGCTCGGTGTGATCAGGAGCATATGTGAGTCATGCGGATCGGTGCTCGATAGGGGGGTCGGATATACTTTAATATGTAGGAGCTGCGGTAAGATATACTTAGATAAGAGGCTGAGCAGCAAGTATGGGTGGAACCCCTTCAAGGAAGGGTTGGTGAATGTTAGGGGAAGAGAAGAGAACCCTGGTCCTTTCACTAGAAAAGTCTGAGCTTTCGGATTTTTTGGAGTACCTAGAGAAGAGGATGGGAGGTAGAGACTACTCTTATAAATACTCCGTGGACTCAGGCTTGAAAATAACCTTATTTGGGGATAAGGAGGAGCTCAAGGATTCTGAGGCGATAGTGAGGAGGTCATATAGGAACTTCAGGATAGTCAGGAACCCCGTAGGGGGGCTCTACAGATACCCATCTGATTGGTTATCGGAGCATGGTGGCATCTCTATGAGCCTACTGACTCTCTCCCTCAAAGCCGCTGGTCTCACAGCGATTTGGAAAGAGGATATACTCCATACAGCGCTGGAGCCAGAGGAGATAGTGGATCTGATGCATGAGTTGAAGTCCCTATCAGAGGAGATAAAATATGAGGTGAGGCAGAGAAAGGCCAGGGAGGTAATAGTAGCTGTTTCCGTTAACTCAGGGGTCTCTCCTTTCGATGTCCTGGAACTAGCTGAGGAGGAGGGGTTCATGGAGAAAGACGATGAGGGGCTCTGGCGTTTCAAAGCGGATCCTGAGCTCGTGATGAGGGAGCTGATAAAGAAACTCGTGGGGAGGGAGGAGTACGGAGATTGAAGTAATCAATGTCTCGAACAATGAGATGAGAGTTCTCATAAGGGGGGAGACTCATACTCTACTGAGCCCCCTAGTTGAGGAGCTGAACTCCCTTGAGGAAGTAGAATTCGCTGGTTACGATGTCCCTCATCCGCTTAAGGAGGAATCCGTACTGTTCCTCAGGGTCAAGGAAGGCCTGAACCCTAGGGAAGTACTGAAGAGAGCTGTAAGGGAGCTCATCGGGAAGTATGAGATCATAGGGAATAGCTTCATTGAGGAGCTGAATTCCCTCAAGATCGACCATTAACATTTTATCGAGGAACCACTCAATATATCATCTAGAGAGTTCCTCCAGAGTAGATGGAATACCCTTCCACTCCTCTTATCTACTACCGCTTCGAAATCTATATACCCCCTCCCCATGTAGTAAATCATCGCCTCAGCTGTGCAATTCCTCCAAATTTCAACGGAATTCCTAGCTCTAGCTTCCTCTATACTCCTAGGAATCTCCACTAGAGCCAGATCCCCATCTATTTTCCTAAAACCGCATGGTTTCCCCTCAGAATCGAATTCGATGACTTCCTCAGCGCCCGCTGCTAGCGCATCCTCATAATCCGGTGATTCGAGCTCTCCCCTCGCTTTCCTCAACACTCTCTCGCTATCGAGGAACCACCAAGCTTTCAGCCTATCTGTCCTCAGCCCTCTGTTCACGGAGTCATTCATGTAACCGTAGTAATTAACGCTATACTCCCAGCTGACGGCACCTAGTTTCCCTAGATTGAATCTAGTGTTCAATGCTTGCAGGGGATCGAAAGTCCATTTAGCTCTACTGAGCCCCCTCCTGATGGCGGCTTCCCTCTGAGCTTGCTTTATGATGAATCCTAGGCCAGATCCCTTCGCCCCCTCGACGACAGCGCTCTGGTGAGAGTAGTGGTAGAGGCCCCTCTCATCCATAGCTAGGAAGCCCCATGCGAACGCTAGAGCTTCTCCAGTATCCATATCGAAGGCAGCTACGACTATACCTGAGTTATCTGAGGCCGCTTTGAGTACATGAGATGGGACGGCTTCAGTCCTGTCCTGCATCCCCCATGCTGATACTTGAACATCAACCAGCTTCCCCATGTCCTCTGGATCACTCACTTCCTTGACCTCAATTCTCCTCAGCTTTCCCCCTATCTCCTTGAGAAAGACCCTTCCTAAGAATTCCGGGGTCATTCCTCCTCACCCTCTTGCTCACGAGGTACAGCAGGACTATCATGATGGAGGCAAATATTAAGAGATTCTCCACACTATCGATCCAAGATGATACCTCTTCATAAGCCTCCCCCACTATGAAACCGAGCATCCCGAGGAATGAATATCTCAAGAAGGTCCCGGTAATCGTAGCTACTGTGTAAGGGAGGATCCTCATTCCTATCATGCCCGCTCCGAGGGAAACGACTGATAGAGGGAATACTGGAATGGACCTCAGGATGAATATCGAGATAATCTCATTTTTCCCGGATATCTTCGTGAGAATTCCATCTAATTCACTGGAATTTGTCCCCAGGTACTTCCCATACCTATCGATGAGCGCCCTCCCGCCGTATAAACCTATGAGATAATGTAGCAGAGCCCCTAGCGTAGCTGCCAGGCTTCCCGTAACCCCTATTAAGAGCGTGGAAATGTAAAGTGCTTCTATCATTTCCGATCCATTGGGGATCAGGGAGAAACCCGCTACCATCGGGACTAGGGGCGATGGTATTATCGTTATCAGCGTCTCTAACATAACTCCGAGGAATACCCCTAAGACACCTAAGCTCCTAACCCACTCCCTCACTGCCTCGGTCATCCAATGAATGATGCCCTCCACTCTCATCACCTCTGAAGACGGTACCTTCCTTGACCCTGACTAAGCCCATCTCCTCGAGGTTCCTCAAGGCCCTCAGGATCCAGTACCTATCAGACCCCAGTTTCTTCGTCAACTCAGTGACGGTAGTCCTATCCTCGAAGCTCTCGAGTATCCTCTTACCTAAGGCATCTAAAATCGGGAGGGGGTCGGACTGCAGTCTCTCGCTTATAGCAGCGGCAGTCGCTCTATCGACGAGGAGGGTCTCCATTATATCCGATATACTTATCCCACTGAAACCACGTTCTATCTTCCTCCTGACATACTCCTGAGCTAAGGAATCCAGATCTTCCTCCTCGGGAAGGCCTAAGAGCTCATTGAGATGGATATTTATGCTGATCCTCTTGCTAGTCAATGTATAGAGTTTCGCGGGCCTCCCCTTCCCCCTCCTCACCTCCACGATCTTTATGAGGCCCGCTTCCTCGAGGTCCTTCAAATGGAGTGTTATCGCTGGGAGCGTTAAACCGAACTCATTAGCTAGATCTGTGGCTGATGCAGGGCTCTCCAATAATCTCCTCAGGATCTTAAGTTTGCTCTCACTGTTTAACGCATCGATCAGCTTCTTCGCCCTATAGATCTTCATCTTCTCGTACAACTTCACATCAACCCTTCATCCTGATTATATTGAGCTCCGCGACGTTAGCTCTGATCTCAACTTGAAGCTGCGGGCTCCCCTCCCAGAGCACTATCTCCACGCTCTCTCCTCTCAAGCTCCCGCCATCGTACCTCAAGTAGGAGCGGTCGCAATCGAGCTTCACAATTACCCCAGAGCCCTCTTGGACTCTCAACATTAAGCTCACTGTTCCGGTCCCTATATCTATCAACACCCTCTTGAGGGCGACTATTTCCCCTTGAACGAGGCCTATACCTATCTTGACACTCAGTTCCCCCAACTCACTGTCATTGAGGACGACGATCCCGGATCTCATGGTCACTCTGATGAGGCCCTCCCAACCCTCGGGGATGTAGAGGGAGACGCTACCGATCGATCCCTCGACCTTCCCCTCCTTAGATGATATAGATCCCCTTATAAGTGCGTATGGCTCAGATTCGTTGGTTCCGCTCAACTCCAAGATCCCGAAATCCATGTAGATCTCTATGTCCTTCTTCCCGAGCCTGACGATATCCCCCGAAGACCTATAGCTAAAATAACCGAGGGGTATCAGGGAAACGGAGAATGAGAATATCATGAGGGCGAGCAGGAAGGCGCCTAGCATCTCTCCCTTCATCCCATCTCCCTCCAGTAGTAGAGGATTATCATTGAGACCACTGGGATCATCAATCCAGGCAAGCCTGTGATCGAGAAGAGGAGAATAGATACTATCATGAATGAGAGCGGCCCTAGGAACGATATAAATATGGATCTACCTATGCTAGAATCGTATATCAGTGAGACCTCATCGATCAATATATAGAGGGACCATATGGAGGTGAGGGGCAATAAGGCTAGAGAAATCAACAGGAACTCGTAGCTACTGAATATATATGCTAAACCCATCGAGAAGGCCGTGAAGGACTGTGGGGCTGCTGAGAATGCTACAGCACTCAGAGCCTCATCCCATCTACCGCTCAGATGACCCATTATCCTCGCGATCACATGTATCAATGTGACATATAAGATGAGCCAGGAGACTGAGATAGTGACACCTATCGCCCCCGAGAACTCCAGAATCAACTCAGGTAGGAATCCCGTGCTCGGTGTCCCTAAGATAGTAGCGATCGACTTCGCTAATAGAGAAGATAAAGAGAAGCTGAGGATTAAGTATATAGATATTGGGAGAGATAGGGAATATTTTCCAGCTAAATGGACGTAGAATGCCTCCCTAGGGGAGATCAGCAGTTTACCAACTCTGTATAGGGTATCCTCTAGGTCGCTCAACTTCAGCCCACCTTAGTTAAATAAGTAAAGAACTCTTCTTAATAAATATGTGCCCATACGATCTCCTCACTTAATAAATATACGCTCGTACGAATTTCGTACTACCGTTAACTTTTTAAATGAGAGATGTCAAAGGAGCGTACTTCAACGGAGGGATAGGTGATGGCCCGCCAATTTCAGGTGAAGCCCCGCCAATGGGGGATGGTGATGCCCCGCCAATATCGGCGATAGACCCCTCCCTCAGGGAGTCCTTGATCTTGTTCGGTCTATTCAAGTTGAGCCCTAGACAGAAGGCAGTACTGACGCTGACTTTGAAATACGAGAACAAGATTTCAGCGAGTTCTATGGCTAAAATAGCGAATGAAGAGTTCAATATACCGCTTTCATCATTCTGGTTCGCTCTGAGAGACTTAAGGAGGCTGAGACTCATAGAGTTCGGTGATGGGACCCCGATAAAACTCACAGAAGCGGGTAAGATGATAGCTCAAGCTTTGAGTGGGGTGAGATGGTGGGGAAGAGAGTAGTAGTCAAGCTCGGAGGGTCCGTGCTCTCCTCTCCCGAGGACTTCATGAGGGCGGCTGAGGTCACGAAACGGGATTTCGAGGCTGGGAATGAGATTTTGCTCGTGGTCTCAGCTATGAAGGGCCAGACTGATCAGTTAATAGAGATGGCGAAGAAAGTTGGGGCCTCAGGAGAGCTGCTAGATGCCATAGCGGGACTTGGAGAGGTGCTCTCAGCCAGGCTCATGACTTCCGCCTTGAATTCGATAGGAGTCCCATCAGTAGCGATAGACCCCTGCTCCCCGATATGGCCTATTTACACAGATGGCAGCTTCGGGGATGCGGATCCCGATATCCCAACTACATGTGGTGCAGCTATCTCGAACATCGAGCATATGTTAGGCAAATGCGTGCCAGTAGTTTGCGGTTACGTCGGTAAGACGAGGGAAGGGAAACTGACGACTCTAGGGAGAGGGGGAAGCGATACAACTGCTGTGATACTCGCTAGATGCCTGAGAGCCGATGAGGTAGTCCTAGTGAAGGACTCAGGGGGAATAATGAGCGCTGACCCTAAGATAGTAGGGAATGCCCATAAATTGAGTAACTTAAGCGCTGAAGAGGCTTTAACGCTTTCGATGGGAGGAGCGAAGGTCCTGCATCACAAAGCAGTGAGGTATCTCTCCCCAACGGTTAGGATGAGAGTCCTCTCGATAGATGGCGGGAGTTTCGTCAGGGGAGGGACTATAATAAGTGGCCATATACCTGAGCTGAGAGTCGAGGTCCACGAGAAGCCAGTGAGTATGGTGACGCTGATCGTAGATGGAGATCTGAATAACCTAGACCTCAAGCCACTATCGGAGAGCAAGTTGGACAAAGCGGTCATACTGTACTTGGATGAGCCTCCGGAGGAAGTCATCGAGAAGATACATCCGTTCGTCGAGAGAGGGATAGTGAAAGCTATTTCCGTAAAGAGAGAGCTCGCAATGATAAAGATATGGGGAGGGGCGATAGAAGACGTCCCTGGTGTCATAAGCAAGATATCAGATCCCTTGGCATCGATGGGGATAAATATACATGGTCTTCAGACGGTCCATAATAAGGTAGCGGTCTTCG
The DNA here is from genome assembly GCA_964519515.1 of uncultured Nitrososphaerota archaeon. GTDB lineage: Archaea > Korarchaeota > Korarchaeia > Korarchaeales > Korarchaeaceae > Korarchaeum. The sequence goes on from CAZFIJ010000050.1 coordinate 13,143, forward strand.
TCGATTGGAAGAGTAAGGAAATCGCTGCTTCTGAACTAGAGGCAGCTTTGGGGTGATTGTATTGAAAGTAGCGATCCTAGGAGGGACAGGTGCCGTCGGTCAGAGGTTCGTCCAACTTCTAACTAGCCATCCTTGGTTCGAGATCGAGGTGATAACGGGGAAGACCAGTGTGGGGAAGAAGTACGGAGATGCAGTCAACTGGATCTTAGATGGTGATGTGCCGGATCGGGTCAAAGATCTAGTCATCGTGGAGACGGAATTGAGGAACTTGAAGGGAGTGGATCTGATATTCTCATCTCTCCCCTCTGGGGAAGCTTCTATAGAGAGGGAGATAATGAACTCAGGGATCCCACTAGTTAGTAATTCCAGTTTCCTCAGGATGGATCCGATCGTGCCCTTAGTGATACCGGAGGTGAATAAGGACCATCTAGCGCTCTTAGATCTCCAGAGAAGGGCTGGGATTGGGCCCACAGCTACGAGCCCTAATTGCACGACTACGATGATAGTGATCCCTCTCAAACCATTGGACGATTCTTACTCACTCAAGAAGTTGGATGTAGCTAGCTATCAAGCCGTATCTGGCGCTGGCTATCCTGGGGTGCCATCATATGATATCATCGACAACCTTATCCCCTTCATATCCGAGGAAGAGGAGAAAGTCGAGAGGGAATCTAGGAAGATGCTCGGGAGATTAGTAGATGGTAAAATTGAAAACGCGGATTTCGATGTTCAGGTAACTTGTGTCAGAGTTCCTGTACTGGATGGGCATACGGTAGCTATACATGCGGAGTTCGAGGAGGAAGTGGATGTGGAGGATGCTAAGAAAGTGCTTGAGGGATTCGATCCCGGCCCAGATGTCAGAAACCTCCCGTCTTCTCCGGAGAAGGCGATAATAGTGAGGGAGGAGAGGGACAGGCCGCAGCCTAGATACGATAGACTAGCCGGCAGGGGTATGAGCGTCTCCGTAGGTAGGATCAGGAGAGGAGCCAATAAAAAGTCACTTCTCTTCATTTCACATGGTCACAATACGATAAGGGGCGCAGCTGGAGGTGCAGTACTCTTAGCGGAGCTCATGCATTCCAAGAAATTCATATGAACAAAAACTTTATTTTTCTTATGCTTTAAGGGATATGCTTCTCTCAGATAAGGCTATAAGGTCTCTCATAAGGGAAGGTAAGCTCATAATAGATCCGTTATACGAGGATTCGATCAGGGAGAACGGTGTGGATATGAGGATAGGGCCCGAAATAGCTTTTCCTATTGTGAGAGGGGAAGTCATGGATCCGACTAAGGACGATCCCTCGTTGCACTTCACGGTCAGGAGGTTCTCGGATGAGGGGATAATAATACCGGGGAATACTTCTATCCTCTTGGTGACAGAGGAGTACATAAAGATGCCCGACGACGTCGCAGCTCTCTGTGGGTTGAGGAGCTCAATAGCTAGGTGGGGCTTCATAGCAGCTCCTACTCTCGTCGATGCGGGTTTCGAGGGCCAGTTAACTATAGAGGTAATGTGGACTAGACCCGCTCCCGTGAGGCTCTATAGGGGCATAAGGTTCCTTCATGTCGTTTTCTTCAGGACGGAGGAGAGAGTTGAAAGACCTTACTCTGGTGCGTATCAAGGGCAGAGAGGAGTCACGCTTCCGAAGAGATTGGAAAAGTAGTTTCATATTCGATCGGAGCTCCCTCCTCTTAAGATGATCCTTTTTAACATCCTAATATAAGGGGGTGCGCTTTGGATTTCAGATTTCCAGAATTATCCATATTTTCCTTTTTTAATTATCCAACTTCTTGCTTAAAATTTAACATATAAATGAGAATTCAGAGCTGAAAATAGACCTCACAGTTCATAAAGCAAGTATGCCTATAGCTGAATGGAGCGGAATGAGGGTAACGAAGGTAGTCAAAAGGGATGGTAGGGTCGTTGAATTCGATTACTTCAGGATTAGGAGAGCAATTGAAATGGCTATGCGTGAAGTCGGAAAGTTCGATGAAGCAACTCTAGATAAGGTCGTTAAATATGTCCTAGATGTCATAGATAGGACTTTCAGCGATGAGAGACCTCCTCATGTGGAGGAGATCCAGGATATAGTAGAGCTCGCTTTAATGAAATATGATCTATTTGAGGTAGCTAAAGCTTACATAGTCTACAGGAAGGAGAGGGAAAAAATAAGGAAGGAAAAGATGGCAATTCTAGGGAAGGATTACGTAGATGATGTGGATAAGAGGCTTTCCCTGAATGCTGTGAGGCTTTTAGCTACTAGATACCTCCAGAAGGGGCCTGATGGGAGGTTCCTAGAGGATCCCAAGGGGTTATTCATAAGGATAGCCTCCTTAGTCGTCATACCTGATATCCTCTATGATCCACTCATATTCGATAAGGAGGGCAATCAGGAGGTTCATCCGAGCGAGTACTTCAATCCTGAGGAGTGGGCTGGAAAGGTAGGACTCGGAGGAGGGGATCCTGAGAATCATCTAGCGCCTCCCTTCGTTTGGAACGCTCATCACTTAGAGAGGATGAAAGCGTTATACGATGAGCTCAACTCCCAAGGTAAGATGAGAGTGAGTTGGTCCCAATTCTTCGAGATGCTGAGAGATGGAAGATTCGATCACCACTACAAGGACTTCTTAGAATATTACAGGCTCATGGTAGATCTCAAGTTCCTACCGAACTCACCCACCCTCTTCAACGCTGGAACTATGCTCGGGCAACTCTCGGCATGCTTCGTCCTCCCAATAGAGGACTCTCTAGAGTCAATAATGAGGTCCGCGACAGAAGCAGCCATGATATTCAAATCGGGAGGAGGAGTAGGGATAAACTACTCGAAGCTCAGGCCTCAGGGAGATATAGTTAGGTCTACAGGGGGTCAAGCATCTGGACCAGTCAGCTTCATGAGGATAATAGATGTGATAACTGATGTCGTGAAGCAGGGAGGGAGGAGGAGAGGAGCTAACATGGGGATACTTGAGATATGGCATCCGGACATAATGAAGTTCATAGAGGCTAAGGCCAAGCCGGGGAACCTCGAGAACTTCAACCTATCTGTCATGATAACGGAGGACTTCTGGAAGTACTATGAGGAGGGGAAAGATTACCCGCTGATAAATCCTAGGAACGGGGAGGTTTGGGGCACTATAGACCCTAGGGAGGTCTTCAGGAAGATAGCTGAGATGGCTTGGAGGACCGGGGATCCGGGGGTCTTGTTCGCTGATAATATAAACAGGAGGAATATACTGAAGGAGCACCTCGGGGAAATAAAGTCTACGAACCCTTGCGGAGAGGAGCCACTGTATCCTTACGAATCATGCAACTTGGGGAGTATGAACCTATACGCTTACATAAGGAGGGAGAATGGTTTAGTGACCTTCGATTGGGATGAATATTCTAGAGATATTAGGAAGGCCTTACGCTTCTTAGATAACATAATCGACGTCAATAAGTTCCCCATACCGGAGATCGAGGAGGTAACTAAAAAGACCAGGAAGGTGGGGCTCGGGTTAATGGGCCTCGCAGATACTCTCTTCGCATTGAAGATCCCATATAATAGTGAGGAAGGCTTCAGCTTCATGAGGAAAGCTGCTGAGTATCTCACGTACTTCGCTATGTTAGAGAGTATGGAGAGGGCTAAGGAGAGAGGGTGCTTCCCGCTCTTCTCAAAATCGGGTTATGTGAGGGGAGAGATGCCCATTGAGGGATTCTATCATCCCGAGATATGGAACCTCGACTGGGATTACTTGAGGGAGCAGATAATGAGGAACGGTATAAGGAATGCTGAAGTAACTACTATAGCTCCCACAGGCTCAATTTCAATGATAGCCGAAGTATCCTCGGGGATAGAGCCTCAGTTCGCTCTAGTGTTTGAGAAGAGGGTGACAGTAGGCTCCTTCTTCTACGTGGATGTGGAATTCGAGAGACAGCTCAAGGAAAATGGTCTATACAGTGAGAAGATCTTGAGGGATATAGCCGAGAACGGAGGATCGATCTATGGGATAGAAGCCCCAGAGGGTAAGGAAGATGCGATCGAGAGGATGAAGAGTATCTTCCTAGTTGCTTATGATATCCCCTGGTGGGATCACATAAGGGCTGAGGCTGAGATATCGAGATGGATATGCGCAGCTGTAAGTAAGACGATAAACATGCCAAACTGGGTCTCTGTCTCTGATATAGAGAAGGCATATCTCTTCGCCCACAGGCTGGGGTTGAAGGGGATAACTGTCTACAGGGATGGCTCTAAATCGGCTCAAGTACTGATAACTCCTACACAGAGGAGGGGAGAGTACGCGAGTTTTATAGAGAATGAGACGCTTAAGATGATGAAATCTCTAGGAATAGAACTTCCTCAGCTAAGAAGGGCTAAAGTTGAGGAGAAACCACAAGCTCAACCTGTCTTCAAGCCTCCAGCGCAGCCTAATCACGTTGAGACATGTCCAGAATGCGGTAGCACTAGGCTCATTCATAAGGAGGATTGTGTCACTTGCTTGGACTGCGGTTGGTCAGCTTGTGTGGTGACTTAGATGATCCACCTCTACACAGGTAATGGAAAGGGGAAGACTACAGCTGCTTTCGGGTTGGCTATGAGAAATGCGGGATGGGGAGGGAAAGTCCTAGTAATACAGTTCTTGAAGGGACTGCCAAGCGGTGAGGTGATCTCAGCATCTAAAGTAGGGATAGAGGTCAGGCAGTATGGGACGGGTAAATTCATCAGAGGGCATGTGGATGAGAAGGAATATGAGATAGCTAAAAAGGCGCTTGAGGATTCTAGAGAGGCTCTGAGATCAGGAGATTATACTTTGGTGGTGCTTGATGAGATATGCATAGCTGTCCACTTGGGGATCATCAAAGAGGATGATGTCTTAAATATTTTGATTGAGAGGGCCCCCTCGACGGAAGTCGTACTGACGGGTAGGTATGCACCGGGGTCCTTCTATGAGTTAGCTGATTACGTCACTGAGTTCCTGGATATCAAGAATCCATATGCCAGAGGGATCACGGCCAGGAAAGGGATAGAATTTTAATTTTATATCCCTGAGTTACATTTAAACTTTAATTTTAATTCTAAATTTCCAACATAAATTCTCCGTTATAACTTTTCTATAAGAATGACTGAGTATAAATAAAATTTAGTTAAGAACTAATAATTTTAATTTACTATTTTTTATTTACAAATTTACCTAAAAGAAAGTCAGGATATAAATAGAAAAGTTTTTAACAATCTGGTTTTGCATGACCGGGGTAAATCGCATGACAGCTATCCCTCAGGAGCTACTGGTCTTGGTGACTTTCTCAATAGGTCTCATTTTGGGGATAGGCTTAGGGATCATAGGTATAGTCCTCGGGAAAATTGTCTCGCCCTCTAGAGATTTTCCCAAGAAGAGGGAGAGGTATGAGTGCGCAAATCCTCCTGTAGGGAGGGCTAGAGGGCTATTGATGATGCAATATTATCCATTTCTCCTTCTCTTCCTCACTATAGAGCCCATAATGATATACTCATTCCTCTTCCTCCTGGAGAGCTATAAGTATCCCTTGAATACGCTCCTCCTCTTCACAGGGATCTTGGGCTTTATGATCCCCCCATTGATCTTCGGATTACATTCGGCGAGGAGGTTGGAACTATGGTCTGCGTCCTAGAGGGCTCCATCCTTGTCGGTAACTTGGAGAGATCGGCCAGGAAGGCCGCGGCCTGGCTCGTTAATAAGAGACCTATAAGGGATCTCAGGGACTGGGGGATATCTTTCTCACTCTGGCCCGTTCATTTCACAACAGCATGTTGCGGAGCTGAATTCGCAGCTTCAGCAGCGCCTAAATATGATGCTGAGAGGTTAGGATTCCTCCCATTCATAGGGATAAGGCAGTGCAACCTCCTCTTCATTGAGGGGACTCTGAGCAAGAAGATGGCTGAAGCTGCGATATGGGTGTACGAGCAGATGCCCGAGCCGAAGTTCGTCATCGGGATGGGGGCGTGTGCGATAGATGGGGGGATATTCTGGAATAGCTATAATATAGTGAGGCCCATGGACATCCTGCCGGTCAACGTTTTCATACCTGGATGTCCGCCTAGGCCTGAGGCCGTCGCTCAAGCGATAATAATGCTCCAGAGGAAGATAAGGAAGGGGGAGTTGGTGAAATATGAAGATTGAGGATCTGAAAAACATGATTGAGGAGAATCTTAGGGGAATTGACGTTGAAATAACTACTAGAGAGCCTAATATAATCGATGTGAAAGTGAGTAGAGATAAGATTATTGAGGTAGCTGAGAAGCTCAAAGGGAAGGGATTCGATCATGTTAAATCCGTAACAGCTGTAGATTACCCAGGGGAGAGGTTCGAGGTCATTTACATAGTATCTTCATACGAATCGCCTCTCTCATATTTCCTAGTGAGCCTCAGGACTTCCCTTCCATATGATGATCCGAGGATGAGCTCCCTCCTAAGTGTTTGGCCTAGCGTTCTGTATCAGGAGCATGAGGAACATGATCTGATGGGCATAGAGTTCGAGGGGAACCCGAGGATGGGGGAGAGACTCCTCCTACCCGAGAGTTACGAGGGGATACCTCCGCTGAGGAAGGAGTTCAAAGTCAAGGTGGAGGGGATAGATGCATGAGCTTAGAGGAGAGGACGCTCGAACTCCTAATAGGCCCCCAGCATCCAGCCTCAGGGCATATGAGGCTCGTAGCTAAGATAGATGGCGATATAGTAGTTGAGCTGAGGCCGAACATAGGCTACGTCCACAGATCCGTTGAGAAGTTAGCTGAGGTCAAGAAGTTCCTCCAAATAATTCCTCTAGTTGAAAGACCCTCTCTCGCAGATACTACTGCTAATAACCTAGCTTATGTCATGGCATTGGAGAAGCTCCTCGGGATAGATCCTCCAGAGAGAGCTAAGTACTTGAGGACACTATTAGCTGAGATAAATAGGATCCATAGCCATCTTTATGGCTTAGGAATTCACGGCGTAATGATAGGGTCCTCAACAGCGTATATGTGGTGCTTCGGGGACAGGGAGCCCTTCTTAGAATTAGCTCAAGAGCTGACTGGAGCGAGGTTAACTTACTCCTACATAATACCCGGTGGAGTGAGGAGGGATCTGCCGAAGGGGTTCGCTGAGAGAGCTGAGAAGGCAATCAAGTATCTGGAAGGTAGGATGAAGGATTACTTCGATATATACTTCAATAACCCCGTCGTCAAGGCGAGGCTAGAAGGCGTAGGTGTGCTGAGCAAGGAGGATGCGATAAAACTCGGGGTAACAGGGCCCAATCTGAGGGCTAGCGGAGTCGCTTACGATGTCAGGAGGGCTGAGCCTTATGCAGCATATCCACATCTAGATTTCGATGTCATCACAGAGGAGGAAGGGGATTGTTATGCTAGAGTGATGGTGAGGGTCAGGGAGATAATGGAGAGCATCAAGATAATAAGGCAGGTCCTCAAAGAGATACCTGAGGGTCCAATCCTCCATGAAAGTTATGAGAAACTGATACCGCCTAAGTTGAGGGAAGAGATGAAGCAGAGAGGCGTAGTTAAGTTCCCCTCTGTATTCGCGAACTTGAGGGTCCCAGCTGGAGAAGCAATATCTAGAGTTGAAGGTGGGAGGGGGGAAGTCGTCTTCCACGTGATAAGCGATGGGAAGCTCAGCCCATATAGGATGAGGATGGTCACCCCCTCATTCAGGAATGTGATATTATTTGAACATTTAACGAGGGGAGCGAGAGTAGCTGATATTCCCGCGATTTACGGTAGCTTAGATTACTTCCCTCCGGAGGCTGATAGGTGATGAATATAATTGACCTATTATTCCAGCCATATATATTCATTCCTTTGGTTTTTCCAGGCCTTATAGCCGCTTTCGTCCTACTGCTCATAATAATATGGCTCGAAAGGAAAATAGCAGCTAAAGTACAGCTCAGATATGGTCCGCTCTACGTACTGAAACCCTTAGGAGGGGTTATACAGACTATAGCTGACTTACTCAGGTACCTCTTTCAGGAACCGATAATACCTAAGGATGTGGATAAAGTAGCCTTCTTACTCACTCCAGTCTTCCTTTTCGGCTTAGCTTACCTTCCTCTAGTCATCATACCGATCAGCCCCACGTACTATGCCTTCAGGAGCGATCTCTCCCTCTTAATAGCTCTCGCTCTGGCGACATTAGCCCCTATCTTCACTCTGATAATGGGGTGGGCTAGTAACAATAAGTTCTCGTTGATAGGGAGCGTTAGAGAGGGCTATTTAGTTACTTCATATGAGATACCGATATTCCTCTCCGCTCTCTCTATGGCAGTACTCTATAACTCGCTAGACCTCGTGGAGATAGCCGAAGCTCAGAGGAAGATATGGGGTGTCTTCCTGAATCCAGTAGCAGCAGCTAATATGTTGGTCCTGATCTACATGTCTACATCGAAGTTCCCATTCGAGATACCCGAGGCGGAAAGCGAGATAGTGGCAGGGCCGTACACTGAGTACAGCGGGATAATCTATGGATTGGTAATGGGTGCATCTTACATAAAGCTATACGTATTGAGCTTAATCTATTCAATACTCTTCTTAGGTGGTTGGAACCCATCCCCCTCCCCAGATCCCTTAATCTCAGGGGGCGTGCTCTTCCTGAAGGCCTTCATACTCGTAGCCTTCGGAGCTTTCCTCAGGGCTGTTTACCCGAGGTTCAGGATAGATCAAGCTGTGAACATAGGATGGAGGATAGCATTTCCCTTATCCCTCCTATCCATCCTAATCTCATTGATCCTGATACTGGGAGGTGTGAGTTTTGGGAGTTGAGAGGACAGCTAGGCATCTGAGGGCGATATTCACCGGGATGAAGTACCTCTTCATAGGGCCGAGATTGACTATAATGTACCCAGATGAGATAGAGGAACTTCCAGAGAGCTACAGGGGGATGATAGAGTACGATTGGGATTCCTGTATAAAGTGTTCCCTCTGCGCTATGGTATGCCCAGCGGATGCGATGAAGATGTACGTATCGAAGGAGGAATCTGAGAGAGAGGGGAAGGTCGTCAAGAGACCGGGGATAAATTACACTAGATGCGTTTTCTGTGGTTTCTGCGTAGATATATGCCCAACGAACTCCTTGAGGTTCACGGGAGTTCACGATGTAGCTTATTATACGTATGAGGAGCAGATATATACTCCTCAAGAGTTCAGTAAGGGCGTCCCCAAGCCGATTTACGATAGAGAGCCAAAGAAGGTCAAAGCGATACTGGATGAGAAGAGGGGGATTGTATATGAGCCTTCAGGTAGATCTTAACTTTATAATATTCCTTCTATCCTCAGCTCTAGCTCTAATATCCTCAGTGTTGATAGTATTCCATAGATCCATAGTTTACTCGGCTTTCTTCCTCTCCGTGCTCGGGATAGCGAACTCCATACTATTCACGCTCCTGGGCTTCCCTATAATAGCTCTATTCCATCTAGTCGTTTACGTAGGTGCTGCTGTCACTTTCATACTATTCTCGCTCGTGATGATGAGGGAAGCTCCCACAGTCGAGCCCGGGATAAGGGCTCTAGCAGTTATCTCCATAGTGCTCATGATCTTAGTTTTCTCAAGCATCTTCTTAGTTCCAATAGGGAGGCCCTCATTCTACTTAGAGTTCAGGGATCTCACATCTCTCTTGATAGAGAGATACTGGTTAGCTCTCTTGATAGCTACTCTCGCATTAGTCACGACGCTTATCGAAGCGATAACTTTAGCTAGGAGGGAGGTGTGATTTATGGAAGCATATTGGTACCTCATATTGTCAGCTATCCTCCTATCCCTCGGTATATACGGTCTCTTGACCAGGAGGAATATGATAAGGATGCTCCTCTCAGCTGAGATAATTTTTAATGCAGCTCTTCTGTCCCTCCTCTCCCTAGCCTCCTTGGATGCGAGTTATGGGCCGATAGGAGGCGCTATCGCTATAATATCGATATCCCTATCGGCCGCAGAGGTCGGAGTCATCGTCTCGATAGCTATAATGATGTTCAGGATGAGGGGGACCCTGGATACGTATGAATTGAGGAGCTTCAGGGGGTAGAATCATGATCCTGGACGTCCCGATATTATTCCTCTCAGTAGTTGTGCCCATCCTGGCCTCCCTGTTCCTCCCGTTTTTGAAGGGGAAGAGGGAGCTCACTATCATATCCACGATACTGCTCTTGATACCGCTCGCAGCTGTGGTATGGCTCTCCTTCATATCCGGCTTGAGGGAACCTGTCTTAGATCCCGTAGTACTATCGAATCCCACGTTAGGGAACTTCTCGATGCTCTTAGATCCGATATCAGCTCCCGTAGCTCTCTCGATAGGCATCGTCACTTCGATGATATCGATCTACTCTCTCAGATACATGGAGCACAGGTTCGAGGAGATGGAGAAGGAAGGGCAGAGGCCAGCTAGTTGGGGAATATACTTCATGTTGTACGTCATGTTCTCAGCCGCTATGATGGGAACTGTCCTATCGACGAACTTAGTGGAATTCTACCTCTTTCTCGAGGTCTCGCTTCTCCCCAGCTTCCTCCTAATAGCTTTCTACGGTTACGGTAAGAAGGAGAGGATAGCTCTCCTTTACTTGATCTGGACACATGTAGGAGCTTTAGCATTCTTAATAGGAGTCCTTTTACTTGGGCTCAACGCTGGGACTTTTGATTTCTTCAATCCAATCAGGGGAGTAGCTAATATGGGCTTAGGTGAGCTCCTGCCCGAAGCCATGAGGATGCCAGTCTTCATAGCGATCCTCATAGGTCTCTTCGTGAAGATGGCGGTTTTCGGAGTCCATATATGGCTGCCTTATGCTCATGCTGAGGCCCCCACGCCTGTCTCAGCTCTCCTTTCTCCGAATCTGATAGGGATAGCTGGTTATGCATTAATAAGGATAGCTTACGTCCTATTCCCATCGGATTTCGCTTCTCTCTCCCCATACCTTCTAGGGCTAGCTCTACTCACGATAATCTACGGGGGTTTGATGGCGTTAGCTCAAGATGACTTCAAGAGGTTCCTAGCTTATTCCAGCGTCTCCCAAATGGGGTACTTACTGATGGGTATAGCTAGCGTTACCTCCGTGGGGATGGCAGGCGCCCTCCTCCATTACGCCGCTCATGCTGTAGGCAAAGCCCTCCTCTTCGCGACAGCGGGCGTTCTGATAACTCAGCTCCACGGGCTCAGGAGTATCTCTAAGATGGGAGGCTTGGCAACTAAGATGCCGATGACCGCAGCTCTAGCGTTAATAGGCTTCATGCACATAACAGGAGTGCCGCCATCCTTGGGCTTGTGGAGCGAGATACTCATATTAGCTGGTGTCTCGGATCTAGCTATGAGGATCGGCCAATTCGCTCTAATAGTGACGCTCCTTCTCGTGGGCATAGGATTGTCTACAGCATATTCATTCGTGACGATGAGGAGGATCTTCTTCGGCGGCGAATCCGAGGCCTCTGAACACGCTGAGGAAGCGGGCTATGACCTCCTATTGCCCATGATAGTGATAGCAGCTATGGGCTTACTGCTCTTCTTAGTACCTCAGCTCCTGATAGATCCGATGATAAGATCCTTGAACTCCCTGCTAGGGTGAACGCTATGGATTATGCCCTCCTGACGTGGTCCCTTCCTTTCATCGGCGCTCTCCTCTCCCTGATCCTGAGGGGGAAGTTGAGGGACATAATAGCTGTACTCGCGATACTAGCTTCAGCAGTCTTCTCCACTCTCTCACTTCAGGAATTCCTGAGGGCTGGTGAGCCCATTCATTTGAGTTATCAGTGGATACCATCGCTCGGCATATCTCTAGGTACTTACGTGGATTCCTTGAGCGGGTTCATGTCCCTGATAGTCTCTTGGTTGAGCTTCTTAATAGCTGCTTACAGCTTGAAGTATATGGAAGGGGACCCTGGGCTCACTAGATACTGGTTCTTCTTCGATTTCTTCGTTGGGAGCATGCTCCTCCTCGTCTTAGCGGATAACCTCGTGACTATGTTCCTAGGATGGGAGGGGACTGGATTAGCTTCATACGCTCTGATAGGCCACTGGTACACTGATGAGGAGGAGAGATGCGTCGGAGATATAGGGAGGAAGGCTTTCGGCATCCCGATGTGGTTCACGCCCAGCCACAGCGGGCTGAGGGCTATAGTCTTCACGAGGTTGGGGGATGTGGGCTTCATAGCTGGGATAGGAGTCCTCTACTACTTCACTAAGAGCTTCTCGATACTTGAAATCTCAGAGAAAGTCGCTCAATGGGCTGGACCCATGGCTGAGAGCGGTTTGCTCCTCCCCTTCCTTCTGGTATTCTCACTAGGGGCTTTCGCGAAATCAGCTCAATTCCCGTTCCACGAATGGTTAGTCACAGCTATGACCGGTCCAACATCAGTCAGCGCTTTGATACATGCAGCTACTATGGTGAAAGCAGGGGTCTACTTCTTGCTCAGGTTCTCCCCTATATTCGTGCTAGCTGCTCACGAAGTCCCCATAGCTGAGAGCCAAGTCCACAGCTTCTTCTCAATTGTAGCGATAATAGGGGCTTTCACGGCGTTCTTGATGGCTTCACAAGCTCTAGTATCGAGGGAGCTGAAGCTCATACTGGCTTTCTCAACTGCATCTCAACTCGGTTACATGTTCCTAGCTTTAGGGGCCGCTGGCCTCATAGCAGAGTTTCCACTGGGCTTCTTAGCTGGTTTCTCCCACTTGATGAGTCACGCTATATTCAAGGCATCCCTCTTCCTCGTAGCTGGTGCGATGATACACGCTGTGCACTCTAGGTTCATAGACGATATGGGCGGTCTCTGGAAGTTCATGAAGTGGTCCTTCCTCTCCATGAGCTTAGCTTCCCTGAGCTTAATGGGGATCCCCCCGTTCATGGGGTTCTGGACGAAGGACATGGTGCTAGAAGTGGCTAGGGAATCTGGGATATATCTCGCTTATATGCTGGGCCTCATAACAGCTGGTCTCACTGCCTTCTACTCCACTAGGCTCTTGATAAGGACCTTCATAATAGGGAAAGCCCATCACACTCATGAAGCTCATCCAATAATGCTGCTCCCTTACTTAACCCTCGCGGTGATATCTTTCCTCTTGGGGATGCTGTGGCCTATCTTAGGAGTAAACCTCCTCTCCGGGATGGTGTTGAGAGTAATAGGGGTGCATGAGGAGTTCCACCCGGAGTTGCACTTAGATCCCGAGCTCCTCATCTCATCTCTAGGCATCGTCTCCCTCAGCATAATAGTGGCTCTATCCCTCTACTTGACTGAAGGAGGCCTCAGTAGGATATCCTCTGCGAGGAGCACCTCCCTGGGGAGAGCTATTCACGACTTCCTCTACGATAGGTGGTACATAAATGCCCTCTACTATAAAGCGATAGTAGGGTCCTTCTCTTGGTTATCCAGGAACGTCTTCAAGTACTTCGATTCGTTGGTAGTAGATGGGTTCTACCATATCCTAATACCCAAGCTCACTGAGTGGCTCAGTTACTTCGGCTTCAAGTACTTCGAGACCGAAGTGGTAGATGATACCTACCATGAGAGAGTTGTGAGAGGATTCACTTCCCTCGGATCCTTCTTCAGGAGGATGCAGACGGGATTAGTGAACCACTATCTCACGATATTCGTCCTAGGCCTCCTAGTGGTGTTGCTGTTGATAATATGGGTGGGATGATGGAGCTCATAGTATGGTCTATATTCGCGATCCTCTCGGCAGCGGGCCTCATCATACCAGTTATAGATTACCTTAGAGGAGTGAGGATAAGCCCTTACATAACTCTGATATCGACTGCAGCATCCACGATCCTCCTAACGTTTCTCATGAGGGAGAGCGGAACGATGTTCAACGGGCTCATAAGGATAGATCCCCTATCGACATACATAGCATTCATAGCAGCTTTCGGCTCCTTCTTAGTAGTTCTAGCTTCACTATCCCAAGCTAAGGATTGGAGCACAGCTCCTAGCCTTTACTCCCTCATCCTCCTCTCCCTCCTCGGAGTCCTCTTCATCCTCTACGCTAACGATGCCTCTGTAGTGATAGCCTCTTGGGCTCTAGTTGCTATAGCATCTTACGTAATAGTGGGCATGAGGAAGGATGAAGCATCACTAGAGGCGTCAGTTAAGTACTCCCTCATGGGTGTGGCTTCGTCATCTCTCCTCATCTTCGGTTTCGCTCTCGTCCTCGGGGTGACTAAGGAGAGTCAATTGATTCAGTTGAGCTACGTATCGACTCAGCTCAGGGATATCTTAATACTAGGAGTTCTCATACTGATAGCTGCAGTAGGCTTCAAGATGGGAGTCTTCCCGTTCCACGCTTGGTTGCCCGATGTCTACGGTGGTGCTAATCCCCTCTTAGTTTCCTTCGTCTCGGGAGTAGTGAAACTGATAAGTATAGGAGCATTTATAAGAGTTCTGCAACCCCTAATCCCAGCTATAAGTGATTATTGGTTCGCAGCTATGGCTATCCTATCTACACTCACGATGTTCTATGGGAATATAGCTGCTCTCGTCCAGAGGAACGTCCAGAGGATGATGGCTTACTCGAGCATAGCTCAAGCTGGGTACTTCCTCATAGCTTTCGCAGCTCTAGGATCCACTCAATTAGCTCTTCAGGCTATAGGGCTTCAGGTGACTACGTACGTGCTCGCTAAGATAGGGATATTCGTGGGGCTAGGCTACTTGAGTAGGAAGGGCTTCGGGCTCACTCTAGATGGGCTAAAGGGATCGGGGAGGATCATGAGGCTATCGGGATCCATGATCACGATACTCATATTGAGCCTCATGGGCATGCCACCTCTAATAGGTTTCTGGAGTAAGTTCATGTACATCTTCTTCTCAGTGATGGACATAGCCCCATGGCTAGCTTTATTGGGTGTGATAAACAGCGGGATATCTGTAGGTTACTACGCATTGGTTTTAAGGTATATGTACTTCGCGAACCCCCCTGAGCTAGAAGTTAAGGAGAGCTCTAGGGATCCTGAGCTATACGTACTAGCTATAGTCGGAGCGCTCTCTGTCGTCTTAGGCTTGGGATTAGTTGATTACTTAGTGCTCCTCCTCTCATAACTTTTTAGTTCAGAGCGCCCCTAACTGAGACATTAATTTTTATTACACATGGGATTATTCTGAAAAATCGTAGCTCTCTCTGAATCTTATATATTCATTCTCATGAAGATAGATAGACTTCTCGTTGAAGAATTTATATATACATGCTTCTCAACCCTCATATTCTTCTACGCAATTCTCTCTCATATCTTCATAGGGGGACCGCGGACGACTCGCTCTTATATCCTCTTGACCCTCTTTTCCATCACGATCGTACTCCCGATATCCCTCTCCCTCTACTTGGAGCCTAAGTGCACATACTCTCCCTATCAAGATGTCTCACAAGTCCGATTTGTGGCTTCTTAACTCTTCTCGGGCTTTCAGCTTTCTCGCCATTCCTCTATTTCTATCTCTCATCTTTGAGATCTTACTACATTAGGAAGAGATCGGAGGGGGTCATCGGGAGGGGGGATTATGAAGGGAGGGATCTCCCCTCGATAAACTCGTGAACGTCATACTATTCACTATCACCGCGGTGATGACTATCCTCGATCACTTCGGATTCCATATACTCCTACTGCTCCTCTACTCCCTATTCCCGATTCTCCCAGTAGTGCGGCTGCTTTCGGGAGGGAATCCATACATGAGAGGATCGCGAGGAGGGCTAGCGAGTTCGCTATCCCGATATTCCCACTGGTAGCAGTGGTCTCACTTCTCCTCATGATATCGGGGATTCGGTCATCGAGGGATGTGCGTAAGGTATGTTTAGCACTTTAGTGTCGATGTCAGTAGTAGCTCTCGGCTTCGGAGTAGATTACAGCGTCCCTCACGAGATGTATTACGAGATATAATACCTCTTCAATAGTTCTCTTCGCCGTGATGATACCCTCCTAGAGGGCGGCTATAAGTACCCGTCCAAACTTCGTTTAGCGAGCCCTACATGCCCCTTCCTCATGGTACTCGGATCCCCCATCTTTCTTTCATGTATTTACTTCGGCATAGCTCATATCATTTTAAAGGGTTCGCAGAAGGGCCGACTCTTTGAATCCGAGGTACTACCGCCCATGGAAACGCTTAAGAGTCCTCTCGACTTGATCGATCGGAGGTATGGATGTACCTCCCGTGGAGCTACATCCATTCCTTCGAGTGTGATGCTTGCGGGATCTGTTGTTCACACTTCTCAGTGCCCCTGAGGCTCGATGAAGCCCTAGAGATATCTAGAAAGTTCGGAAGGGATTACGTAGAGATCAAGAAGGATAGGTTCTTCTTGAGGAAGGGAGGTAGGGATTGCCCCTTCCTCTTGAGCTCCCATATGAGCCTCTGTTATCTCCAGTTGCTCGGTATGAAGCCGAGGGCGTGCAAACTCTGGCCATTCTACATATTCAGTAACCCAGAATATGGGAGGAGGGAGGAAGCAGCTTTCTCCAATAAGCTGGGGACCTTCTACATCTACGTAGATCCCAGATGCCCCGGGATCACTATCGGGAGGCCATCTGAGAGGCTCATAAATGCTATAGATGAGGCAGTGGAGATATGGTTAGGCCTCAGGAGGGAGCAAGTACTGACGACCTCACTCGAAGCTCTCAGGTACATAGGGCATGAGTTAACACCTAAGGTAACTTCAATAGAAGAATTTTCAGAACTACCTTTATCTATAGGATCCCAGATCCTCAAGATAGGAGCATATGTGCGAAATCAGCTCCATAAAGAAGTCCTCCCCCATCGGTTGAGTCGATGGGAAAGTTTATTAGGCAGCGCTTCACATTACTTGGGGCCGGGAGAGGGGGTATCGGAGAGACCTCTGATGACCAGCGCTCTAAGGAGCTGCTGATTCCCGTTTCCGCGGGAACCCCCGAAAGCCCCTTCATATCCCCTTGAGGAGTCTCAAATAAGTAGATGGGCTCAACTCAGTTATACTTCCTTCATCAACTGATGTTATGAGTATCCCGTTGAGCTTGCATCTCCTCAATATCTCCAACGGTATCGGGGGGTTCGTGTAGTACTTATCCAGGAGCGACTTCCACTTAATTAACTCGCTCTCATTCCTCTCATCGGGAGGCAATAGGACGAAGGGCGGTATCTCCATTAGGTATGTGGGCGGAGCCGCTAGGTAAAACCTATCTGAGTGGATGCTGTACCTAGCTATCTTACTCGCTACCCTAGCTCTGCAGAAGTTATCAGGATCTAGAGCGTGCTCAGGTGGGACGTAACCAGTTTCCACCTCGATTATCACCATAATATCCTTTAAACACAAGAGATCGCATTTTAAATCATCTATTGGGACCTCAACGTCCACCTCATATCCTTTTGAAATGAAATGAGCTGCAATCACTATCTCCATAGCGGAATGATTTATCTTAACCAATCCCCTCTTATGAAGGTCAACGAGCTTATTTATGAGAGGATCCAGCCTACCGCTCGCCACTACTCCTTTCTCCTCCAATCTAGAGGCTAACTTCCTCAGATCGGATCTGAAAACCCTCTCGTTCGGCACTTTCGAGCATCACATCGATAACTTTTAGTTCTTACTGTATCACGAGTTAGGTGCCTATGCAGAGAACGAAGATAATAGGGACGATAGGACCATCCTCCTCCCAAATAGAAGTGCTGAAGGGCATGATAATCGAGGGGATGAGTATAGCCAGGCTGAACTTCTCCCATGGGACTATAGGGGAGAAGATGGAACAGGTAGAGATGATAAGAGAGGCCTCACATGAGCTTGGGATCAGAGTGGGCCTGATGTCCGATCTCCAGGGGCCTGAAGTCAGGACGCATATGGGCAAGAAGGAGCTCAAGATAGAGGATGGAGACCTCGTCACTGTGAGCGGTAAGGAGGGAATTGGGGAGATAAAGATAAAGCCATCGAGCGTTTTAAGGGGTCTAGAGCCGGATGATGAGCTCTACATAGATGAGGGGAGGATAAGGCTCAGGGTGAGGGAAGTTGATAGCGAGCTCCTCAAGTGCGAGGTCATTCAGGGAGGCCTCGTCAGGGATAAGAGATCTGTACACGCATCAAAGCCTTTCGAACTCAGAGGTTTGACGGAGGAGGATAAGGAGGCTATAAGGGCTTCAATGAGCAAGGGGGTCGATTTCATAGCTTTATCCTTCGTCAAATCAGCTGAGGATGTAGTCGAGGCGATGGAGTTCATGCGTTCTATCTCCGACGACCCCCCAGCTATAATATCTAAGATAGAGACTAAGGAAGCTGTCGAGAGGATAAAGGAGATACTAGATGTATCTTACGGGATCATGGTAGCTAGAGGGGATCTCGGTGTGGAATTGCCCCTCCAAGAGGTCCCTAAGATACAGAAGAAATTGATAAGGCTCGCTAATCAGAACGCTAAGCCAGTGATAACAGCGACTGAGATGCTCGAATCCATGACTCACAGCCCTATACCGACTAGAGCTGAGGTCACTGATGTCTACAACGCGATACTCGATGGGAGCGACGCTATAATGCTATCAGCTGAGACAGCTATAGGCAAGTACCCAGTGCTCAGCGTCAGATGGATGAGGATAATAGCTGAGATAGCTGAGAGCTCCCTTGAGAGCAGGCTAGATTTCCCGATAGACACGATACCTTCCTTCATTGGGAAGGCTGCTGTAGAGGCTTCAGAGATCCTCAAATGCCCCGTCATATTTTGCTTCACTTACTCAGGTTATACAGCGAGACACGTCGCTAGACACAGGCCTAAAGCTAGGATAATAGCCCTGAGTAGCAGCAAGAGGACGAGCCAGCTCCTCACACTCACATGGGGGGTTGAGACGATAGATGTGACTGGGGACTTGGATGAGGCCTTGAGCTTCGCCCTGAGCTATTGCATGGATAGGGGCATATTATCGGAGGACGATCGCATCGTAGTGACTTACGGCCATCCCCACGGTGAGGCTAAGACGAACACCCTCAGGGTATTGAGTGTGAGGGAACTTCAGAGAGCGGGGACGCCGAAGCCCGCTGAGACCACGGGGCCGTCGTGAAATACTAATTCCCCTCTGATGAATACCTTACTCACTTTCCACTTCAACTCCTTCCCCTCTATGGGGCTGGCTCTCGCTTTAGTATAGAGATCCTCCTTCTTGAGAGTCCACCTCTCCCTCTTGAGTATCACGAGGTCCGCTAAATTACCCGGTATCAATGAACCCCTCCTCAAGCCTAGATGTGAGGCCGGTCCCAAGCTGTACATAGAGAGGACCCTGTAGGGAAGCTCTCCCTCCTCAACGCACTGTATTAAGAATGGAGTGAAAGCATCTAGCCATGGAATACCTGATGGCATCTCCTCATAACCTTTAGATTTCTCCTCCGGACTGTGAGGGGCATGATCAGTCACTAAGAAATCTGCAAATCCCACTCTAACCATTCCTAAGAGCTTCTCTCTCGTATCCCTTATGGGGGGGTTCACTTTGAAGAGGCTCCCCAGCGACTCAGCGTCTGATGAACTGTAGAGGAGATGATGCGGCGTTACCTCAGCTGTCACCTCGATTCCCTCAGCTCTAGCTTCACTCACTGCCGCTAAAGTATAGGGGAGAGTGGAGTGAGCTATCCTAAGCTTAGCTCTATGCCTCCGGGCGAGCGAGATGACTCTATCGACTGCTACCCTCTCAGCGAGCTCCGGTCTCGCTCTATTATGCTCCTTGACATCGAAGACTCTTTCAGCTTCTTTGAGTATCAGAGGGTCCTCAGCATGGACCACGACCTCCTTTCCGATCTCAGAAGCTCTCTTGAAAACGATATTCAAGTCCCCATACATATCCTCGGGATATATCTTGATACCTATGACGTAACTCCTCTCATCTAAATAGGGAAATGCTGTGTAGAGGAGGAAGTCTACGTAACTCTCCCTCTTAGCCTCCTCGAGTTTGATCTCGAGGTTCTCCTTACTATCTATCTTCGGGACGTTATTGGGCATGTCCGCTACGACAGTAACCCCTCCGCTCAGAGCAGCTAATGATTCCGATCTCCAATCTCCCTTATGCCTCTGATTGAGCCCCCTCATGTGCACGTGCAGGTCCACCATACCCGGTAGTATCAGATCAACTCCCTCGCATCCCCTCATCCCCACAGAGAGAGAGCTTATCCTACCTTCGATCATCTCGATACATCCATCTATCAAACCCCAAGGTAACGCGAGCTTACCGCAGAAGCATACCAACGGATTCACCTCCTATATGAAGCTTCCTCCCGTCGAACCCCCTCCAATACCTCCCGAAGTCCTCCGATACACTGAGGGTCCTCGCATCGAAGACGGGCCCATCCTTGCAGACGAGGAGGCCCAGGGGATCTAGAGAACAGGACCCGCAGATCCCAATTGAGCACCTTATCAACCTCTCCATCGAGACCTCAGCGTATATGCCCCTCCTGAGGGCTTCTCTGACTACCTCAACGAGCATAGCCTCTGGGCCGGCTGAGTATATCGCTTCAGGCCAATCGAAATCGACGAGCTCGACTACCCTCCCCTTGAGCCCATGGGATCCATCCTCAGTCGTTATTATGAGCTCATCGGAAATAGAGCTGAGTAAATCCTCGAGAAGCACCTCTTCTTTCCTCTTGAATCCAGCATAAAATCTTATCTTAGCGTTACCTCTCTCCCTGAGCCTCTCAGATAGGGATATGAGGGGAGAGATACCGTAACCTCCACCTATGAGGCAGCAATTTCCATTTCTGAGGCTGAAACCTCTCCCGTAAGGTCCTCTGACCCAGAGCTCCTCTCCGACCTTGAGGGAGTGGATAGCTGAGCTCACCTTACCTACTTTAGCTACTAAGATCCAAGTCTCCCCCTCCGGCTCCCTAGCTATGCTTATGGGTATCTCACCTACTTTAGGGACCCAGATCATCGCATATTGGCCAGGAGAAGATCCGAGGTTCCCTTCTAAGACTATCTTCTTGACTTTCTCGCTGAGCCTCTCGCTCTCAATTATTCTCATTACTTTATACGCCTGATAATTGCTCAATTATATCCTCCTCTCTTAAGTACTCCCCGCAGTACTCACAGACCATCCTCAGGGGGCTCTCAGATAGAAGCGTGAATGAAGGTCTCACTGCTTCCCTAGGGGCGTTAGTGACGCAATTCGGGTTTAAGCACTTCAATATACCTATGATCCTCCGCGGGAGCTCAACCCTCCTCTTCAAAGCTACCTCGAAGTTCCTGATTATGTTTATAGTCGCTGATGGAGCTATCAAGGATATCTTATCGACTTCCTCCTTACTGAGTTCCCTTCCCTCTACCTTAACTATGTCCTTCTTACCCAATTTCTTGCTAGGAACGTTCATAACGAGAGCTACGATACCTTCCCTCTCTCCAGTTATCCCTAGGAGCTTGAGTACCCTCAACGCCCTCCCAGCTGGTATATGATCTATGACAGTACCATCAGCTATCCTCCTCACCACGAGCTCTTCCTTCATGGTATCACCTCCGATAAGAGTGCCATCCTGACGGGAACTCCGTTAGCTGCTTGCTTGAAGTAATAAGCGTGAGGAGTGGAATCCACATCTAAGGAGATCTCATCGACCCTCGGGAGAGGATGAAGTATCATCAATCCCTCCTTAGCGTCCTTTAGGATAGAGGAATCTACCTTATAGCTGCCCTTCACTCTCTCATACTCTGAGGGGTCCGGGAACCTCTCCTTCTGGACCCTAGTCACGTATAAGACATCGAGCTCCTGTAGAGCATCTTTGAGATCCGAGAACTCCCATGGCATCTTGAGGGAGTCTAGAAGCTCCTGTTTAGGTCTTAATCCCTCTGGGCATATTAGATAAACTTTTTTCGGAGAATAGAGGTTAAGAGCTTTTAAAAAGCTAGCAGCAGCCCTCCCATACCTTAAATCCCCCAACACACCGTAAGTCAAGTTGTCCAAATTCCCCCTCTCCTTCCATATCGTGTAGAGATCTATCATCGCTTGAGTCGGATGGTTCTTCGTCCCATCCCCAGCGTTTATGACGGGGGCCTCAGCTAGCTCTGCTGCGAGTTTCGCTGCTCCCTCCAAGCTATGTCTGACGACGATCCCATCAGCGTAAGAATCCAGCATCCTTATGGTGTCTGAGAAGCTCTCACCCTTAGCTAGGGATGTGGATTGTGCGGCCTCAAAACCTATATAGCTACCGCCTAATCTCAGAGTTGCTGTCTCGAAGCTGAATCTAGTCCTAGTGCTCGGCTCGAAGAAGGCCATCGCTACTATCTTCCCCTTGAGCTCATCCCCCTGAAACTTAGATGAAGCCACCCTGAAAAGCCTCTCAAGATCGCTCCTCCTTATGTCGGAAATCGAGATTATATCTTTACCCCTAAGACTCATACTCCTACCTCCCTGAGGTAATTCAGAGCGTAAACTTTCTCCCTCTCCGGGAGGGAATCCAGGACTAACTTGACTATATCCGGGAGGGTCGCGAGGCTCTTCAACTCTATACCCTCCTCTTTAAGGCTCTCAGCCGCTCCCTGCATCCTATCTATCACTACCCAAGCTTCCTTGACATCGGGTCCGGAGCTCCTAACTATCCTCGCAGCGTTCAATATGGAGCCGCCTGTCGTAGCGACATCATCTATTATGACGTAGCTCTCCATGTTCAAGGAGCCTTCTAAGAGGCTCTCAGTTCCATGCTCCTTCCTCTCTTTTCTCACGTATATTAGAGGCTTCTTGGATATCATCGCGACAGCTGTGGCTAGTGGAAGCCCGCCTACAGCGACCCCGCAGATACCGAAATCCCCACTCATTCTCTCAGAAATCTCCGTAGCTATCTTCATGAATTCCTCCGGGAAAGATGGAAGAGGCCTCAGATCCACGTATATATTGCTCCTCTTCCCTGATGTGAGTGTGAACTCCCCGAACTTCAGCATACCCCTCGATATGAGGATAACCCCTAACTCACGGGCGTCCATGGATGACACCCCTCTGAGCTTCGATGACTCTAATCGCTTCCAACCTCGGGTCCTCGCTCCCCAATATGCTCCTCCCCACTATCTCGAAGTCCGCCCCAGCAGCTATAGCGGAGCCAGGTTCAGCCCCCTGAGCTCCCACGCCGGGGGAGAATATCCTAACGTTTGGGAGCCTCCTCCTAGCTTCTCTTATCATCTCCGGCCTGGTAGCGCCTACTACTATCCCATCAACGCCTAAGAGCTCAGCTTCATCTAGCAACTTCTCGAAATTTCCCCTGAAGAACTTCGCCTCTGGGTGGCTCATAGCTGCGACCCCTATCAATTCCATCCTCACATCGTACCTCCTATGGCCCGTGAAGAGGTGTATTATTGAGGCATCGAAGCCCTCTTGCTCCAATCCCTTGAGGACGTAATGGACGACTTCAGGTATGTCAGCGAGCTTGTAATCAGCGATCCAGTAGTAATCCGGGAAATCCCTTATTAGCTCTCTTATGCCATCGAACCCCAGAGAGAGAGTTATCGGGAAGCCGACCTTCACTCCAACTGCTAAGTCGCGGAGCTCACTCAGTATTCCCCTGACATCCCTAGGTGGGAAGTCCAGAGCTAGGATGAGCCTAGAATCGAGGGAAGAACATCTATAGGAGAGCTTGCTACCTATCGGAACCCTTCCATAAGGTCCGCTATCCTCTATATAACCTTTGATCCCCCATGGTGAAGTCCAGCTATCGGTTGTAACAGCTCCTTCAATGCGGGGCTCACTATAGTCATCTCCCTATCAGGCCCTAAACCTATCATCACGACCTTAACATTCAATTCCCTCTCAATAAGTTCTATGTAAGCTTTCATTTCCTCAGGAATTCCCTCCCATCCTTCTCTAACTACAGACCTCCAATCGAGTTCCTTCCATCCCTCCACTTCCTCATAGACAGGCTTCGCCTTCTGGAGCTCATCCACATAGGGGGGAGCTATCTTGAACTCCTTCCCATCTATCTCATATGCTACAGCTATCTTCAGCTTCCCTAGACCTGAGAGGACATCTAGCTTCCTCAGAGCGACGTATCCAATTCCATTTATCAGAGTTGAGTATTTGAGCATGGGGATGTCCAACCATCCGACTCTCCTAGGTCTCCCAGTCGTAGTCCCATATTCACCACCTCTCTCCCTTATCATATCGGCCTCAGGTCCGAAGAGTTCCGTTGGGAAGGGCCCAGCCCCTACTCTAGATGTGTAAGCCTTTGAGACCCCTAATACCGCGTCTATTGAGAGGGGACTCACTCCAACGCCAGTGCAAGCTCCTCCAGCTATCGTGCTAGATGAAGTGACGTAAGGGTAGGTACCGTGATCTACATCGAGCATAGTCCCCTGGGCCCCCTCGAATATCACGATCTTCCCCATCGCTATAGCTTCGTTGACCTCTATGTGATCCTCCCCAACGAAGGGACTGAGGAATTCCCTCCAAATCTCAGCTCTCCTCAAGATCTCGCTCAAGTACTCATCTAGATCACCCCTCAATACGCCCGAGTTCCTCAACTCAGCTTCCTTCACTTTCATAACTCTCCTCAACTTCTCAGGGAAATCCTCGGAGAGGAGATCCCTCACTTTAAGTCCCGATATCCTTGCCATCTTATCCTGATATGCTGGCCCTATCCCCCTCTTCGTAGTCCCGAGGGATTCACCAGCTGTAGCTGCATCCAGCTCCTTGTGGTAGGGTAAGAGGAGAGTCGCCTTCATGGATACGATCAGATCAACATCCCTAACCTCTTTCCTCAATTCATTCATTTCCTCCATGAATACTTCAGGATCGAAAGCTACTCCAGCGCCTATGACGCACTTCTTCCCTCTCAGGGCGCCTGAAGGGATCAGATGAAACTTGTACTTCTTCCCTCCAACCACTACAGTATGGCCAGCATTACTCCCACCGTTATATCTCACTACTAGATCCGCCCATTCCGCTAGAAAGTCCACAACAGCGCCTTTGCTCTCATCCCCGAATTGCATCCCGACGACGACTATTGCGGGCATCGCAATTACCCGAGCTAGGGGTTAGATAAAGATATAAGCGTGACTGAGGATCTCGAAGGAGCGATAGAAGATCTGTGAGAATCTCTAGGATATGAGAAGTCTGAGATCCGGAAGAGGTAATTCACTTTGAAAGAAGTGAGCTATCACTCTCAGCAGTTTCCGATGAGCGTGAGGCATCTGTTCAATAGAATTAAAAGATTGATGAAAATCATGACTTATCTCGGGAGCTTTCTGAGATGAGTTCTGAGATCTCCAATACTCTCATATCCTCGATCCCCATGCCCTTCATAGCATCGTTCAGCATCGCATAGCAGAAGGGACATGCTACAACTAAGTTCTTAGCCACTTCCCTCGCTTCTTTAACTCTCTCCTTAGCCATCAGGCTCTCGCCAGTTTGATACCAATAGTTAGCTCCTCCAGCCCCGCAACAGAATGTCTCCTTACCTCTCCTCCTCATCTCCTTGAATCCACCTGCCATCCTCAGAATGGACCTTGGCTCCTCTATCATCCCATTGAACCTAGCTAAGTTGCACGGATCGTGGAAAGTGAGTTCATCGAATTTTTCGACTTTAAGCTTGCCCTTATTAACGAGATCTGAGAGAAGCTCCACGTGTGAGATTACCTCAACATTCCAGTCCTTTATTATCCTAGGATATTCTTTTTTGAAGACCGCGAGGCCATGAGGACATAAGACGAGCAGTTTCTTAACACCCAGCTCCTTGAAGATCTCTGAATTCGATAAGGCGAATTCCTGGAACATCCCCTCCTCACCTAGCCTCCTCACAGGCTCACCGCAGCACGTCTCCAGTTCCCCTAGATTCGCTATCCTCAAGCCAGCGCTCCTCAGGAGATCTACGAGCTTGCTCACTATCTTCTTCCCCACGGGATCGAAGGAATATTGACAGCCCACCCATATGTAGTAATCGGGATCCTCATCACTGCTCAACCAACTCAATCTCCCCCTCTGAGGGACGGATAGCGAGTTCTTATACCTCCTGAGACTGTTAATTAACTCCCCCATTTTCTTATCTATCTTCCCATCTAAAACGAGCTTACGCCTTCTCTCCATCAGGAAACTGAAGGGACTCACGTAGTTGGGGCATGAAGATACGCATGCACCACAAGCGACGCAGGACCAGACAGCATCATCTCCGAGCTCATATTCAGCCCCTAGTATAGATGCCCTCAATCCTATCACGACGTCCTTCGGGGAGAGCGGTCTCCCTATGTTGTTAGATGGGCATGAGTCAGTGCATCTCCCACATTTCACGCATGCAGAGAGCCTGTACTTCTCATACCAAGGCAATTCCTTCGGATCCTCGAATCCGATCTTCACACTCTCCAGATCCTCGATCTCCTGGAGGAGGAACGGCTCCTTGGGGAACTCCGGTTCATCCCCCTCTAGAGAGGACGTCACTATAGCTGTGAGTGAGTGAAGGAGGTTGCTGTATGGTAGATAAGCTATCATGAGGAATGCTACGAGGGCATGGCTCCACCATAGGACTTGATAGATCTCTGTAAGTGATCCAGTATAACTCGATAATAAATTCCCGATGAAGGAATAGGTAGATGCTTCATTAGGCATTTTATGGATCCTTATAGCCTCTATTAAGAACCCAGTGAGCCCTATATATAGTAGACCTAAGAGGAGGAGCTTCCCCTCCCTCTCCCTCGTCGGGAATAGTAAAATTATTCCAAGAATGAGGGTCAATCCAGATAAATCCATGATGAACTCGAAGGTAAAGTATGTTACGTCCTTGAGTATGAACACACCGAAGTGCCTCAGTATATCAGTCTCTAAGAATACCGTCACAGTCCCCAAGAATAGTAGAAGGGTTCCAAGGAAGAGGAAGAGGTGAGGAAATCCCTTAGTCCTTTCAATAACTCTCCTCTGGCTTATTACCCTTTTAACTCCCCTCGATAGAGAGCTGAGATCCAGGGATCTCAGGGCCTCCATGAGCTCGAATCTCGAGATCACTCTGTAAATTCCATATAGAAATACTATAGTTATAGGAATTAAGATAGCGTACATTAAGAGTGGGACGTAGGGTGGAAGCAGGGGGAAACTCTCCCTTATGACCAACTCCAACACCTCCGCTCCTATCCAATAAAATTTTTAATATTTATGGTCGTGAAATTCCGGTGATATTTTGGAGGCGGATCTCTTAGTAGTTGGGGCGGGAATCTTCGGTCTAGCGACTGCTTATCATTACCTGAGGGAGAATCCAGGGAAGAGCGTTCTCATAGTTGATAGGATGGGAGACGTCGGTCAGGGAGCTACGGCTAAGAGCGCAGCTGCTTTTAGGGCTAACTTATTCACATCTCAGACGAATAGATTGCTCGCGGGAACTTCAGTAGATTTCTTCCTCCATGTACAGGAGAAGGAGGGTTATGACCTAGGAATAATGAAAGTAGGCTACCTAGTGCTCAGGAGCAAGGAGCAGTTCGAGAGAGTATCTGAGGTAGCTGAGATACTGGAGAAAACGGGGGCCGTCAGGATATACAGGAGAGAGGAGCTTATGGAGAGGCTTGAGATGAATTATGACTTCTCAGGGGATGAGGAGGCTGAGTTACTCAATATAATGGATGTGGATTATGGGATCTTCGGTTTCAAGTGCGGTTACATGGATGCCGATAAGCTCGCTTACTACTACAGGGATAGGATAAGGGAGATGGGAGGAGATTTCCAGTTCAATACGAAGGTCGAGAGAGTGATAGTCGAGCCTGAGGTGAAACTTGGAATACCTAGGGAGCCTAGAGCTTGGCAGAAAGTTAAGTTCTCTGGTGTTGAGACGAATAAAGGGATTTTGAAGGCGAAAAACTTAGTTCTAGCTGCTGGTGGATGGTCTCACCTTTTACTAGATCCTCTGGGGATAGATTGTATATCGAAGCCTAAGAAGAGGCAGATATTCACATTGAGGCCCAGGACTGAGGAGCAGAGGGCTCTCTTATACAACCCCAACTTCAATGAGGAGGGAGTCCTCCCCTTCACGATACTCCCGACTGAGCATTATATAAGGGCCGATAAGAGAGATGGGACCCTTTGGCTCGCTTTCTCTGATGAAATGAGGCCTTATTCGACGGATGATGAACCAGAGGAGTCCTTCTACTACGATAATATCTATCCTATCGTTGTGAAGTACTTCCCGCAACTGGAGGGAGCGAGAGTAGATAACATGTGGGCGGGCCTCTACATGATAAACTCCGTAGATCACAATCCCGTCGTCTTCAAGAGGTCCAATATGGTAGTAGCTACAGGCGATAGTGGTAGCGGCATAATGAAAGGGGATGCGATAGGGAGGATAGCATCAGCACTAGTTCAAGGTAAAAGGGAAGCTGAGCTATTCGGAGGGGAAAGGATACCGACAGATAGGTTAGAAGTGGTCGGTAGATCCCTGGAACCTGAGAATTTCGTTTTCTAAATCCCAATTTTTTAACAACAGGATCCTCATAGAACCTTCAGGAACGTTTATTAAGGTTGAGCGGTCCCCAAGAGGATGCGGTATGAGAAGAGTTGGAGTAGTGATAATTGCCCTGTTAGTAGTAGCGATAATAGCGATCATATTAATGAGTGGATTGGGAAAAGGCACTACTGGGAGTAGGAGCTTCCAGGAAGCTTATTCCTCTGCTAAGAAGCTCACTTTCTCCTTGGGGAACGGATCGGTTCTGAACTTAGAGGAGAGCGTCACTCTGACTTACGGGAACGTTACCTCGCCGATAAACAAGACAGTGCAATCCTTCATAATAAGGGATTTTTCTTGGCCGGATTATGAGATATGTATATTAAATTACACATCTGAAGCAGATTGTGGGAAAATTTTCTTCCATATGGTAGCATTTCCTAAGGAGCTCGTCGGTGTCTCATCTATAAACCTTCCATCCCTCCTCTACGAGAACTTAACGGTCCTAATGGTGAATGAGGGGCTAGTTCAGTTGGAGATGCCCTGGGGGACGAGAACTGCTTATAATTACACGAACGTTACGATGAATTATCCACTGCAGAACGTCTCCACGATAACGAAGCTTTACGTAGATCCGGAGGAAGGTTACATATTGAGGGGAGATGTCTCCATGGCTAAAGGCGATATATCGATGACTTATACATATAGGTTGGCTTCGAAACCGGAGCCTAAAGGCGGATTCCAGATAAATAAGCCCGAGAGATGGGATTGGGAGCGAGGCTCACCTTGAAGATTACGTAAATCGTCCCATTTCCTGTTGAAAATTTTGTAGTAGAGGTTTATATTCGCAACATTTATGAGTAATTCTCGGGATTATGGAGGGGGTGAAAATTGCTACCCGAAGTGATAGATCTACTCTGCATACCTGTATTGATGAATGAAGTCCCATTAAAGGGAGTTAGTGATGATGAGGCAGCAAAAATAGCTTCTAGGGTAAGAAGGGCAATTCCAGTGCTATCTGGAGTTAAGGTAGTGATAATACCGGCCCTCTATTACTTGACGGACATCCTGAGCAGGATGACTCTAGATGAGATAACAGTGAACTCAGCTTCGATGATAGAGCTCATGGAGAGGAGGGGTTTGAGCTCCGAAATATACGTTTTCAATCCCTACTCCTCTAACGGGATAATACCGATTCCGAGTAAATTTGGAGGTAGTGCTGGGGGAATCAACTGGGCAGTGATACCTATCATAGTGCTCGGAAATAACTACATAGATCCAGCTGCATACGAACTAGAGGATGAGGATCTAGATATAGCTTTGGACGATCTAGAGAATGTGCTCTCAGAGATCTATGGAGCATCGATGTTGAAAGTCTTCCCTCCGACTTTAATAGAGGATTTGATAGATCTAATAGACTCAGTGGAGGTTTATCAAGGAAAAGACTTGGAGACATCAGCCGGTTGAATTAATTCATTTAAAAGAGTCATCCAGAGAGTTCCTTTCCCATGTAAAAGGATCCCCTCACTTTCTTATACCCCAACCTCCTGAAGTACTCCCTAGCCCCTATCCCAGAGATAACTAATATCTTTTTCATCCCGAGCTCCGATGATATCCTCTCAGCTTCCCTCACTAAGCTCGCTCCGTACCCTCTATGCTGAGCATCCTCTCCAGAGCTCATGCCTAGGGGCACCATCCTCCCGTAGACATGCAGCTCCCTTATCAAGCTCGTCCTCTCATCCACTTCCCACCTATGGGCTAGGGGGGAGGGGATCCTCAACCTGAGTATCCCGATGAGCACATCATTCCTATCGACAACTGAAAGGAAGAACTCAGTCCCTCCGCTCGCTTCATATTCTATGAACTCGATCCTCGTTGATGAATAATCAGGAGAGAGCCCTTTATGAGCTACCCTACCCGCTTCCCTGAACCTTATTTCCTCCACTTTGATACCACTTTTCAAAAGCTTCTCCTCCACGATCTGCCTCAAATTCCTCCTCTTAGGACCCGCAGCTATAAAATCTCCAGGTATATCCCTCTGGACATGTTGAAGTCTGATCCATCTCGGCATCATGGGGAGGGCCTTGCTCAGGAACTCCTCGAACTCCTCGTCCGTGAGCCCTTCATATTCTCCCCTCTTCCACATATCATATAGCGGAGTCCCGGGGATCACGAGAGTAGGATATATCTTCAGCATATCCGGCCTGAAAGATGGATCGCTTAAGACAGTCCTTAGGGCCTCCAAATCCCTATCCAAATCGCTTCCAGGTAATCCAGGCATTAGATGGTAACCTAACTTGTAAGCGGAATCCTTAAGGATCCTCGTGGCTACTATCGTATCTAGAGTGGAGTGACCCCTCCTCACCCTCTCTAGGACATCCTCGTAAATGGATTGGACTCCTAACTCCACTCTAGTGAACCCTAGATAGAGCATCTTATCTACGTGATCCTCCATCGCCCAATCGGGCCTGGTCTCCAGAGTCATAGCGACGCATCTAACGGATGAAGTCTCATTCAACTCTTGAGCTTCTATCAAGTTCCTAGATCTCACTTCCGGCCCCATGTAGGAGTTCATAGCATCTAAGGCCCTTTTCACGAACCACTCTTGGTAATCGAAGGGCTGGGCATTGAAAGTACCTCCCATTACGATGAGCTCCACTTTAGAGGGATGTACCCCTATACTCGAGAAATCCATCAGCCTCTGGGTCACTTGAAGGTAGGGATCGTAATTCAACTTAGAGCCCCTGATCACGATAGGGCTCCTCTCGACATAGCTCTGCGGTGTCTCCCCGCCGCCTGGGCAGTATATACACCTCCCATGAGGGCAAGGGAATGGTCTAGCTGCTATCGATACTACAGCAACACCAGAAGCTATCCTGGATTTACTGGCTCCCCTCAGCATCCTCTACTTCAATGAGCAGTTAATGATAAATATTCAGAGGATCATTGAGAGGGCTTTCCAGCCAATTTTCTCGCGAGATCTATCAATCTCTTCTCACTTTCCATCTTCTCCGCTTCATATTCCACTAACCTCGATATATCATCTCTCAGCAACCTCTTCCTCGCCTCTAGCTCCCCCTTCAAGCTCTCAGGATCGGGGCCACCCCTGACCTTGACTTCATAAGAACTGGGAAGCTCCATCCCCAGGGAATGGGCAGCCCTCCTCAGATCCCATCCGGATTCCCTCAAAGCAGACGCTAGGATAGAATGAGCCTCCCTATAGCTTATCCCTCTCCTCCTAACGAGCTCCTCCGCGACGAACTGAGCTAGAGTTATCTCGATCTCACTTTCCTTGAATCTCGCTCTCTTGATGAGGTCTGAGAGGACCTTCAAAGACTCCTTCGTGGTATTAATTGCCCTCAGGAATGGTTCATTCGTCTCCTGAATGTCCAGATTGTACCCACTGGGGAGCCCCTTCATCACGGAAAGTATTGTGAAGTGGCACCCGATCACCTCTCCAGCTTTAGCCCTGATCACCTCCAATGTCACGGGGTTCCTCTTCTGCGGCATTATGCTGCTAGTTGAGACGTGCTCATCGGGGAGTTCAACTAAGCTGAAGTTCGGAGTCGACCATATTATCAAGTCCTCACAGACCCTACTCAAAACGACCATGAGGGAGGATATTATCCCGAGTAATATCGTCTCAAAGGACCTGCTTCCCGTCGCTAAAAGAGTATTGCTCTCCACACCTGAGAATCCCAGGAGATCAGCTAACCTCCCCCTATCTATGGGAACTGAGCTCCCGGCAGCTGGCCCCGAGCCCAAGGGACATAAGTCAACTACCTCCCTCATGGCGTGCCAAATCGATCTATAATGATGGGAGAGTTCGTACTCTATCGAAAGTAAGTAATGGGATACTGTAGATGGTTGAGCGGGTTGCGAGTGAGTGAAAGCAGGTATCTTCTTCTCGAGATTCACGAACGCTGAGTTTATCAGAGAATCCCTCAACCTATTGATCTCCCAGAGCAGGGAGATGAGCTCCCTTATCGTCACGTAGCGAAGAGCTGTAGCGACTTGATCGTTCCTGCTCTTCCCATAAGCGAGCCATCCACCTAGATTTCCAGCTCTCTCAATTATCCAACTCTCCAGAGCTTCGTGAACGTCCTCGAAGCCTCTCGAGAGTATCTCATCCTCTCTATTGAGGGCTTCTAGGAGGAGCGAGATA
The DNA here is from genome assembly GCA_964519515.1 of uncultured Nitrososphaerota archaeon. Lineage (GTDB taxonomy): Archaea > Korarchaeota > Korarchaeia > Korarchaeales > Korarchaeaceae > Korarchaeum. The sequence goes on from CAZFIJ010000050.1 coordinate 45,587, forward strand.
GTCAATGCAGCCTCCTTCGGGATCAAACCGGATTCAAAAAGATGTATTTGATGGGCCAGAGCCGTGAGTACAGTGGCCCTGAATATCCTCCTATCGGAATCTATCGATGATATGAACTTAGTGAGCCAATCGCTCTGATCTCCCAACCCTGGCTTCCTGTACATTCCTCCTCACTGCCCTCGCTGTCACTGAATATAAACCCCATGCGTTGATGAAGCCCCTAGCTTCTTCATCCGTGGGGTACCATCCCTCATCGTAACCAGCGATCTTCAAGTCATATAACATATAATCCGATCTCCTCCCGATGACAGACAGGGTCCCTTTGAATAATTTCAGCTTCACCTCACCGCACACATACTTATTCATGCCTTTTATCAGTTCCTGGAGACTCTCCCTCAGCGGCTCGCCCCAAAGCCCCTCATAAACTAAATTCGTCCATTCCCTATCAGCTATCTCCTTAAATGAGAGCTCTCTCCTGGTTAAAATAGCTTTCTCAAGGTCCTTGTGAGCTTTTATTAGTGTGATAGCAGCGGGGGCTTCATAAACCTCCCTGCTCTTGAACCCGATGACCCTGCTCTCCATATGATCTATCCTCCCGACGCCGTGCTTCCCAACTATATAGTTCAACTCGATCACGAGATCGCTTAGCTTCATTCTCTCATCATTCAAAGCTACTGGAATACCCTCATCGAATTCTATCTCTATGTACTCCGGTTCATCAGGAGCTCTCTCGGGTCGGGAGGTCCACTCGAACGCATCCTCAGGTGGTTCGTTCCAGGGCTCCTCTATGGCTCCGCCCTCTATACTCCTCCCCCAGATGTTGGAATCTATAGAGTACTTCTTATGACTCTCTGGAATCCTCAAACCCCTGGATGCAGCGTAATCCAATTCCTGCTTCCTAGTCCACCTCCATATCCTAGTGGGAGCTATTACCTTGAGCTCGGGATTGAGGGATCTGACTGTGACATCGAACCTGATTTGATCGTTCCCCTTAGATGTGCAACCATGAGCTACAGCATCAGCTCTCTCCCTCTCAGCTATCTCAACTAGCTTAGAAGCTATCAAGGGCCTCGATAGGGAGCTGGAAATAGGGTACTCGCCCTCATACAATGCATTAGCCATTATAGCTGGGGCTACGTAACCCTCAGCGAACTCATCTATGAGATTGAGGCTGTAATGCTTCGAGGATCCCGCTTCGTAAGCTCTCCTCTCTATCTCATCCAGCTCAGCTCCTTGCCCTAGCTCAGCTGTGAAAGTGATCACCTCGACTCCCTGTTCCTCGAACCACTTTATGGCTACAGTAGTATCTAGGCCTCCTGAATATGCTAGAACTACCTTGGAGACGTCATAACTTAAACGAGGAATCTCCGGTAACTCACAATACTCACCTGAGGCCCCGGCCTCCATCTAGTATAAAAAGTTAACTTGCAGTTATCAATGCATTTGCGTAGGGGCTCACGCTCGTCTATTACGCGAAGACGGAGGCTCAAGCTCATATTCAGCTTCTCTCAGTCTATCACATGGTATGATCTCCCAATTCTCTGGGACGGTCCTTGGGGCGTAGATATACCTTATCCCGAATAGATCCGCTAGCTCCTTACTTAAAGAACATACATCTTCCTTACAAATCTTATTCACATTATACTTACCCAGAGCAGATGCTAGGATCTTTATCTCAACTTCAACACTCTCCAAGTAGTTCATCACGCCCTTCTTGCATCCCTCCCCCTTGATCGCTACCTTGAGCAGATTTCCACTCAGCCCTCTGAGGGTCTCCCTGATGGACTTCCTCCTCAAGAATCCGCTGAACTTCGACCCAATTAAGCAAGCGTAGGTAATAGGCCCCCCGAGGGAGACAGCATCAGCCCCTAAAGCGATCGATTTCAAGATATGGGAACCATCATAAAGAGCCCCTGCTATTATCATGCTGGTCTCGATCCCCCTCTCCCTAGCTCTAGATATTGAGGCCAGACAAACTACAGTTGTGATCCTCGTGCTAGTGATAGAGCTCATTCCAGCTCCCTCTCCTATCGTTATCGCATCAACTCCTTCCCTGCTAGCGATCTCTATCACTCTATCGAGGTCGCGGTAAGGCCCAGTCCTCAGGAATACCTTGACCCTGGGGAAGTTGTTCCTCAAGAGCCTTATTCTGCTCACTAATATATCCTCAGTGAAAGTCCTGGGGGAAGAATATCTCCCCCTCGAGGCTCTCTTCAGATCATCCATGAATTTATTTGAGTTTGAGGGATCTTTCCTCGAGAGGTAACTCCCTAAATCTGGTCTTTCTCCCTGATCAGCTTTTATCTCGAAAGCTAAGAGCCCCTCCTCTATGTATGGATCGAAATCGGGATCACTGTAGATCCTCTCCCAGAGCTTCAGGTCCTCATCCTCAACGCCCTGCTGTATTATCAGCCCACCATATTCATCTCTGAGGTTCTCTAGGTAGGAGAGAGCCCTCTCCTTGAAAGACAGTTGATCAGTCGATCTGACATCATATCCCCGCTTGGAAGCGATATCCTCACATAAGGAATAAGCGATGCCCACCTCAGCGCAGGCCTCAGCTATCCTCGGTCCTGAGAGATCCGCTATCTCTCCTCCCGTAGGAGCGTATATCACAGGAATCCTCAACTTGAAGCCGCCTACTCCTACTTCCGTATTGACATCGATGTATAGAGGCTCTCTCAGAAGCTCAATCCCTTTCTCTAACCTCTGAGGAGTGAATAGAGGGGGTAGAAGGAGTATATCATCGAGAAAGGATTCCATCGGCTCATGAACATCGATCCCTAAGGTGAACTCATCCTCCAAGGGGCGAAGGGAAGCCCTCCCGAGCTTCGCTCTCCTGAATATCTCCTCTATAGGGTAGCTCATGGTGAGTGCACCCCCGGTACTTTAGGAGCTGGTCTAGCTAAGTGAACGGATGGTAGATCGCAGATGTACTTGACTAATCTCTCCATACCTATCCCAAATCCAGCTGTCGGTCTTCCATGGTCCCTGAGGAACTCGAGGTACCACTTATACAATTCTGGGTTCTCACCAGTCTCCCTCATCCTCGCGAAGACTCTGGATGCATCGTATTCTCTCGCAGCCCCAGATGATAACTCCCCATGCCCTTCAGCAGCTAGTAGATCGAAGTCCATCAGGACCCCAGGTCTGTCCGGATATTCGCGATCGTAGAAACCCCTAGCTCCCTTGGGATAATCTTGGATGAAGAAAGGCTGCTCATTTATCTTAGAGAGGTACCATTCCCACTCCCAAGGTATCTCAGCCTTGTAACTCAATCTTCTCTCTGGTTTCTTGACGTTAAATCTCTTCTCAAGCTCCTCTATTACTTCCTTGCGTCTCGCGTGCTCCATCAATATATTTATAGCTTCCTCATGAGTCATCCTCCTGAGAGGAAGGCTTATTTCCGGTAGAGAGACCCTCTTAGATCCGAAAAATTCCCATATCCTCTTGAGACGATCCTCATAATCCCTCAAATGATCTATGACGTGCTTGATCAGTCTCTCAGCTATCTTCATGACCTCCAGGTGATCGGCGTCTCTCACCTCTAAATCGACTTGAACGAACTCGACTAAATGTCTCCCCGTCCTCCCAGCATCTAGAGGCTCGTGCCTTAAGTTAGGGTAGAAGAAGTATACCTTCCCCTCCTCCATAGCTGCAGCTAGTAGTTGCTTGTAGAGTATCCCGCTCCTCATTATCCTGTATTCCTTACCATAATAAGGGATCCTGAATTCGTAAGCCCCCCTAGTCCCAGGATCCGTCACCGGACCTATCATTATCGGATCGAACTCAACGAATCCTTCCTTATCTAGGAAATCCCTTATAGCCCTAGCTATAATGTGTCTGAACCTGTAGACTTCCTGCATTATGGGGTGACTCACTATCCTGAATATGCCCTCTGAGAAAGCTTCGGGCTCTATCGGAATATCCTCTCTCGTTATCATAATGAGCACATCTACGCTCTCAAATATAAGGCTTATCATCAAAATTACCTATCTTCCATTATTTTATAGTTATATTGACATATAATCAAGAGTAGAATGAAAATATAGACTAAGAAATGCGGTAAAAAATGTCAATGTGACTTTATATATGAAGTCGCTCCACATGAAAGGAGGTACTAAAGCTTTCAATTAACTGAGATCCTTCAAAATAGCATCCAGATCCTCATCATAGCTATATCTATTCTCCTCTACTCTTAAGAGGCCTCTTATCGCTCTTATAATGCTAGGAAGAGCTCTCCTTATTAGAGAACCCTTAGGATTCAAGATGTCCTTGAGGAAGTAACTGGGCCTGAGGTAAAATTTGAGGTATGCTTTCAGGAGCATCCTCTGGATTTGGCTCATCTTGAGGTGAAAACTCCTCATAACTACATTTACTGTCGTATATAACCTCCAATTGAGTGTAGCTATGAGCTTATTCCTCACAGCGAAATCCCAAAGCCTAGTCCCAGGATAAGGTGTGGCTACTGTGAATTGAGCGTACTTCAACCCTAGAGATTTAGCGAAGCCTATCGTCCTCTCTATATCTCCCTTCCTCTCTATCGGGAAACCGATGACGAAAGATCCTAAGGCTTGCAAACCGGATTTTAAGGCTGTCTTTACGGTATCCACTGCTTGTGTTACTGTTATCCCCTTACCTATGAAGTCTAGTACTCTCTGAGTTCCGGACTCTATCCCGAGGTAGACAGTATGCGCCCCAGCTCTCCTCATCGAATCAGCAGTCTCCCTATCTAGAGTATTAACTCTAGAGGAAGCGCTCCAACTGAGATCCATGCCCTCTCTGATGATCTCATCACATATCTCCTTAGCTCTCTTCCTATTTAGGGTGAAGGTATCATCCAAGAACTCGATTTCCCTTATTCCAAAATCTTCCCTCAGTATCCTAAGTTCTTCTATTACCCTCCTCACGCTGTGGGCCCTCCATATGCTCCCGAACTGTAAGGAGGATGAGCAGAAGATACAATTGAAGGGGCATCCTCTGGAGCTCATGATGACTCCGTATCTCAACTTCCCTACTCTATAGAGGTCCCATTCTATTAAATCGTATGCAGGAATCGGTAATGAATCGAGATCCCTTATCAATGGCCTCTGCTGGTTCTCCTTAATCTCGCCTGAAGAACCTCTGTAAGTGATGCCCCTAACTCCTCTCAATGAATCTACGCTGAAGTCCCTCTCTAAGGCCTTGAGGGACTCTCTGAAAGTCTCCTCTCCCTCACCCCTCACTACAGCATCTATGTGAGGGCAGTTCCTCAAGGTATATGAGGGGAGGAACGTGACATGGGGCCCTCCTATCATCACGATTGAGCTCTCATTGATCTCCTTCGTAACTCTAGCGATCTCATATGCATCATATATCGTCGGAGTTGTGGAGGATATCCCAACGATATCTGGATCGAATTCCCTCAGCTTTCGTTTTGATGACTCGATATCTAAGTTCATAGCCGCGAAATCGAATATAGAGACATCGTGCCCCTCCTCTCTAGCTACGGAAGCGAGGTAAGCTAATCCTAGGGGTATCCCGTTCACCCCTAGTACTTCAGCTAGCGATGACCGTGTCGGTGGCACTACGAGAGCTACTCTCATATGCCCTCTTATGATACCTAAACTTCCGTTATATAACTTGCGGTAACTTTTTCTATCGAAGCTGTAGGGATCGATTATGGGGTTGGATGAAGTAGAGGAGATCCTAGAGGAGGAGGGGATCGATTACAGGAGGGTTGAGAGAGCGATAATAACTTCCTTCAGGGAAGGTGAAGTATCATACATGTTAGTGATCCTCTCTGACGAGGGGATGACGTTCATTGTCGGGAGGACAGATCCCCCTCTCCTCGCTGATGAGTGGCTAGCCAGGGAGTTGCTCGAGGAGAACTTCAAGATGAACTTCGCATCCTATCAACTCGGGGAAGATGGAGAGGTTTTAGTCACGTCATTTGTGAGGAATAAATGCATAAAACAATCTTTCAAGAGGAACTTCTACGCAACTTTATCTTTCCTCAGGAAATTGGGTGAGAGAATTGCTTCTTGAGGAAGTCAAATCTCTGTTGAGTGGAGCTGGTCTCTCAGTAGCTGAGCATGAAGGAGCCCTCGTCCTCATCATAGAGGAAGGGGGGAAGGAAGTAGTCGTCTATGTGATGGCAGATGAGGAGAGGAAGCTAGTCTATGTAATGGCATCCGCTAACCCCCCCATCAAGATGAAAAGTGCAACTGATCTTCTAAGAGCATCATGGGAGATCGTAGATAGAGGGGTGCCTTGTAAGATCTCACTGAATGAGGATATCGTCCTGATCGAGCATGACCTCGATGAATGCCATCTCTCCAAGGAGTCCGTACTAGAGAGCATATATTTCTCCGTTGAGAGCATGCTCTACCTAATGGAGAGGCTGGAGAAGGAGCTATAAGCCCCAGGAGGGGGGAGGATGGAGGAGATCATAGAGGCAGCTTTAGCTGGCCTCTCGAACTCTAGCAAGAGGAAGTACAGAGCTGTATTCTCGTCCTTCCTCAGTATGACTCCCTTAACTGAAGCGAAGCCCATACACATCAGGATATGGGCATCGAGGAGGGAGTCCTCAGTGAAGAGGAAGACATTGAAACAACAACTATATATGCTCTCTAGACTTTTCAGGATAGCTGGAAGGGAAGATCTGAGCGAGGAGGCTAGATCACTGGCTAAAGAGATAAGATCTCCAGCCCCTCCCCCTAAGGTCGATGAGGATTTGATAAAGACTTATGGGGAGATAGAGAGACTGATAGGAGGGGCTAAACCCATCGTGAGGGCTGCTATAATGATGCTAGCTGAGACGGGAATGAGAGTGGGGGAACTCGTATCCCTGAAGTGGGAGGATCTGGATCTCGGGAATAGGAGGGCATTAGTCAGGGGAAAGGGGGATAAGAGCAGATATGTGTATTTCACTGAGAGGACGGAGAGGCTCCTCAGGGAGCTGGAGAAGAGGGAAAATAGGGTCTTCCCAGTGAGCGATAGGACCGTCAGGAGGTGGGTCTCTCAGCTCCTCAAGACGCACCCGCATGCAGTGAGGCATGCTTTCGCAGTATGGTTCCTCTCGAGTGGGGGCAGCCCGAGGGTGCTCCAACACATACTAGGCCACAGCAACTTGAGGACCACGGAGATCTACTTAGATATCTCCCAGAGTTTAGTCGAGAGGGAATATAGGTTGATAGTCGAGAGATCCACTAGATCTACTTTTTAGAGGACCTTCAATGCATCTCTGAGTTTCGCCCACTAAATTTATCTAATGATAACTCACTTGAGCCCTATGGAAGAGGTGAGAGACTTCTACCTCCTGCTCCACCCGAGGCCCGCTTACGTCATAGGTAGTGGGAGATGGGGGGAGAGGGTAAACTTCATGGCAGCTAGTTGGGTGTCCCCAGTTGGGGAGGAACCCCCGTCCCTCATCTTAGCTCTAGGAAAGGAATCCCTCACGTTAGAGCTCATAGAGATTTACGGGGAGTTCACAGTCAACATAATTCCTATATCTCTCATAGAAGAGCTTTATTACGTTGGTAGTAGGAGCGGGAGGGATGAAGATAAGTCAAAAGTGTTCAAAGCTGAGAGAGGGGAGAAAGTCAATGCTCCAGTAGTGAAGGACTCCTTAGGAGTCCTGGAGTGCAAGCTCGTGAATGAACTCGAGCTAGGTGATGTGAAATTGGTATTAGGGGAGGTCCTATCAGCTAAAGCTGATAAGAGGTTCTTCAATGAGAGGACGGGCTGGGACCTCAAGAAGATCAACATCCCCTTGCACAATTGGGGGAGGGGGTTCTTCAAAGTGGGCGAGTTCATGATGGCTAAGGGGAAGGGCTAATATGATTTCAAGCTTGCTCACACATATTTAGGCGATGATCGAACATCAGTTAAGGATAAATAGGGTA
>CAZFIJ010000051.1:0-25273 GCA_964519515.1 uncultured Nitrososphaerota archaeon
TTTCCTGCCTCTGTCTTCCCAGCTAAATGGTTCCTCACTGTTGCCTCAGTCCTCCCCAGTTCCTCAGCTATCTTAGAAGTCGAATAACCTGCTCTCTCCCTCGCTAAAGCGCCAGCTGCGATCAAGAGGGAGTCGAGCCAAGTCAACCTATCCTCAGAGCTCCTCACTTTCTCGAGGACATCAGGTCTCAGGAGCGTGCCCAGTAGCAAGGCTAACTCCAACTTCCTTATATCCTCCTTACCCATAGGTTTGAGGGGCACTTCCTCACTCATACCCTATCACCCTCCCCCTAAATACCTTATCCGAATGCACTCTTATACCTTCATCCGTTATCTCGAAGGGGTGCCTCCTCATATCGTGCTTAGTGCCTCTCATCTTCCAAACTATCATGCTCCTCACTAACTCCCCATCTACTTCATCTAAGTCGAGCCTTATTATACCATCGCTAGCGTGCTCCACTCCAGGCCCTCCAAAGCCTCTCTCAGTCACGCTGACTTGCGATACCATGAGAGCGGTGACCCCTAACCCTGAGAGTACTCTCTTCAATTGCATCAATACGTTCCTAGCGCTCACAGGCCTCGTGAGGTAGAGAGTCGATACGGAGTCTATAGCAGCCCTTTGAGCTTTAGTATCCCTCAGAGCCTCCCTAAGCACATCCATGAACTCACCTATATCATCTACGCTCCTAACTACGTACCTCTCCCTCTTAGCGGCTTCCCCTATCCCTCCCGTGAAGGCATCCACTATCGCGAAGGTCCCCTGCTCCTCATAGTTCCTCACGTCCCAACCGAAGGAAGCCATCTCCCTCCTCACTTGCACGGGATGTTCCTCTAGAGTGACTAAGACAGCTGGCTCCCCTAATGTGAGGCCGTGATAGAGGAACTGCTGACTGAATATAGTCTTCCCAGTCCCGGGGCCTCCGGATAAGAGTACTACGTTCCTCCTGGGGATACCGCCGTTCACTAACTCATCGAAGCCAGGTATACCGCTTTTAACTCTCTCTACTATCATGTACGCCCTCACGATATCCCTCCTTAAAGATAAAAATTTTAGGTGGGAAGTGAGTCCAGCTTCAAGTTAATCAGGGTAGTACTCCCTGGATGCGCACCTAACCCCTCCCCCTCCGGCCTCGATCTGAGGTATCCTCACCCTTATCACATCCAACCCCCACTCCCTCTCCAAGTAGTTGCTAGCTTCCTCATTATACGCATCGACTACTAACTTGCCCCTCCCTATGTTTAAGGCATTAACTAGAGTTATCTCACTACCCTCAGCTGGTATCTCATCTACCTCAACACCTAACTCATTGAAAACGCTCCCAGCATCAACGAAATCTATTTCATTTCCGAACTTAAGGAAAGAGTAGAAACCCATCCTTCCAGGGCTTAGGAAAACGCAAGGGCCAGCGTTCATCATCACTACATCTAAGTGGACCGCTCCGGTCCTCCAATCCCTTATGTAACCAGGCAGGGGGACTCCGTAAATATCTAAGTTCACCCCCTTTGAGGAGAAGTAATCCTTTATGAGCTCAATTGTGGCCCTATTGCTCCCCCTTATCCCTATCCCCGTGAAGAGAGCTATCCTATCTTCACCCTTCACCACTATGAAGTTCCCTCCCTCCGCCCTAGCCCTTATGATGCGTCTCCCATCCCACCACCACCTGGGCCTGAATGCAGGCTTAAGCCCTATCTCGGAGAAGAAGGCAGTAGCGGCATCTTCCTCGCCTCTCCTATGCTCTAACGTCATGTTCATTATCACTGGGGAGCTAGACCAAGCGACGCTCGGGTCCCTAGGGTAACCTAGCTTCGGCAACTGCTTCCTCAATCTGACCCTCACGACATCGTAACCGAATTCCCTCATCCTCTCGACTGAATCTCCACCGTAGAAGACTACTTTAATGCCCTCCCCCCTCAGAGCATCAGCTACTGCTCTCAAATCCTCCACCCAACCTTCAAAACTAGGAGCTTCAGTACCATCGTATGCCCTAGGCTTCCAGACGTAATCAGTCCATCTACCGATTACAGCCTCTATATGCCATTTTTCAGGCAAAGCAAGAGCTATATGGGACTTCTGGCTGTCCTCCGCTCTTATCTCCTCCTTCCTCCTCATCCTCCTGATCAGCTCCTCAGCACCCTCCTTCAGAGAATCGGGACCATCAGCTGAGAGCAAGCACGAGATTAAGTCGACCCCTATGAATAGATCAGGACTTATCTTGAGCTCCTCTAACTCTATGAACTCTATCTCCGGTTGAGGCGGGATTCCCGATGGATGAAACACCCCAGTATAGCTTATCCTCCTCAGAGGAGGTTCCCTAACCTCCCTTAAGGCTCGGGATAAGGCCTCGTCCTCCGACTTCAGGACTCCCTCTAGAGCCTCTAATATCAAATCGACACCTCTCCATAAGCGGGGCTCAGGATTTAAAAGGTTCTCAATCCCCAGGAGTCACTTAGATAGGACTACTTCCCTCACTTTCAGAGCTCCAAGCTTCTCTAGTTCCAAAAAGCCCCTAATCGCTTTCTCTGCGAAGTAACCGCTCTTTAGCCAGTCGAAGAACCACTGCTCGAGGTATCTAGTATCCCCTTGCGCCATCCCATATCCCCCCTTGGTCAAGAACCTCAAATTAGAGACTTCATGCGAGCCGACAGGCTCCGAGGCGATTATAGGGATACCGAGAGCAGCGTAGAACGATAGCTCGGATGGTTTCGTCCACAGGATATCGCTCTTCCTCAGGGCTGAGTTGAAATCCCTCATATAGCTCTCAGGATCCTCGCTGAATATTAGGCTGATGGAGTAATTTAGCATGTCCCTCATCCCGAGTCTATCCATCCAGTAGAGGTAATAATCCCTCAGCCCCCTCCTGATCCCCACGGATATGATGAGCTTGAGCTCGCCCTTAATTAACATGTCCCTCAGCTTCACCATGAGAGCTACGCCCAGCTTAGCTTGAACTCCAGCTCCCCCTACTGAGAACATTATCGTTAAGGGATGATCTGAATTGCTCGGTATCCCTCCGAGCTTCTCCTTCAGCAATGGGGAATATCTATCGATGAATATACCGTTGGGATCGAGATTCGGGAGCCTCTTCGAGAAATCCTCCTTCAAGATACTCATATCCTCCCCTATGAGCTCTAGGGGGAGGGGGAAGCCCGTCACGAATATCTCACTCCTCACTCCGTAGTCTCGAAGCCTCTCAGCTACCCTGACCGTAGGAGCTAAGTACTTGATCCTCGATTCCTTAGGTCTCAGAGGCGCCCATGTCCTAGCTATATCAGCATCGCAGACGAGACAGTAGATATCGCTCGGGTAACCGTAACGCTCAGCCATGAAGGCGGGGATGAAGTAAGTTGATATCAGTGGTAAGGGATCTCTAGAGAGCCTCTTTATCAGGTCCCTCCCGAATCCCGCTTCAAGCAACCCGTAGATGATGAGGAGAGCTAAATTAGGCCTGGATAGATCCCTCCTCGGGTAAAAGCTCGGTACCCTCTGGAAGTAATCGAAGGAGAGGAAAGAGAGCTTCCCGATCAGGGGGAATTCGATCGATCTCGTGACCCAGGAGTAACCGGATGAGAGTAAGTTCCAAATTACCTTATCCTTCTTAGGGATCCCCTCATAATCATCAGCTCTCATCAACTCTGAGAACTCCTTGAGAGGGTATGCTGCCCTGAAGTGACCGTAGCCTATCATGGAGTACACGGCGTAACTCATTCTACCCCGATTCATATTAGTAAATATAAAATGCTCCGCGGTCTCACGATCATAGCATCAGCTAGCCCTCCGTATCTCTCGCTCAATGAGTTCATATGGAAAATTTTCCAGTCAACTATCGTCTTTTTGAAGGGCTTCCAGTAGGAACGAAACGTTTATCAATTTCTCCCAACTAAGAACCGCACCAGGTGGTAGCATGGCCTCAGTATATGCTGAAAAGATTTTACGGATAAACTTGAGGGAGAAGAGCATTAAAACTGAGGCCCCGAGGAAGGACTGGTTGGCTCTCTACCTCGGAGGCAGGGGGCTCGGCATTAGATACGTTTACGAGGAAGTGCCTCCGAGAGCGAACGCTCTCGGTCCTGAGAATAAGGTAGTGATAGCTACTGGCCCCCTGACTGGCACGATAGCCCCTCTGAGCGGTAGGTTCGCTGTCGTCTCGAAGTCCCCGAAGACTGGGACGATAAATGACAATTATGTAGGGGGTTCCTTCGGCCCTGAGCTCAAATACGCTGGTTATGATGCTGTGATAATCGAAGATGTAGCTGAGAAGCCCGTATACATATACATAAGCGATGGGAACGTCGAGATAAGGGATGCGAGTCACCTCTGGGGGATGAAAGTGAGGGAGGCCATGGAGGAGCTCAGAAAGGAGCACGGGAACGTGAAGACGATGGTCATAGGGCCGGCTGGGGAGAGACTGAGCTTGATCTCCTCCGTACATGTAGATGAGTACTTCGTCGCCGCTAGAGGAGGGGTAGGCGCTGTCTTCGGGTCCAAGAAGCTGAAGGGCATAGTGGTCAGAGCTGAGGAGAGGAAGATCGAGCTACCGAACCCCGGGAGGTTCAGGGAGACTATATCGAGGTTGATGAAGGAGAGCGTACTCACAGAAGCTAATATTTGGGCTAAAACAGATGGTACTCCCATAATAGTCGATTTGAGCAATAATGTAGGGGCCCTCCCGCATCTGAACTTTAGAGAAGGATATTATGAGTATGCGAAGTTCATAAACACTGATGTAGTCAAGCAGAAGTTCCACAGTAGGTTTGCGTGTCACTCCTGCCCATTAGCTTGCAAGAGGAAGATAAACACGAGGAGGGGTGTCATAAAGGCCCCTGAGTATGAGACCATAGGGATGATGGGATCTAACTTAGCCCTCAAGGATATGGATGACTTAGCTTACGCTGCTGAAGTAGCTGATAATTTGGGCTTAGATACTATAAGCTTAGGGAACTTGTTAGCGTTCATCCTCGAGCTCAAGGAGAGGGGAATAATTTCGAAGGAGGAGATAGGCTTCGATGTCGATTGGGGGAATGCTGATGGCATAGTGAAGTTGATCGAGGCCATAGGCTACAGGCAGGGGTTCGGGGACCTAGTAGCTGATGGAGTGATGAGAGCTGCTGAGAAGATAGGTAAGGGCAGCGAGAGATATGCGATGCACATAAAGGGATCTGAGATCCCGGCATACGATCCTAGGGGGAGCTGGGGTATGGCATTAGCTTACGCTACTTCCGATAGGGGGGCTTGCCACCTCAGGGCTTGGACTATAGCGAGTGAGGCCTTCGGTAACATGCCCCCGCACACTTACGAAGGGAAAGCGAAACTCACGAAGGACTTGCAGGACCTCAACAGCGTGAAGTGGAGCCTCATAATATGCGATTTCTGGGCTCTGGGCTTCCAGGAGATAGCTGATCTCCTATCAGCGGCTATGGATAAGGACTTCACGGTACCTCAAGTCCAGGAGATAGGCGAGAGGATATGGAACCTCGCTAGGATGTTCAACTTGAGGGAAGGCTTCACTAGGAAGCACGATTATCCTCCAGATAGGTTCTTCGACGAGCCTCACACAGTAGGGCCGACCGCAGGTGTTAAGCTCGATAGGGAGGGTTATGAGAGAGCTCTAGATGAATACTACGAGCTCAGAGGATGGGATATGGAGGGGAGGCCGAAGAGCGAGACTCTGGAGAGGTTAGGCCTCTCCAAAGATCTCAAAATCTGAACTCTTTTTTTAAGAGTTATCATGACTTGAAAGTCCACGCTCTAGGGATTTCCAGCGAGATAGGTCGCTATAGTTCTTCCAATTTTCGAGTTACTGTATTGTATATTGCCTAAATTCTCACGGAGAGACATTAGGGAATCTCCATACATTCAAATATTTATTGAATTATTCTAGAAGGTAAAGTAGGGGTCCTATTTTATATAGTATCGAAATCAATTATAAGTATAGAAGACTGGAAAAACATATCATTATCATTTATTGAGTAAAAGTATTCATTATATTACCAATCATTATATACCAATGTGAATATGATATCTTCGAATATGAAATAAAATAAAAATAATAAATCCGAGTATAGATGTAATTTTTATATTTGAGTACCCATTCAGGGAATAGGTGGTCCCTTTGGTCAAGATAGTCGTGCTGGGTGCTGGAGTCGTCGCTCCAGCCATCGTCTACGACCTAGCGGATGATGACGTGAGTCCATATGTCGATGAGATAGTCGTCGCGGACATAAATGAGGAGAGAGCTAAGCTAACTGTAGAAGGAGCTAAGAAATTCACTGAGAGGAAGAAGCTCGATTACGCGAGAGTTGATGTGAGGAATGTGGATGAGACAGCTGAGCTGCTCAGAGGAGCCGATGTAGTAGTCAACGGGATAATATATTACTATATACCTCAAGTGATGGAAGCCGCCCTCAAGGCTGGAGCCCACTACACTGATCTGGGCTCTGAAGTACCTATCCTGAAGAGACAATTTGAGTTCAACGAAGCTTATGAGAGAGCCGGTTTGCTAGCGATACCCGGGATGGGAGGATGCCCGGGGATGATAAATGTAGCCGCTAGGTACGGAGTGGAGCAACTGGATGAAGTGGAGAGAGTACTACTGAGGGAGGGATGGGTCGATTTCAATGATTATGACTCCCTCGGGATACCCCTCCCGGTCCCCTACTCGCTAGATTGTATATTCGATGAGTTCTTACACCCCGTCGAGATCTGGGAGGACGGTAGGATAAAGCTGATCGATCCCGTCAAGCCTGAGGACAGGGATGTGATGCACTTCCCACCCCCAGTGGGCACTCAGGAGCTCTACTACATCGAGCACCCCGAAGTCTGGACTATAGGGGAGACGTTCAAGCATAAGGGCCTCAGGTACGTGGACTACAAGATCTCCTATCCCAGGGAGCTCTACATGAAGTATAAACTATTGACAGATCTGGGGCTCACGAACGATAAGCCAGTGAGAGTGGGGAACGTCGAGATAGTACCGAGGGACTTGCTCAGGATGCTGGTCAACAAGACCTTCGAGGGGAAGGATATACCGCCGAATGATTACGATATAATGAGAGTGATAGTCGAGGGGAAGAAGGATGGGAGGAAGGAGAGGATCACAATAGATCTGCACACTGAGTGGAATAGGAAGTGGGGCTTGACAGCGCAAGCTGTGACAGTCGGAACTCCTACATCAATTACCGCTCAATGGATGGCTATAGGAACGATAAAGGGGAGAGGCGTGAAGAACCCTGAGGAAGTGATAGATCCTATACCTTTCTTCGAGGAACTGAAGAAGAGAGGGATAAAGATACATGTACAAAGGGAGTTTCTGATTTAATTTTTATTTTATTTGAGCGGAGTCTATTAATAAAAATCAGTATCTTACGATGAACTCGCAGTACTCATCCCCAGCCGCTCTACACTTAGTCTCTTTAACTTCCACGGGGGATCTGAGTATCCTAGTCAGAGCTCCAGTGATAACTCCCTTCGTGAAGTAGCATGATGGCTCGCTCGACTTCGGGCTTGCTTCTGCCTCTAGATTCTCCTCGATCTTGACCCTCAAGGTGTCCTCACCTAACTCTAGGCTCGATCTACCCCAGCCTGAGGCAGCTAACATACCGGACATGACGTAACGTATCACATCCATCGGTTCCTCAATCCCAGTTCTCCTCGCTATATCTACATAATTCTCCGCGAATCCCTTCCCCATCTCATACCCTATCCTGTATATTATCGCATGATAGGCTTCAGAACCCAGTATAGCTATTAGATCTGAAGTCAGCGTCTTCCAAGACTCCTTAGTCAGGGTGAAGATCCTATCATCGCAACGCATCAGCGGGAAGTTCAATGTATCTATGAGGAGGCCCTCTCTCTCAGATATTTGATATAATATTCTTCCAATTCCATTTATGGATGAAAATTTATCCTTAATATCGTTTATGATGGATTCTGGCTTCCCAGATATGTTCACGACTAAGTAGATCGCTCCCCTCCCTCCCTCAACGTAAGCGGATATATTATGGAGGTTCAACCCTAGGTCGCTCAGGACATCAGTTATATCCCTTAGGATTCCCACTCTATCTCTAGTTACCTCTATCAGAAAAGCAACGAGCTTATCTCCCGGTGATATCGTCACCCTAGTGAGGGGGACTCTGCAGTCAACTGATCTCTCCCTCATGAGCATCCTCTACCCTTACTATCTGAATATTTTAACCTTCATCCTCGGGGGATCTCTATCTTAAACTCACAGTACTCATCCCCCTTAGCCTTGCATCTGACTTCCTCTATTGAGATAGATCTCCTGAAGACGTACTCTAGGCCACCCTTCCACATACCCTTCGTCATATAGCATAAGGGTTCCTTAGAGGTCCTATCGATCGCTTCGAAGTTCTCCCTTATCCTGAGCGAGAAAACCCCTCCGGCTTCCTCTAGGGATGCTATACCGTAACCTGAGCACGTGTAGAGGGGAGCTGATATCTTTCGAAGTATTTCGAAGGGGTCATTTAAGCCTACTCTCTCAGCCATTTTGAGATGATCTACCGCGAATCCCCTCCCCATCTCGTACCCTATCCTGAAGAGTATCGCCCCCGAGGCTGAGCTCCCCAAGATCCTAGATAGTTCCTCTGAGAGGTACTTTATGGCCCTAATGTTGAAAGCTACGACCCTCGTACCATCCCTCACCAAAGGGAAGAGGCGACTTGGTATCAGGAGCCCCTTGATGCGAGATTCCTCATATTCGACTGACCCTATCCCCTCTATCGATTCCAGATGCTTCTTCAATTCCTCGATATCTGCATCTCCAGACCTCTCGGCGATTATCACTATGAGGCCCTTCCCCTCAGTGACATGCGTTAAATTAGAGAGGATATTCATCCCCCTGGATGAGAGCTCCCTCGTGACTTCAGCGAGTATCCCAGGTCTATCGCGTAATATCTCGAGGTAGAATATGAGGAGATCCTTCCCCGGAGATACAGTGAGGAGAGGGGACTTTATGCTGAAGTATCGCCCTTCCAAAGGCCCATGGATCATACTAATCTCTGATTCATGGATGATTTCGCTTAAAAAGTTATGTAAATTCAAAGAGCTAATCTACGTGCTCTATTAGGACCGGTCCCGGGAACATCCCCCTGGACCAGAGCCTCTGGATGAGGAGGAACTTATCTGAGTCATTATCTATCACTCTCTCACCGAGTATTGCGATGTATTTTCCGCTGAATGACCTCCTTATCCTCTCCTTATTATTGATGAACCACAATCTGGCCCTCCTATACTCTAGGAGATCTCTCACAGCGCTCATCGATCTTCAGAGGCGAGGAGCTAAGATAAGGCTGAGGGATAGGATGTATTACTCGATTATTAAGAAATTGCGTTAGAGCTCCTTCAATCGATGATGAGTTGATATGTCGATAGTCGCGACCCTCTCCTCGATTGATATATTTTTATCTTAACTCCCGATAAGGGGGAAAAGATAGAGAGTTATTTTGAGGACCTCCGCAGACTCGAGGAGTATCAATGCGACTTCCTTCCCACTAAGAACCCCAAGAATATACCGAATATTAGAGCGGCAATTAGATAGACCTCCTGAATTCTGCTCTCCTCCCTCACTATCTGCGTTACAGTCACCGTCTCTACCATTGGAGCGCTCTCCAAAGGGCTCTCAGTCTCTACCCGCTTCTCCGATGCCTGGGAGAGGAGCGAGACTACGTGAGCGTGAGCGGAGGCCAGCTCATAATAAGCTATGGACTCTAAGATGTTCCCCTCCATGACCGATGCCATCTCAGAGTAGCTCAGGGCTAGGACTGGGATTATTCCCTTCGACATGAGCGCGTTTATCGAAGAGTAGCATGAGTTCTTAACGGCTTCCTTAACGGCATTAGGATCGCTCGTGAACCACTCATGTATCGAGATTATACCGTATGCTAGGGCTGTAGTCGAGAGGCCTATGCTCCCATAGTAATCCCCTGAGGAGAAAGCTGTGTTAGCATCATTCAAATTTGAATATGCCTCTTGTAAATAGCTTGAACTAGCTCCTATCTCCTGTATGAGGCTCTCAGAGTATGAGATGACGCTCTCAGCTTCGTAGAGTATTGCGGATGCGACTTCCTTTATCCTGATCTCATCTACTTGCATCCTCTGGCTGAGCCCCATCATATCCATCCAATTAAATGCGGAATCAGCTCTCCAGTAAGCGTAAGTCAAATAGTGTATCGCTCCCCAACCCATGGAATCGAGATAGCTCCCCTTCGAAGCTAGATTGACTGCTTTCTTGAGAGCACTTTTAGCATCATAATACCTAGTCTTGGAAGCTATTATCGCCTCAACCCCACTCAGATCTTGGGGCTTAGTTGAATTTAGCCTCTCACCCACTTCCCTCAACTTAGAGTCCGCCCTCCTCATGAGCTCGTTCACAGCATCCTCGCCCCTCAGAGCGTAATTCAAGAGGGATCTCGCGTAATCAGCCTCAACTACAGATCGAAAAGCGTAACTAGCTGCTGTGTATAGGTTCCCCTTCGCAACCTCATCCCTCGCGGAAGATGCGTAGTTCTCAGAATCCGATAAAATACTGTTTATCACTCGCTTGCTTATAGCTCCGAGCTTCCCAGTTTCCGATTGGACGCTCCCTCTTATGGCCTCAGATTGATTTAAGTAATTCCTCACCCACTTACTGAGGAGGTCCTTGACCTCTTTAGGTATCTCTGGCTTCTCCGACGGCAGTCTCTCGATCTTCAGACCCAGCATGTAGTTTAAAGCTTCTTCTATCGTGCTGACCTCGACTACCTTCACTCCTAGCTTAGCCCCTACTTCGCTGATATTGACCTTACTCTTCTCGACAGTCGTCAATATCAGGGGACCTATCCTGACTTGCTTAGGTACTGTCTCTTCCACTATCTCCTGACCCGCTGGTACCAAGAATATCTTAGCTCCCGCTTTCGCTGCTGCCTCTAATTTCTCAGGGATCCCTCCCACAGGGCCTATTATCCCATCTAAGTTTATCATCCCAGTTATTATGGTATCCTGTCTGACTTGCTTCCCCAGGATAGCTGCTACTGTAGCTACTGTCATCGCAGCTCCTGCGCTAGGGCCTCCTATCACAGTGCTCCCGGACTCGAGCCTATAGTAGAAGTTCATAGATTTAGGATCTACTCCAAGTAAGTAACTAGCCACTAAGGCAGCTGTCCTAGCTGCACCTTGCGTATCTATCTGTGTGAGAGGCTCCGCTGAGAAGTAGACGATGCCCTCCCCTTTCTCGACTTCCACAGTGAGGTTCCCTAAGGTGCCTGAGAGCATGCCCTCCGCTGTCTGATAGACAGCTGGGACCCTGAGGGATGCCCTGCTCCTCTCAGCTGTAGATGATATCAGGGGAATTAGCATCAATATGAGGAGCATTGCGAAGATCTTACGCATCATGACCGCCTGAGCTTCATCCTGATCCCCTTAATAATCCTTTCATGGCACTCGCATAAAACTTTCTAAAATATATTAAGCATTTAACTTAAGTAACGATACCTTTATTTAAAAGCGGGAGGTAACTGACTTATGGCTTGGAAGCCGAAGAGGAAGGCCTCCCTCAAGTTGGAGGATTTCATGGTCAGGAACCCAATTTCCCTCCCTGAGAGCGCTTCAGTCGATGACGCCTTCAAAGTGATGTGGGAGAACAGGATAGGGAGCGTTCTCATCGTGGATAGCGATGGTAAGCTCAAGGGGATAGTCACTCAGAGGGATCTGCTATATGCAGGATGCAGAGGGCTCATAGGGAATAATGTTAGCGTTAAGGAGATAATGAGTGAGAACCCGATAACTGCTAAGCCATCTGATTCCCTTCAGGAAGCTGTCAGAAGGATGAGAGTCAATGATGTCTCTCATCTCCCAGTAGTAGATGATCAAGGAAAGCCGATAGGTATATTCTCGATGAGAGATGTCATAGATATATTCATGCTCTTAGTGGGAACTCTGTTCTCCGAGATGAGTTGAGTAATCCCTCCCCTTCCAACTCACTTTTTTCCCGAATGAAGCAGTGAGGAGGGAAAGAGCTATCAGCGAGAGGGCTAGTGGGGAGAGTATCATAGATTCTGGCCTCAGCTTCACCTCTATGAGGCTCAAGCTCGCATATGAGAATACGCTAACTAAGTAGAATATCGCTAACTCCACTCTCATCAACCCGAGGTAAGCTAGTATGGGTGAAGCGTATATCGTAGCTGTCGTATAGCTCAACGCCAGGAATATCAAGATCGATATCAATTTACTTACCATAGCAGCAGAACCTATCCTCTTAATAGTCTCATACCCCTCCCTCCAACTCCTTATCCAACTGCTCTCTACTATGCCCCCCATGAAGAAAGATATCCTGAGCCCCTTAGTTACAGCTAACCTAGCTAAGTCAGCGTCCTCCACTAAGCTCCCCTTTACTGCTTCGTGAGTCCCGACTGACTCATAGGACTCCCTCCTCCAGATAGTGAAAGCGCCCATCAGCCATGCCCTACTCGGGCTCATCCGCCAATACGGGAAGAGGAGCCTCACCAGTGATGTTAGAGCTACTTCTATAGCTCCGCAAGCTAGACTCTCGCACCTTATCCTCGGGACTTGGGAGAGAGCATCGAACCTCTCAGTCAGGGAAATAGCTCCCTTAGGATCCCTCATCATTACGGTATCAGCATCTAAGAACACTATCACATCACCCGAGGAGTGTAGATAGCCTTGGTAACATGCCCAAGACTTACCTGTCCAACCTTCCGGCTTCTCCATCAATCTAATCAACTTGCACTTCTCATTAAACTTAGATAGAGCTTCATCCTCGGTAGAATCCTCACTGCAATCATCTACGACGATCAACTCATCTCCATCCCTCAACCAAGGGAGTAATGAGGATATGCACCTCCCTATCTTCCCCTCCTCGTTCCTAGCTGGGATTATGTACGATACTGATGCTCTAAACTCCTTATCCTCCGGTCTGGGGAGCTTCAGGAAGCCGACTATAGACTTAATGAAGTTGATCATCGCGTAAGAGCCTATTAACGCTATGCTCAACTGGAGAAACATAGGATTCTATACAGTCGTTATTTAAGTTTCATAACTGTCCAACGGATATCGCACATATAGGATTAATCTTCTCGACATCTAGCTCGCGTATGTTAGGGAAGGAGGTAAGGCTCTCTAGGATAATTAAGAGTGACAGGATATTATGCATACCCATGGATCACGGAGTGACAGATGGCCCGATAAAGGGGCTAACTGATATAAATTGGATCGTCAACGAAGTAGCTAAGGGAGGAGCTACTTGCGTGGTCCTCCACAAGGGGATGATAAAGGCCCTGAGGAGCCCTAAGATTCCTTTCCTCATGCACATGTCAGCTAGCACATCTCTAGGGCCTGAGCCAAACAGGAAGGTGAGAGTCGCTAGCGTCATAGAGGCAGTTAGGTTAGGGGCTGATGGTGTGAGCGTTCACATCAACATAGGGGGAGAGAGGAGCGAGCCTGAGATGCTCGAGAAACTCGGATCTGTGGCTTCTGAAGCTGATGAGTTAGGTATGCCCCTCCTGGCTATGATGTACGCGAGAGGGCCCAACATTAAGGATAAGTTCGATCCCAAAGCTATCTCTCTCGTAGCTAGAGTGGGAGCTGAGTTAGGAGCTGATATAGTGAAGGTTCCATATACAGGGGATCCTGAGAGCTTCAAGGAGGTGACTAGAGGCGTGAGCATCCCAGTGATAATAGCAGGAGGCCCTAAGATGAGCAGTGAGAGGGAAGTGCTCGAGATGGTGGAAGGAGCTATGAGAGGGGGAGCCGCTGGAGTATCGATAGGGAGGAACGTTTTCCAACATGAGAGACCAGCTAGCATGGTCAGGGCTATAGCTTCGATAATCTTCGATGGTCTGAGCGTAGAGGAGGCGATGGGTGTATTGAATGAAGATAGTGGTCACTCTCAGTGACCTCGATGACTTGAGGGAGAATATCGAGAGAGCACTTAAGATAGGAGCTGATTTAGTTGAGCTGAGAGTCGATCTCATTTGGGATGAGCTTCCATCCGCGGAATCATTGAGCCGATTGATATCGGGGCTCAATGATAGGATAATAATAACTTATAGGAGCAGGGCTCACGGGGGGAAAGGAGATCCTCAGGATGAGAGATGGCTCACATCAGTATCGAAGATATGTAGGTACGTCGATGTCGAATACGAGAACTCGAACGTTGGGATAGAGAATGCCATATACTCCTGGCATGACCCGAATGGAACTCCTAGCTATGAGGAGCTTCTCTCCGTGAGCGAGGAGCTACTCTCACTGGGAGGCATAGCTAAGGTAGTGACTTACGCGAGGGATGAGAGAGAAGCTTACAGAGTCCTCTCCCTCTACAAGCTGGAGCATAGAGGGAAGCTCGTCGCCTTCTCAATGGGGGAGAGGGGTTCTTTCAGTAGGAGGCTCTCAGCTGCGTTGGGCTCCCCCCTAGTATATTCTCACTTAGGCAGAGCAGTCGCAGAGGGACAGATAAGCTTGGATGAAGCGATCCTCCTCAAGGAATTACTCTCCTGAGGAGATAAGGCATATCCTTTATCCTCTCATAAGTCCTCGCTGGATTGACTTTCCTCAACCTCTTGAGCGCTTTGATGAGCGCTTCATCTACGACATCGGATTTGAGCATCACTCTCTCTATCGCTTCATCGAAGTCCTCGGGCACGTATGAAGCGAGCCAGGCCCAACTCATCAAGTAGCTATATCTATCTAGGGAATCGAGGATATTCGGATCCCATATCGCTACTATAGGATAGACGAACCTAGATAGAAGCTCCTTCTCCCCGCATCTCTCTAGATCCCTAGCTATCTCGTATGCCCTCGTTGGGAATGACATAGCCACTCTCCCCAGGGCTACAGCTAAGATTAGCCTCCCCTCGGATAACTCGCACCAACATTTCACGAGTTGGAAGTCATCTGGGTTCATGATCCTCCCGATCCTATCTCCCAACATCGCTGAGAAGTAGTTAGGAATGCTCATCTTCGTCGGGGTCCTGCAATCGACTGTCTCCTCCTTCAGAGCCTCTGAGAAATAGGGGCATCCCCTCCTGAGGGCCTCCAATAACTTCGGTGCGATTTCATCGGGATCGGGGCACTTCATCATCCTCTCATCCTCCTAATTATCTCCCTCTTCACGCTCTTAGCTTCCCTCAAGAGGTTCTCGATCTGCCAACTATCGAAGATAGGGTGCTCTAAGAGGAATGTTATGGATTCTAAGAGGGAATTCAAGTATCCTATGCTCCCCGAGATCCTCCCCTCAGATAGCAGTAAGTCAGCGTTCGGAGGGTACTCAGGGATCAACTTCTTCAATGTCTCTAGATCTATCATGCACCCTACTTCCTTGACTACTCCGCTCCTCAGGGCCCCCTTATCGTAACCGTAAGCATAGAGCTCCCCTGAGGCCTCATGACCCAAGAGGAGGAATGAGATGAATATGACGTCGACGCCCTCAGAATCCGCTTCCTCCTCTATCTTCCTCAAGTCCTCTATAGTTAGGGATCCCATGACCAAGAGGACCCTCAGCCTCCCTCCCCTGCTCCTCACCTCTTCCTTGACCTCGTGCAGGATCCCGGGCCTCACATCTGGGAAGATCGATATCAACACGATATCTCCGGAGCTCTTGGACTCTCTCGGATAGGGGAATATCATCTCCCCTATCTTACCGTATACCATCGGCCTCCCGAACCTCTCCAAGGAGAACTGCGAGATAACTGAGCTCATCCCGGGATCCCTCAAGAGCTCTACTAGGGGCTCTCCGCAGATATGAGGGAAAGATGCGTACCTTATTAATGACGGTGACTCCAAAATATATACGTTATATGGTAAATTGGTCTTGAGGAGTCTGTAATTCCTGTTATCTACGTCAGCCATATTTACCTGAGAGGTCTCGAGCACCTCTATACCGAACTCCTCGATTATCTCCTCTAAATCATAGATCTTAGGATCCAAACCTCCTCTTCCTCCTCTGATAATCCCTTATAGCCCTTAGCAAATCCACTTTCCTCAGCTCGGGCAAGTAGACCTCGCAGAAGTATAACTCGGAGTAAGCCGATTGCCAGAGCAAGAAGTTGCTGAGCCTCTCCTCTCCAGATGTCCTTATTATGAGATCGGGGTCAGGCAGATCGGGAGCGTAGAGATGCATCCTTATCACATCATCATCTATCTCATCCGGATCTAAGGCTCCTTCTTTCACTTTCCTCGCTATCTTCCTCACAGCATCCACTATCTCAGCCCTTCCCCCATAAGCTATCGCTAAGTTGAGCGTCTTACTGAATCCGGATGTAGAAGCTTCCATCTCCTCAGCTATACTCCTTATCCTCTCGGGCAACATCTCCTTCCTCCCAACTACCCTGAACGAGACCTCTTTCTCCCTCAGAGTATTTATATTCTCCTTCAGCTCGAGTAACTTCTCCTCCATCGCTTTGAAAACAGCTTCCACTTGATCCTTGGGCCTCTTGAAGTTCTCAGTTGAGAAAGCGAATAAAGTCACGTGCTCAATCCCTAGATCGAGTAACCAAGCTAAAAGTTCCTTAGTCTTATTAGCCCCGACCCTATATCCTTCAAGCCAGCTTAAGTTCCTCTTGATGGCGAATCTCCTATTCCCATCCAATATGAGGGCGACATGCTTCGGGATGGGCCCCTCCTTAACCACGGACTCTAAGTATCTCAAGTAGAAGGGCATACCCAAGAAGCTAGCTACTCTGTAGACCGCGTTGAGGAGCCCCAATTCGTCCCCCCTCCTTCAAAGCCCGAGCTATTTATCAAGATTCAGTTATAATTGGAACTACTGAGGCTATATCGAAGATCTCGAGAAGTCCCTAGAGCCCTCTTCAGATACGAAGATAAATCATATTAAAAATTTCTCCTAAAATAGATCTTAAGAATACCCCCTGAGCTATAATTTTACCTATGAATTTCCCCCTATCATTGAGAGCCGGTTAGAGCCCGGATCTGAGACCGAGGATCGACTGATGGGGGCTCTGGACTCACTAACTTCTATCTCAGAGATTCAAGCCCCTTAGGCCTGAGCCAACTTCCCCAACCCCG
Source organism: uncultured Nitrososphaerota archaeon (assembly GCA_964519515.1). Classification (GTDB taxonomy): domain Archaea; phylum Korarchaeota; class Korarchaeia; order Korarchaeales; family Korarchaeaceae; genus Korarchaeum. Next base: position 17,032 of record CAZFIJ010000051.1, read on the forward strand.
GAACTCAGTACATAGACAGTAGTTTTACCTCTAAGAGGCCTCATCAACCACCGGGAGCATAGAATCGGATCGAGCTCTCGAATCCATGCCTCACTCACTTCACCCTGCTATTATGAAGGCCTCGGTGGGCCATGATTTATAACTTATTCCCCCTCCCTATCTGGGAAGCTCATGGATGAACTCGACAGAAAGATCTTGAGCATATTAGTGAAGAACGCTAGAACTCCTTTCACAGAGATAGCTGAGCAACTCGGAGTGAGTGAGGCAACTATAAGGAAGAGAGTGGATAAGCTCGTCAGTAGCGGCGTTATAAAGAAATTCACAGTTGAGTTAGGAGATACTGCGATGCGGGCGATCGTGATGATCAAGGTGAGGCCGGGCTATAACATCCCGAAGGTCGCGAAGGAGATAGCTGATATAGAGGAAGTAGTGAGGGCTTATGAGGTCACGGGGGAATATGACATAGTGGCTGAGATAGCTAGCGCCGATACTACATCCCTGAATAGAACTATAGAGAGGATAAGGAGCAATGAGGGGGTCGGCGGGACCCTGAGCATGATAGTGCTCGCTATATGGTGAACTCTTCCTGTTTAGCTCGTCCTAACTGAAAATTTAAAATGTTTCCCCTTTACCATCCGTTGGATGATAATAGAGGAACTCAAGCTCATCAACTTCAAGTCGTTTAAGAGAGCTACAATAGTAATTCCTAGAGGCCTTATCGCAATAACAGGCCCTAATGGATCTGGTAAAAGCAATATACTTGATGCAATTGCTTTTTTGATGGGATGGAGGGCTAAGAGGCTGAGGGCATCTAGGTTAGAGCACTTAGTCAGGAGGGGAGCTGCGTGGGCTCAAGTGGACCTCACGTTAGTGAACTCAGGGGAGAGGATCAAGATCCAGAGGAGGGTGAAGCCGAATGGAAAGAGCTCATATAGAGTGAACGATAGATTCTTGCCAGCCCATAAGGTCATGGATATCCTCAGTTCTTTGGGCTTAGTAGCTGAGAGGTACACTTTCGTGACTCAGGGGGATATAACATCTATCGTTGAGATGAGCCCCGGGGAGAGGTATGAAATACTTAAAGAGATAAGTGGAATCTCGGATTATGATGAGAGGAGAGATAAAGCTTTAGAGGAGCTTGAAGAAGTGGAGCAACTCTTGAGGGAGATATCAGCAGTTCTCAGAGAAAAGGAAAAGGAATTAAAGAGAGTTGAGGAGGAGATAAGAATTTTAGAAGAAAGATCAGAAATAGAAGAGAAATATAAAAGAATTAAGAAATATCAGATATTATCTGAGCTGAAATTTCTGAGGGAGAAGTTGAGCTCCCTCGAGGAGCCGAAACCAGAGGAAATCGATGTAGAGTCCTTGAGGAGGGAGCTGGAGAGGAAGGAAGAGGAGATGAGATCTCTAGAATCGAGTTTGAGGGATTCTCCAGTCAGGAGGAGGGGGCAAATATCAGTTGAGTTGGATTCCTTGAGGAGGCAGAGGGAGGCTCTCAGGAAAGCCCTAGAAGCTAAGGAGGAGGTAATCAGATCTATTATGAGGGGGAGGGAGATCCCATCTTTCATCAGGAGAGATCCATCATTCCTCGGTACCCTATCTGAGTTGATAAGGCCCCTGCCCGGTTACGAGCTCCCGTTCATAGCAGTAGGATCTGGTAGGTTGAACGACATAGTAGTCAGGGACTTAGATGGGGCTAAGAGGATAGCTAGAGCTCTGAGGGAAGTCGAGGGTAGGTTCAGGATAATACCGATGGACGTATTGAGGGGAGAGGAGAGGAAGAGGGATAGGGGCTTATACAACTTCCTCCTATTCGATGAGGAGTACGAGGCATTGGCCCTGCAGATATTCAACGCGATATTGATAGATGACCTCGATGAGGTGAGCGAGGAGCTCCTAGGTAGAGCTAGGTATGTGACGATGGATGGAGAGATCGTGGAAAGAGAGGGAAGTATAGTAGCTGGAAAGCCTAGTTTGGGCAATATTGCGAAGTTGATGGAGGAGATAAATGACCTAAGGGATGAGATCCAACAGATAGATGAGGAGATAACTTCAAAGGAGAGGGAGCTCATGAGCTTGCCTGAGAGGGATGAGGGGTTTGAGAGACTCGACGCTTTGAGGAAGGAAGTTCATGAACTGAGGAGGGAGTACCAAGAAGCTCTCTCAAAGAGGGAAGATTTTATAAGGAAGACCAGAAAGGTGATTGAGGAGAGAAGCGAAATTTTAGCTAAAATTAAGGTTTTAGAGAGGGAGCTCGATGATTTATCTGATGTAGATCCACTCGAAGTCCCTGATCCGAGGAAAGAGATAATACTCCTTGAGATGAAGTTGAGGAGCTTGGGAAATGCGAACCCTAAAGCTAAGGAGGAGTATAAGAGGAGGAAGGAGGAGTTCGAGGAAGTTAAATCGAAGTACGATTCTTTCGTGAGTAGGAAGGAAGAGATAGAGAGCTTAATAGAGAAGATCGATTCTGAGAGGGAGGGGATATTGAAAGATACTTTGAGGAAGCTCTCAGATGCCTTCAACAGCTGGATATCCTTATTATTCGAGGGCGGGAGTGGGGAGCTCTTCCTCTCCGATAGAGGGCTGGAGATGAGGGTCAACCTCCCGGGGAAGGGGAGCGTCAATATAGATTCATTATCAGGCGGTGAGAAATCTTTGAGCGCTTTGGCATTTATACTCGCCTCCCAGAGGGTCAGGCCATCTTCCCTATACTTATTCGATGAAGCTGACGCTATGCTAGACGGGATGAATTGCAAGAGATATGCGAGGGCATTGAAGGAGCTCTCTAAGGGCTCTATAGTCATGACTATCTCCTTGAAGAGGGAGACCCTCGAGGAAGCGGATTACATAATAGGGGTGACCGTGAGGGGAGGTGAGTCCAAGGTAATTGCTGTCGAGAGGAGCGTCTTTGGAAGCTGAGGAGGTCCTCAGGGAGTTCCAGAGGACTAGGGATATAGCTAAAGCTGGCTCGAGGATACTAGAGTTAGTCAGGAGGCTTAAGGAAGATATAATTTCCTATTTGAGGGGGGAGAGGAAAAATGAGAAGAGGAAAAGGAAGAGGGGAGCAGTTAAGCTGATAGGGGCCAAGATACTTTTGATCAATCGGATCAGAGCCCCTGGGAGGTATCCTACTATTGAGGAATTCTTAGAAGCTTTCAAGTGGGCCCAAGGGATTGGGAGAGTTGAGGCCCTCAGGATATCGGATATCTCGATGTTCGATCTAGCTGAACATGTAGAGAGAGTGAGATCTATAATAAGGAAGCTGAGGGATGAGGGGAGGAGTTACATATCCTTGAAGGAGATCTCCCCTATAGCTGGTGGTATCCTAGCTGTATTAGCTTTACTCTTCTTGGAGAAGGAGGGAGAAGTTATTCTAATTCAGGAGAGGCCTTTCGGTGAGATAAAGGTGGTGATAGAAGTTGAGCTCTTGGGAGAGAGCGAAGAGGTTGCTTGAGGCACTTTTATTCGCATCCAGTAAGGCTGTGGATGAGGGAACGGTAGAGAGGGTATGCGGGCTCAGGGGTGAGGAGATAGAGGAAGCGATAAGGGAGATAAATGAGGAACTAGCGGGACATCCCTTCATGATAGAGGTATTAGATGGGAAATACTTGATGAAGCTGAAGAGGGAATATGAGCTAGCAGTATCTTCATTCTTCGAGAGTAAGCTCCTATCTAAGGCTGAATTGAGGACTCTCGCTGTAATAGCTGCTAATGAGCCCTTGGATATCTCTAGCTTAGTGGCGTATAGGGGAGGGGCCTCCAGGAGGCATCTGAGGAAGCTGAAGTCACTAGGTCTGATAAGCGTGTCTAGAGAGGGTAGGAGGAAAGGGCTGAGGACGACAGCCAAGTTCAAATCCATGTTCTCACTCGAGTTAGGAGGTGAGATGAGTGAGCCTGGAGACGGAAGTAGCAGGGATAAAGCTTAGAAATCCGCTCATTTTAGCTTCTGGTATACTGGGAATGACTCCCTCCCTCCTCAAGAGAGTTGAGAGAGCTGGGGCTGGAGCTCTAACGACGAAAACGATACTTCCGAGACCTAGCAGAGGGTATGAGAATCCAGTCGTCGTTGAACTCCCATTCGGGATGCTCAACGCTATGGGCTTACCTAACCCAGGGATAGATGAGTTCGAGAGGGAGTTCAAGGAGGCTAGAGGCTGTATAGAGATACCGGTCATAGGGAGCGCTGGCGGTAATACTCCTGAGGAGGTAGCTCATGTCGCTGGGAGGCTCCAGGACTGCGGAGTAGATGCTGTAGAGTTGAACGCATCATGCCCTCACGTGAGGGGGCACGGGATCGAGATAGGGTCTACGCCCGAGCTCATGAGGGAGCTAGTCTCAGAAGTCAGGAGGAGCGTTAAGATACCTATAATAGTGAAGCTCTCCCCCATGGTCCCGGATATAGTGAGCTTAGGGAGGAGCGCCTTCGAATCTGGAGCTGATGCATTGAACGCGATAAATACCGTCAGAGCTATGTACATAGATGTAGATGCTATGACCCCAGTCCTCTCGAATAAGTTCGGTGGGCTCAGCGGCCCAGCTATAAGGCCTATAGCTGTTAGATGCGTTTACGAACTAGCTGGGATATGCGATGTGATCGGGACCGGTGGCGTCGAGACTTGGAGGGATGCAGTAGAGATGATACTAGCGGGAGCTAGAGCAGTCGGTATAGGGACAGCTATCTATAGGAGGGGCCTCGAGGTCTTCGAGGAGATAAATAGGGGTTTGGAATCCTACTTACTGAAGAAGGGTCTGAGCTTGAGGGAGATAATAGGTAGAGCTAGGAGTTGATCTCTCCATCTAGTAGCTGGAGAATTCTCGAAGGAGTCGTTTGATCCCTCCTCACTGGGAAAGGATCATTATTTGAGCTTTAAGCATCAGGATGTCCCTTTAATTCTAGCTCATGATCGCACATCGGGAGGGTGGAATTGGATCCCGAGCTGATAGTAGATGAAGCTATAAATACAGGAGAGAGGAGATTGATCGTAATATCTGGAAAGGATTCCCTCGAGATAGCATCCGAAATTGCTAATATCTGGCTATCTAAGAGGGAAGGCCGTCTCCTAATCGCTACGCATATGGGGGTCGATTCAGATAGGGTCTCAGTGGATGATGCCACATCTATAGACTTCGATCAGACTGAGGAAGTGCTCGGGGGTACGTGGGATCTCTTGATAGCTGATCTATCCCATCAGTTCAGAGCCAATGATATAGGTAGGCTGATAGAGGTCGTTAGGGGCGGTGGCCTCGCGATCCTCACGATACCGCCTGTAGAAGAATGGATCAACTCTATGACGGAGTTCCAGAGGAGGTTCATGGTCCCTCCCTTCGAATCCAGGGGGGTGAGGCAGCTCTTCAAGTCCAGGTTCCTGAGGTCCATAGGGAAGAGGGGGACTTTCCTCCTCGGTGAGGAAGTCAGAGGGGAGTTATGCGGGAGAGTTTCCAAGGAAAGAGTTCCCATCGAGAGGACTGGAGATCCTCTCTTCGACTTATGCGCGACTAGGGATCAGCAGAGGGTCCTGAGATCGATCTTCGATGCATTCAAGGGGGGGAAGAGGGCTTTCATATTGACTGCGAATAGGGGGAGGGGGAAATCCGCTGTAATAGGGATCGCTCTATCCCTCATAATGACTAGGAGTAAGGTTAGGAACGCTGTAGTGACATCTCCGAGCATCGAGGGGGTTCAGACGATCTTCAACTTCTTGATGAAGGGGCTAGATGCCCAAGGGGTGAGTTATGAGCCCCTGGTGAGGGAGGGTAAGATTATAGCCCTGAGGTTCAGGGGTAAGAGCGTATTCTATCTCACACCTGAGAGCGCTGCTGAAGTCGAAGTCAGTCTCAAGGTAGTTGATGAAGCTGCCTCAATACCCGTGACAACTCTATTCAAGTTCTTAAGTGGGGGATTCACTATATTCTCATCTACGATACACGGATACGAGGGAGCGGGGAGAGGGTTCTCCCTCAGGTTCCTGGGGAGGTTGAGGAAATCGGGCATCCCTCACGCTGAGGAGAGTATGGATGAGCCGATAAGATATCCACCTGAGGATCCAGTCGAGAGGTGGCTCTATGACTTCCTCTTACTGGACGCGGAACCCGGAGATCCTCCCAAAAATCTCGAGGCTATTTACAGAGAGATATCCTTAGATAGCATAAGCGAGGAATACCTGAGGAAGTTCTACGGTATTTACATATTGGCCCACTATAGGAATAGGCCTAATGATCTCGCTACCCTTTTAGATGCCCCCCATCACTTCGCCAGGTCTTTAGAAGCTGAAGGGGAGCCTATAGTGAGCTTACATTTAGCTGAGGAGGGCGGGCTCCCTAACTCGCTCTTAGAGGATATGGTCAGGGGGATGAGGGATCTGCCGGGGCATATGATAGCGAGCAGGATCGTCTTACATTACTCATTCAAGAGCTTCGGGAAGTTGAGGGGTTGGAGGATAGTCAGGATAGCTACTCATCCTGAACTGCAGGGGATGGGCTTCGGGACGAGGGCTCTAGCTGAAGTAGAGAGAGAAGCTAGGGAGAAAGGTGTAGATTGGTTGGGAGCAGGTTTCGGTGCGACAGAGGATCTACTCAGATTCTGGGTGAGATCTGGCTATCATCCAGTGCACATAAGCCCATCTAGGAATGCTGTTACTGGAGAGTACAGCGTCTTAGTGCTCAAGCCCTTGAGTGAGGAGGCATCCAAACTCACTGAGGAAGTGCTCAAGGAATTCAAGAGGAGGATATTAGCGAGCCTACATGATGTCTACTTCTCCCTCAATCCGATGGTAGCTAGATTGCTCCTCAAGAGTAAGTTAGATGGAGGAAAGGCTAAGTTGAGCACTTCCCAGAGGAATAGGCTCTTAGGGTATGTCAGAGGAAGTTACGTTTATGAACTAGCGTCTGATGCGATACATGAGATAGTCAGGAGCTACTTCTGGCAGGGGAGGGATTGCCTCACTCCCAGGGAGGAAGCTATATTAGTGGCGAAAGTCCTACAGGGGAAGCCCTGGGAGACTTTGAAGAGCAGGTTCGGGGTGAAGGAACCTTACGAACTCCTGAGGGAGATAGTCTCGAATCTACTTAGTTGCTTGGATGGCCTTCGCGATGAGGCTTAAGTAGGGGCAGGGGGGAGAGAACTTCTCCTTCTTCCTTATATCTCCGTATATGGAATCTACCCCCCACCCAGCTCTCCTGAGTATCTCAGCTAGTTCAGTGGATGTGTATATCCTCATCTCCGTGTTGACCTCTAGCTCCTTCGTCAAGTTACCCTCACCATCGTCCCTGAGGAGGATCCACTTGGAGAGGAGCCTGGACCAGAGGGGATCGAACTTCATATCCTCCATGAGGACTAAGGAGCCGTACCTCTGGAAGACCCTCCCGCAGCTCCAACTCGGCGTCTCCCTATGGAAGGTATTCGCTATTATGAGGACGGACCCCTCTCTCACCAATGACCTGAGCTTCCTGAGTATTTCCTCATCTGTCATTGAGTCGTAGTAACCGAGGGATGTCGATACTATTATTATAGCATCGAATATCTCCCCCTTGAGCCTGCTATCTATCTCCCTAGCGTCTGAAACTATGAACTTAGCTTTATCCGATACTCTATGCTTCTCAGCTTTCTGCCTAGCGTCCTGTATGAACGGGAGGGATATATCGAAGCCGAGGACTTCATATCCCTCAATTGCAAGAGGTATTGCTACTCTACCATTCCCGCAAAATGCCTCCAATACTCTCCCTGACTCCAATCCATTTTCCCTCAGTATATCAGCTATAGATCTAGCTATCTGTTCTCCCTCTGACCAAGTGCTGTTCATTATCTCTAAGTAGAGGTCCGCTCTATCTATGAACACCCTCTGTATCCAGCTCAGTCCATTCACCCTGGATCTATGAATTTCCATTAATAAGAATTTTGCTGCGGTTGAGCGAGGATCTTGAGCCATCGGATCTTAGAGTAAAATTATTAATTTTCCCAGTGGGGAGAAGCTCATGCGTTTCTCTAAGGTAGCTGATGTCGAGGAGGCCCTCTCCAAGATAAGGGATGGTTCAGTCATCGCGATCTCAGGATTCAATATAGCGACGACACCTGAGTACTTGATAGTCAAGTTGTGGGAGCTCTATGAGAGGACCGGCCATCCGAAGGACCTCTTCATATTGACGGATACGCTACCCGCGGTGCCCGATAGAGGGCTGGATTTCGTAGGGAAGAGGATGTGTGAGACTGGCGATAAGGAGTTCGTGAGGGGGATGCTCTTGA
>CAZFIJ010000052.1:0-8114 GCA_964519515.1 uncultured Nitrososphaerota archaeon
GATTAGGGAGGGGCGGCAAAGCCAAGGGGAGTGCCCCCTCCCAAGAAAGAGAGGAGGTACATCCGGAGGCCAGCACTCCCGCCGATAATAACATCTTTCGCATTCGCAGTAGTGCTATCTTGGAGTGGAGCTATAATAACGGAGACTGTTTTCAACTGGCCGGGGCTAGGGAGGACATTAGCTATGGCCATCGGCTTCTTCGATGTCCCAGTCATAGTCGGCATAACGGTCGTCTTCGCTTACCTAATAGCCGCTACTACATTCATACTCGAGATAATATACGGTATAGTAGATCCCAGGATAAGGGCGGGAGTTGAGGGAGTATGAGCGTGAGTGAATACACCCTAAAGGGGATCTTTAAGGAATTGATGAGGTATAAGAGTGCTCTCGTCGGTTTGGCTATCCTGGCGTTCTTAGTGATCCTCTCCTTGTATGCACTAATATTCACACCATATTCACAAGCTGGGGAAATTTGGAACGATCAGAACAGATGGTTAGCTTATCCCAGGAATGCAGCTCCTGAATGGTACAACTTCTTTTCCTCTAAGAAGCTCCCCCCGAGCATATTGATAGGGGAGGGGCTACCGAACCATGAGAGCGAGGAAGTTGAGAGGAACGGCTATAGAGTGATAACTTATTTGGATAGTTTCACATATAATTACGATGACTTCCCGAGCGAGCTCGTGTTGCTGATAAATACGACTTACTTCGGAAGTCCACCGACTGTGAAAGTATATTGGGTAAAACCGAGCGGTGAGGAGCTAAATTTGAGCACTTATAGACCTAGAAACATCTCAGAAAGCATATATATATCGAATAACATTATGCTGGAGCGTGAACTCGAGGAATACGCTATCGATAAGCTAGGGTTCACGCCTAACTACACGATAACGATACCCGTAGCGCTCTTCATGGAATATAAGGGAGAGCCCACAGCTATGAAGGGGAATTATAAGTTCAAGGTCGAGGTGACCCTATACAATAGGAGCGATACTTTCAGCTACAGGTTGCTCATGCACGGTAAGGTTTACGGTATAGCTGGAACCGATATCTACAGGAGACCCCTCGAATTGGGCCTCATCTGGGGGGCTCCCGTAGCGTTATCCTTCGGTATAGTGGCTTCCGTTACGATAACGTTCGTCCAGTTGATATTCGCAGCGATAAGCGGATACTACGGTGGGAAGGTAGATTCCCTTATACAGAGGCTCACAGAGATCTACATGATCCTCCCGTTCCTCCCCTTCGTCGTGATGATCTCCCTCCTCTATGGGCTGGATATATGGAGGCTCCTCCTCATCATCATAGTGCTGAGTATATTCGGGACCTCTGTCAAAACGTATAGGGTTTGGGTGATGCAGCTCAAGACATCCCCATACGTAGAGGCAGCTATAGCTTATGGTGCGAGCAACCTCAGGATAATAACTCTCTATATACTCCCTAGGATCCTGCCTCCTGTCGTACCATCCCTGGTCCTCTCCATACCTTCTTACGTTTTCCTAGAAGCTGCTCTAGCGATCTTAGGCTTAAGCGACCCTAAGGTAGTCAGTTGGGGGAGGATAATTGAGGAGGCGTTCGCGGGAGGAGCCGTCTATAAAGGGTATTACCATTGGGTCCTCATACCTTCTGCGATGCTGATATTGACAGCTATATCCTTCGCTCTCATAGGTCTAGCTTTGGATAGAATCGTGAATCCGAGGTTGAGGGAGATGTAATATGACCGAGCTACTGAGTGTTTCCAATTTAAGGCTCTACTATAGGACGACTAAGGGCGTCGTTAAGGCAGTAGATGACGTCAGTTTTAATATAAATAGAGGGGAAACGCTGGCGATAGTCGGCGAATCGGGATGTGGGAAGAGCTCTTTGTCGAAAGCCATAATAAGACTACTCCCGAGGAACGTGCATACGTATGAGGGCAAGGTACTGCTCAATGGGACGGACCTAATGTCGATGGATGAGGAGACGTTCAGGAAAGAGGTGAGATGGAGGAAGATCTCCATGGTGTTTCAGGGGGCTCTCAATGCTCTGAACCCCGTCCTCAAGGTAGGGTATCAAGTAGCTGAGCCTCTGATAATACATATGGGTATTAAGGAGAAGGAAGCTATTGAGAGAGCTAAGGAAATCTTAGTGAAGCTAGGACTTTCTGAGGAATTCGCTGAGAGATATCCATTCGAATTGAGTGGAGGAATGAAGCAGAGGGCTGTTATAGCTATGGCGCTGATCACTAGTCCAGATTTAATAATATTAGATGAGCCGACATCAGCGCTAGATGTCATAACGCAAGCTAACATAATGAACATGCTCAAGGAACTCAAGAAGAGCAGGGAGCAAACTTTCATCTTCATAACTCATGATATAAGCGTCGCTAGCGAGCTTGCGGATAAAGTAGCTACTATGTACGCTGGTCAGATCGTGGAGATCGCCCCCGCAGATACCTTCTATGAGGAGCCACTCCATCCTTATACTCAGAAGCTCATGAAGAGCGTCCCAACTTTGAGGAGGGATAAGACCCTGGAATCGATACCTGGAGCGCCGCCCAATCTAATAGATCCCCCGAGCGGCTGCAGGTTCCATCCTAGATGCGAGAGAGCTATGGACATATGCAGGAAGGAGGATCCACCTATCTTCGAGAGAGGGCACTCAGTTAAGTGCTGGTTGTACAGGTGATCCCTATGGTCCTCCTGAAGGTTGAGAAGCTTAAGAAATGGTTCCCAATGAAGAAGGGAATTTTTGGAAAGACGCTCTATGTCAGAGCTGTTGAAAATGTGAGCTTTGAGTTAGAGAAAGGAGAAGCTGTCTCCTTAGTGGGAGAGTCCGGTAGCGGTAAGACCACCTTAGGGAAAACGATACTGAGGCTATATGAACCCACTGATGGTAACATATTCTTCGATGGTAAGGATATCACGAGATTGAGCAATAAGGAGCTTATGTGGTATCGCAGACAGACTGGAATCGTTCAGCAGGATCCATACGGCTCTCTAGCGCCTCACTTCACTATATATAAGATACTCGAGGAGCCCCTGATAATACATGGGGTCAGTAAGGAGGAGAGGAGAGAGAAGATATACTCTATCTTGAATGAAGTCAGGCTCCCTCCGGAGGAGTTCGCCTTCAAATACCCACACATGTTGAGCGGAGGACAGCTCCAGAGGGTCGCTATAGCTAGGGCTATGATACTAGATCCGAAGCTCATAATAGCTGATGAACCAGTCTCCATGCTCGATGCCTCAGTTAGAGTGGAGATATTGAACCTCTTCGCTGAGCTACAGAGGAGGCACGATATGAGCGTCATATACATAACGCATGACCTATCGACCACTAGGTACTTCTCTGAGAAGATATTCATAATGTACGCTGGCCACATCGTTGAGAGAGCCCCCACGAAAGAGATATTGAACAATCCATTGCACCCCTATACTAGAGCCCTATTCAACGCGATTCCAGATCCTGACCCAGAGAACAGACTCAGGATGAGAGAGGTTCCTCCAGGAGAGCCTCCTAGCCTCGTGAATCCTCCTCCCGGATGCAGATTCAAGCCTAGATGCCCTATAGCGACTAGTAAGTGCGATGAGGAGCCTCCGGAATATGAAGTCTTCTCTGGCCACTTCGTGAAGTGTTGGTATCCGAAATGAGGGTCCTGATCGTAGGAATCCTCTTCTTCCTCATCTCTTTTTCGATAGGAATAGGCGCAATGTACTATGAGGCGCCTAAACTCATGTTCGATGAGGAATTCTCGCTTGAGAGAGAGGCAATTGCTTCCTTCCCGATAGAGGAGACATCGCTCAAGGTCTACTACAACATAACCTGTAAGTCTGAGAGAGCTCTTAACATCTCCATGGGATTCTTCAATGAGGAGGGATATCCCTTAGGAAATCTCACGTTCAGTGGGAATGAGAACATTAGTTCTAGTGGCTATGAGTACCTTCCTGAAGCATCTAGAGAGGTCAGATTGATCCTCACGGAGGGGGATCATGCTATTTGTTGCCTCAAGCTCTATTACTCACGACTCGATGAGAGGACGCTCCTTTTGATGGTCTCCATACAGTTGCTCACTTCGATGCTCGCGATATCCCTCATATTGTCGTACTATCTGAAGCTCAGGAGGGAGCGGTGGTCCATAAAAAGCCCTTAAGCTTCATTCTGAGATCACAGAAGAAGCTATTTCACGTTAATTTCCAAGATTTAAGGATAGACACTCTCTATGCTCTAGATCCCTCGAGAATAAACTTCGTAGGAGCTGAAGGCGTCATTCAGGCCTGAATTAAAAATTAAAAAGATGGTGAGATGAGTCTGATGGGTGATCTTATGCTGGATAAAGTAGTAGATGCGCTCATGAGCAGGGGTTTCATCATAAAGAGGAGAGGGGATGGGAAGGTAGAAGCAGAGCTAGGTGAGGAGAGAGTGATAATAGATCCTATCTCTAAGTCCTGGATGTACATGAGGGGGGAGGGCAAGGGGGTATTCGCTAAAGCCTATTTCTCCTTAAATGGAATTTTGGAGAAGATAGATGAGCTTAGATCTTAATTCAGACGTTCTCTCCCCTTATGAATGCCTCAACTAACTCTTTCGCGACGTAATCCGGGAATTGCTTCGGGGGATGCTTGAAGAAGTAAGATGAGACTCCGATGAGGGGCCCTCCTATTCCCCTATCCATCGCGAGCTTCACAGCCCTTATCACATCTAGAGCGACGCCAGCAGCATTCGGGGAGTCCATGACGCTCAGCTTCACATCTAGGTATATTTTAAATCCACCGAACTGTTCAGCCTCCATATAAAGGTACATCACCTTCCTATCGCCCAGGAAGGGGACGTAGTCGCTGGGGCCGACCCTAGCCCCTATCTGATACGGCACGAGGCTCGTCACAGCTTCAGTCTTACTTATCCTCTTGGAGGTGAGCCTGGATTCCTCTATCATGTTCAGGAAGTCCATGTTACCCCCTATATTCAATTGATACGTATTAGTTATCCTCAATCCCCTGTCTACGAAGAGCCTCGCTAGAGTCCTATGCAGTATAGTAGCGCCGACTTGACTCTTGAAGTCATCACCAGCTGCAGGTATCCCTCTGCTCCTGAAGAGCTCCCCCCACTCGGGATCGCTCACTATGAACTCAGGTATCCCATTCACGAAGCCCACCCCAGCCTCTAGGGAAGCTCTCGCGTAAGCTCTACTCGCTTCATAACTTCCCACTGGTATTAAGTTCACTAATACATCGGCTCCGCTCTCCCTCAGGACGTCCGCTACGTTCACGCTAGGGGAATCATCTACTTTGAACCCCTCCCCGTATCTGAACTCCCCCATATGGGGGGCGACGCCATCTAGCACTGGTCCCTTCATCACCTCCACGCCCAGCTTCGGGACGTCAGCGAACCTCTCCAATACATTGGGTTCAGAGAATATCGCTTCAGATAGATCTTTACCCACTTTCCTCGAATCCACATCGAAAGCAGCGACGAATTCTATGTCAGAGATGTGATAAGGCCCGAATCTCACATGCATGATACCAGGAGCCCATTCGTCATCTGAAAGATCTTTATACTTAAAGACCCCCTGAACTATGGCGGATGCAACGTTTCCGATTCCTGCTAAAGCCACTTTTACCTTCAAGATCTCACCTAACTCCTTATCCGAACCTGAAATATAAAAGTGCACGTTAAATAATTATTACATACTAGTAAAATCAAATATTTTCAAGATAGAATAGCGGCCTTTCACAATACATTTTTTGATTATATCACCATATTCCTATGAATTCTTTTATTTATCTAGATGAAAATCGTAATATTTTTATCTTTTTTGTACTGTTTACTAAATTTTAGTAAGCAAATTACGATTTTTCGATATAATATTTATATTTTTGGTCGAATACATTATATCATTTAGGGGTTCCGGGCATCGTCTCGAGATCGCTTTTAATTAGATAACTCTCGGATCCTCTCATGGGTGCTAACTTGAGAGTGAGGGCTTCCGCACCTTCTCAGGCTTTCCTTCTGGGCGAACACGCTGTCCTCTACGGCTCTCCAGCTCTCGCCCTTAGCGTAGATAAGCGTAGTCATGTGGAGGCTTCTCCTCTACCCAAAGGGGAGATCTTGATAGAATCGGAATTGGGGGTCTATAAGGAGGGAAGCTCATACAATGAGGACCTCGTTAAGCTGGCTAAAGGACTGAAGGAGCTCTTGGGGAAGTATGGAATAGAGAGGGGCGTCTACTTGAGGATAAGATCGGAGGTACCTGTGAGCAGCGGTATGGCTTCCTCAGCTTCAGTAGCTGCAGCTATATCTAAATCCATAGATGCCCTATTCGACTTAGGTATGAGCGAATCGGAGCTTTTAGATGCTGTCTACACTTTCGAGAGGATGATACATGGTAGAGCAAGTAAGACCGGACCAGCTTGCGCAGTCTTAGGGGGAGTCATTTGGGTGGAGTGGTCGGATGGTGAGATGAGGGTCACTAGCTTAGGTCATAAGGAAGTGCCCATAGCTATAGCCTGCACAGGGGAGCCTAGTAAGACTAAGGAGATGATCGAGAGGGTCTCTAAGCTCAGAGAAGCTTTCCCAGAGATCCATGAGGGTATAGTGAGATCTATATCCGACTTAGTTTTTAAGGGAAGGGATGCATTGGAATCCGGGGATCTCAGGACATTAGGCTCTTTGATGAACATAAATCAGGGCTTACTTTACTCACTCGGTGTGAGCAGCTTTGCGATAGAGAGGATAGTCTGGGAGGCTAGGATGAGAGGCGCCTTGGGGGCTAAGCTCTCCGGGGCTGGCGGAGGGGGATGCGTAGTCATCCTACATGAAGCCCCAGAGGAGGTAGCGAGTAACTTGACATCAGCTAGCATCTCCTTCCCAGCGAGAGTCTCTAAAAGAGGAGTTATTTTAGAGACCTAAATTCCCTCTCCAAGCTCTTTCAGTTTCCTGATTAATTCCTTCGTTTTCTCATTCAATTCTTTGAGGTCCTCTATTCTATAGTTGAGCTTCCCCCTCTCGACAACTTTCAGATAAGAGTACCTCATCTCCCTCCCGCATGAGGGACATTTCGGCTTATTTCCCTTACTCACCTCGTATATCAGATGATCGTCGCATATGAATAGATCCTTAGCTCCGCTCCTTATCCCCCTCTTAGCTATGGGCTTTCCCTCCACTTCAACTATATCCATACCGAAGTCCACGGGTCTAGCCCCTATTATGTGAGATCCGACGCCGAAGGCATCAGCCCCAGCTTCAGAGAACTCCTTGACTGTGCTCTCATTCAGCCCACCTGAGACGAATATCTTGACATGATTGAAGCCCCTTATATCGAGCTCCCACCTCACCTCCTTTATTATCTCGCTCATATCCCCCCTCCTGGAGCTCGGAGTGTCTAGCCTCACTCCAGATAGCTTCTTACCTAGGGCCTCGGCAGCCATTATCGCTTCAATCTTCTCATCGTAGAAAGTATCCACTAACGCTATCCTCGGCACATCATCAGGCATAACTTCATCGAAGGATCTCCAAGCCATTATCTGATCACCGAAGAGTATTATCATTGCATGGGGCATAGTTCCGACGGGTTTGAATCCGAGTTCCTCAATGAGTATACCGGAAGAACCATCGAGGCCCCCTATTAAGCTCGCTCTCTCGAAAGCGAGGCTCACCGCCGGATGTTGCCTCCTTATCCCGAAGTTGAAGACGGGTTTATCTCCAGCCGCCATCTTCACTCTAGCTGCTGCTGTAGCTACGCCAGAGAGGCTGCTCAAGAAACCTAGTATAGATGTCTCGAGAGCCCCGAACTCTGAGTATGGGCCCTCTATCCTCATGACCGGGGTCCAGGGCCTGAAGATACTACCATCCGGTAGAGAGTATACATCCACATCTTTACCTTCAAGGAGCTTAGCTACTTCCTCAACTCCCGCTAATATCCCCCATTTCGCCTTATTAGGTATAGATCTAGCTGCTACTTCCATCACCACCCTCTTATCAGCTAAGCCCTTAGCCTTAAGGACCTCCAAAGTCCTGAGGAAGTATATATCAGTCACCTTTCCCTCTTTTATCTCGTCACTCGAGATTATGTAGAAGTCATCTCGATGCATTACATCACCTCGCATTCAACAGGATCTTAAAATTAATAGCGGCGGGGG
>CAZFIJ010000053.1:0-5037 GCA_964519515.1 uncultured Nitrososphaerota archaeon
TATCGCTACCCTCTGCTGCTGACCGCCGCTCAACTGATGGGGGAACCTCTCTAAGTGCTCTATCGAAAGCCCTACTTCGACTATTACCTCCTTAACTATCCTATCTATCTCCTCATCGCCATAACCGTGAACTTTCATCGGCCTCGCTATTATGTCCTTGACCCTGCTCCTCGGATTCAATGATGAGTAGGGATCTTGAAACACTATCCCGAGCTTCTTCCTGAACTTCTTGAATTCGCTCTCTTTCATTCCAGTCACATCGACCCCATCGAAGATTATCCTACCGGAGGTCGGCTCATACAATTTGAGGGCTGTTAAGGCTAGAGTTGACTTCCCGGATCCTGATTCACCGACTAAGCCTAGGGTCTCCCCTCTAGTAACCGATAGGTTTATCCCATCGACTGCCCTGAGGAAGCTCGGCTTTCTTAAGATCCCCCCACCGACCGGGAAGTATTTCCTCAAGTCATCCAATCTCAAGAGATCCATAGGATCACCCAACAGCAAAACATGAGACTAAATGCCCTCTCTTCACTTCAGAAAGCTTAGGCTCCTCCTTATCACATATATCCAATTTATAGGGGCATCTCGGATGGAATCTACAACCACTAGGCAGATTTATCAAATCTGGGACGCTCCCGGGTATCGAGGGCAGCCTCTCCTTCCTACTCCTCCTGGAGGGTAGCGAGGATAGTAAGCCCCTAGTGTATGGATGGAGAGGGTCCTCTAGCACATCTGGTGTAGCTCCTACTTCGACTATCTTGCCAGCGTACATAACTGCGACTCTATCGGATTCCTCCGCGACTAAGCCTATGTTATGAGTTATCAACATGACTGCCATCCCCACTTCCTCCCTTATCTCTTTAAGGAGATCCATTATCTGAGCTTGAACTGTGACATCCAAGGCTGTAGTAGGCTCATCAGCTATTAGTAAGCTTGGCTTCAGTGATATCATCATAGCTATCAGGGATCTCTGCTTCATACCGCCGCTCAAGGAGTGAGGATAGCTAGAGGCCTTGACCTCTGGGTCAGGTATCTTGACCTTCCTTAGGAGATCTACTGCTAATCCCCAAGCTCTCTTCATCGGGACTCCTAAGTGATATCTGGGCATCTCAGCTATCTGATAACCTACTTTGTAAACTGGATTGAGGGCTTTTGATGGATTTTGGAATATCATAGCGATTTCCTTTCCCCTTATCTCCCTCAGTTCACTCTCATCCATCTTGAGGAGGTCCTTTCCTTTGAAAAATATCTCTCCTCCAACTATCCTCCCGGGGTAAGGGACTAAGCGTATTATCGATAGGCCCAGCGTTGACTTCCCGCATCCAGTTTCCCCTACGACCGCTAGCACCTCTCTCTCGTACAAACTCAGATCCACGCCATCTACTGCCCTCACCTTACCCCTAGAGGTGAAGAAGTATGTCCTCAGGTCCTTAATCTGGAGGAGCCCCATATAATCACCTAAATCCTCAGCCTTGGATCTATCAAGTCCCTAAGCCCATCCCCGAGTAGGTTGAAGCCTAGAGAAGTTATGACGAGGAATATCCCGGGGAATGTCGATATCCAAGGCGCTATCTGCAAGTACCCCATCCCTTTGGCTATCATATCACCCCAATCAGGAGTCGGGGGCTGGGCACCGAACCCCAAGAAGCTCAAAGCTGTGGTTGAGAGGATCGCCGTCGGGAGCGTTAAGGTAGCGAGGACGAGGATCGATGGGATTATGTTAGGGAGTATGTATCTCACTATTATTGAGATATCAGATTCTCCTATTGCCTTAGCAGCTATAACGAACTCCCTATTCTTGATAGATAACACTTTCGCTCTTGAAACCCTAGTGAAGGGAGGCCAGCTCACTATCGCTATAGCTGTCACGACTTGCGATATACCAGGACCTATCACTGTGACTACACCTAACGCTAGGACTATCGGCGGTAGAGCCCATATGGAATCAGAGAGGAATGATATCACTCTATCTACCCATCCCTCCCAGTAACCAGCTATGATGCCTAAAGTGACGCCTACTAAGGCCTCCACGATTACAACGAGGATCCCGACCCAGAGAGCTATCCTGGATCCGTAGATAACTCTGCTGAAGATACATCTCCCTAACTCATCTGTACCGAAGGGGAAATCGGGGGATGGTGGTTCCAGCCTGTGCTTGAGATCTGTCTGAGCGTAGCTCCTCGGGGCTATGAGAGGAGCGAATATAGCGATAAGTATTATGAAGATTGAGATTATAAGGCCAGTTCTAGCGCTCCAATGGGACCAGATAAGTTTGATATATCCAGAGGCTTCCTTAGTTACCTTCGCAACTCCCTCAGAAGCAAGCAAAATATCACCCCTTTAACGTAACCCTAGGATCTAGAATTGCAGTTAAAATATCTCCTATTACATTTGATATAACTGTGAATATTGATATTAGAAATATTATGAACATGACTACAGGATAATCTTGCATCAATATGGAGCGGTAGAGCAAGTTCCCCATGCCCGGCCATGAGAATATAGCTTCAACTATAACAGCCCCTCCTATAGTCCATGGAAGCTCTAAGAAGAAGAGGACCGTTACAGGAATTAGGGCATTCCTCATCACATGTCTGAATAATACTACCAATCTAGGAAGCCCTTTCGCCATCGCGGTCCTCACATATTCCTCGTATAGTGTCTCTAAAACTTCCGTCCTCATCATCCTCGCGAATATCGCGATATTAGGAAGAGCTAGTGTCGAGGCGGGGAGTATGAGGTGAGCGAGAGTCCCGTGACCTGAGATAGGTAGGACTCTTAAGTAGAAGCCGAATGCTAACATCAACATCGCACCCAACCAATAGGTCGGGATCGAGTAGAGGAACGTATAGACTCCAGTCAGGACTCTCTCAGATAACATACCTCTCCTAACAGCTGATAATGTACCTAAGATTATTCCGAAGATATATGAGATTACCAACGCTGTTATCGTGAGTTGGAGAGTTGCAGGGATCCTCGGTACTACGACCCTGACTACGGGGAGCTTAAAGACGAAAGACGTTCCGAAGTCCCCCTGAAGCATATGAGAGAGCCAGAAGAAGAACTGTATGTAGATAGGCTGATCTAAGCCCCATGCTCTCCTCAGTTCCTCGATACGCTGCTGGCTCACTCTCTCACCGGCTGTGAGGAGCGTTATCGGATCGCCCGGGAGTAATTGCATAAAAATAAAGAGGATGAGGGAGACGAATATTACGATGAAAAAACCTATTGAGAGCCTCTTAGCAGCATAGCTGAGGATTCCCATGGAGATCCCTTTTCTCTCAGCCCTTCCTCACCTTGACGTCATTGAGGTATATATAGGGGGATGTGTGAAGCACGAACTTGACCCCTTCAACGTTCTTATTCACTGCTACATATTGCTTGGGGTACTGCAAGGGTATCACAGGGAGATCATCCAGGAGTATCATCTGAAGCCTAGAGTATATCTTCGTCCTCTCCCTGAGGTCGAATGTACCCATGCCGGCATCGAACAATTTATCTACTTCAGGATTGATGTAAGTAGAGTTAGCTGCTCTACCCGAGTGGAGCCAATATGCCATATCTCCATCCGGATCTAGCCATGCGAAGACATTTAAAGCAGCTTCGAAGTCCTTCCTCCATACCTTTTCCCTTATGTAATGCTGCTCATACTCCCTGAGCTCAACCTTTATCCCTATCTTGGAGAGCTGCTCCTGTATTACCGGGGCTATCTTCCTCAACCTCGGATTATCATTGGGTACATCGAGGACGAATGAAAGCACTACGCCTTCCTTCTTCCTCACGCCATCCGGGGCCATTTTCCATCCTGCTTCATCAAGAAGCCTCTTAGCCTCCTCCAAATTGTATCCGAAGTTCTTTCTAGCATATTCCTCGACTGTAAAATTGTAACAGAGCATACCCGGTGAGATGAAACTATATTGAGGTTCAGTTGTATAATCATTGACTACGACAAAATCATCCCTGTTCAACGCGATGTATATAGCTTTTCTCACATTCTTATCCTTAAACTGAGGTTTCTCTAAATTGAAGATCATGAAATGGTAACCGCCATAAGCGAATTCATGTAACACAGTATTGGGGTCTGCTTTCAACCTATCTACGTATTGAGGAGGAACTGCAGCTAGGATATCTATATTCCCCGCGAGGAATTCATTGACTCTAGTTAAATCATCCGCGATTACCCTTATTATGACTTGATCAAGATACGGATTTGGCCCTTTATTCTCAACGAAAGGTAAATTGGTCTTATAATTGGGATTAGGGACTAAGATCGTGTGAGAACCCTTAACCCATTCCTTTATGATGAATGGGCCGGCCCCAATTGGATGAGCATTAAATTCACTATCTCCAACTTTCTTAGCGTACTCGACATCTACAGGGGCACCATATTCGGATGTGATGACAGCCCAGAGAGGCCCGGGTGGGTTATTGAAAACGAACTTTATCGTATAATCGTCTATTATCTCAGTATGATTCAGCTCGATCCAGTCAGCGCTATAAGGACTGAGTTGTATATACCTATAAACGGACTCATTCACTGTCCTCGCGTTAAGAGGATTATTTGTGATTGGGAATTTCAGGTCCTTGGGGAGCTTTATTATTAGAACTTTACCGCCTTCTTGGATTTCATAACTCTCAGCGAGATCCACTACAACGTTCCTATTCTGATCAAAGGCAACGAGTGAGGAGAAGGCGTACCAATTAGCTAGAGTGGTCCAACTAGCTTGCTGAACATCTAAAGCTTGATTGTCTAAATCAGTCCCAATCACGATGGTCCTTTTATATTCAACAACTGGTGTCGTGACTGTAGGCGTGGTTGTAGGTGTCGTAGGAGCAGTTGGTGTGGGGGCTGGAGGCAGCATGAGGAAGTATGCAGCTGCTATGACTAAGATCACTACGATGAGGATAATTCCATAAAGGGCTCCTCTACTCAGGGCCATATGCATGCCCCTCTCCTATGATATCACTTACTTATAAAAGTTTTCCCAAGATACGTCTCGATCTCAAAGAAAAATTTTTTATTGGAGCTCTATAATG
>CAZFIJ010000054.1:0-57783 GCA_964519515.1 uncultured Nitrososphaerota archaeon
ACCTGGAGAGAGATCCTGAGCACCCTGGATCATTAGGAATAGCGATAAGTGAGGCTATAGAGGCAGCTATGAAGGATGATAAGGCTAAATATTCCCTAGGAAGTGTCCTTAATCATGTACTCCTCCATCAGACAGTAATAGGATCGGAAGCTAAGAAACAGTTCGAGATACTAGGGGAGAAGCCTGATGTCTTGATAGGATGCGTCGGTGGAGGGAGCAACTTCGCGGGCTTCACCTTCCCATTCGTAGAGGAAGTCCTGAGGGGGAAGGAGAGTTATGATGTAGTGGCTGTAGAACCATCAACAGTCCCTTCACTGACTGATGGAGAATATAGGTATGATTTCGGCGATACAGCTGGTATAACGCCCCTACTGATGATGTATACGTTGGGCCATGACTTCGTGCCACCTCCTATTCACGCTGGCGGTCTGAGATATCACGGCGCTGCGCCTACAGTGAGCTTATTGAAGAATAGGGGCGTGATAAGATCAGTTAAATACACACAGGAGGATGTATTCGAAGCGGGCAGAATTTTCGCGAGGACGGAGGGGATAATTCCAGCGCCTGAGACGAATCACGCTATAAAAGCAGCAATAGATGAGGCTTTGAAGGCTAAAAAGGATAGTGAGAAGAGAATAATCGCCTTTAACTTCTCCGGACACGGATTACTGGATTTAAAGGGCTATGAAGACGTTTTAAAAATTTAAATTATTTTTTGATTATCCTAGTTCCTGTTTTTCCATCGAGGGCATCTATAGCTTTATCTAAGCTCGTTATTATAGCGGTTTTACCTGTCCGCTCAACGAATCTGATCGCTGCTAGCACCTTAGGTCCCATGTTGCCCGGTGGGAAGTGCCCTTCCTCATAGTATTTCTTCGCTTCCTCCAATGTGAGGGTATCTAGGAACTTCTGATTCTCCTTCTTGAAGTTTATAGCTACTTTCTCGACATCCGTCAATATCATGAATACCTCAGCCCCTAAGGAGGAAGCGAGCCTCTCTCCAGCCAGATCCTTATCTATGACAGCATCTACCCCCTCTAGCTCCTTCTCATCTACTACAGGTATTCCCCCTCCTCCTGAAGCTATCACTATTATCCCGGAATCCACCATCCTCCTTATAGCCTCTATTTCAACTTGCTTTATCGGATCTGGTGAGGGGACTACTCTCCTCCACCCCTTTCCTACATCGTACTTCATTATCCAGCCCAATTTATCCTTCTCCTTGGCCTCCTCCTCACTGTACCACGGACCTATGAACTTCGTGGGATTCCTGAAAGCCCGATCATTCCTATCGACGAGGACTTGAGTGATGACAGTTGCTACCGGCATATCGATTCCCGCTTTCCTAAGCTCATTTATCAGCGATTGCTGGATCATATAACCTATCAGCCCCTGGCTCATAGCACCACAAGCATGTAGAGGCATCTCGGGAACTTGAGAGGACCCCGCTTCTTGCTGAAGTAGTATAGCACCGACTTGAGGGCCATTACCATGAGTTATAACGACTTTATACCCTCTCTTTATGAGCTCAACTATCTGCTTGGCCGTCACTCTAGCGTTAGCTAGTTGCTCCTCAAACGTCCCCTTCTGTCCATATTGGAGGAGAGCGTTGCCTCCCAAGGCTATGGTGAGTAAGCTCATGGGACCACCCTATAGTTGAAAAATATAAATGATTAGATCAAAGCAGCTAATATAGCTGCTTCAGTCCAGAGCCTATTCTCAGCCTGATCGAAGACGACTGACCACTTGCCCTCTATCACATCATCAGTCATCTCATTTCCCCTGTATGCTGGGAGGCAGTGCATGAATATAGCGTCCTCTTTAGCTAGGCTCATTATCTCGGGGGTAACGGTGAAGGGAGCGAAATCCTCCTTCCTCTTATCTTTGGTCTCCTCAGGCTTCCCCATACTCCACCATGTATTCGCATACACTATATCAGCTCCCTTGACAGCTTCCCTAAGGTCGTGAACTATCTCGAGCTTAGTTCCTCTACGAGCAGCCTCCCTCTCGCCGAACTTCCATATCTCCTCGATCGGATTGTATCCACGGGGGACCGCTAGTACTAAGTCCATGCCGAATAGCGGCGCTGTTGCGATGAGAGAATGAGCTACGTTCCATATATCCCCGGTATAGACCATCTTGAGGCCATCCCACCTCCCGAACTTCTCTTTTATCGTCATAAGGTCAGCTAAGGCTTGACATGGATGTTCCTCATCTGAGAGGGCATTTATCACAGGATTCTTCATGTAGTTAGCGTATTCTACTATCTCCTCCTGACCGAAGGTCCTTATGACGAGGGCGTCATAATACCTATCCAGGGTCCTAGCGGTATCCTTGATTGGCTCTCCTCTCTGGAGTTGAAGTTCATCTGGCCTCATATAGACAGAGAATCCACCTAATCTAAATACAGCCGCTTGAAATGAATTTCTAGTTCTCGTTGAAGGCTTCTTGAAGAGGAGAGCTACTGCTTTACCCTCGAGAGGTTTGACCCTTATCCCAGAGTACCACATCTTCTTCAAATCAATAGACATCTGAATCAGATATTCAAGTTCCTCTCTCGTGTAGTCCCTCGTGGTTATGTAATCTCTACCCTTCAGATTGAACAGAGCCACGGGATCACCCCTCAAGGGCTCCGAGGAATTATTAAAAACTTTTGTTTAAAATCTAGATATCTTCACTTGCTAAATCAAAAAGAATTAGTTAGAGCAGTCCCCGAGAATGCTTCGGAAAATTTACTAAAGCTTTATAAGTAAAGCTGAGCGTAGTGGGTGCACTGCAAGCCAGGGGGTGTGTTTTTATGGCAATGAGTAGAGGTCTTCTGATAGGTCTTGTGGCTTTAATAGTTATCCTAGTGGCGGCAGCTGCATTTTTCCTGACAACACAACCTACAGAGGCAGGAACTGTTAAGATCGGGCTTATCGCTCCACTGACAGGAGGCTTAGCTGAACATGGGCTCGATATGAAGCAAGCGGCCCTCTTAGCTGTAGAGGAGATAAACTCGAAAGGTGGGATCTTAGGAAAGAAGATAGAGCTCGTCATAGAGGATACCGCATGCAAGGCTGATTTAGGCACAGCAGCCGTCCAGAAGATGATAACTCAAGATAACGTGTACGCGATAGTAGGGGAGTATTGCTCGACCGTTACTTTAGCAGTTCAACCCACGATCATGGAGAACAAGAGGCTCCTCCTCGTGCCTGTATCCGTAGCGACTAAGATAACTGAGCAGGGCTACAAGTATACTTTCAGGAGTTGCGCTAATCAATGGATGCAAACGACTCAACATGCCGATTGGATAGTTGAGCATTTGAAGCCCAAGACTGCAGCTATGTTGGGAATAAACGATGACTACGGGAGAGAGGGACTCAAACTCTGGGGAGAAAGGGTGAAAGCTAAAGGTGTGACCATAGTTGCGGAGGAATATTTCGATGCTGGAACTACGGATTTCACGCCTCAGCTCTCAAAGATAAAGGCTGCTAATCCAGATGTGATATTCGTCGTTGCTAACATAAGGGACGCTGCTAACATACTGAAACAAGCCCACGAGATAGGCCTCTACAAACAGTTCAGCATGTTAGGTGGTGTCACAAGTGAGGAGTTCCTCCAATTAGCCGGCGATGATGCTATAGGACTCGTTCATGTCAGTTACTTTGAACCGACATCTAAGAGGCCCGCTGCTCAAGAATTCGTCCAGAAGTTCGTTCAGAAGTGGAATAGGATGCCTGCTATGTATTCCGCGGGTGTCTGGGATGCGTTCATGACGCTAAAATATGGGGTTGAGAAAGCGGGGACATGGGATGTCGATAAGGTAGCTGAAGCGATCAAAACTTTGAGGTTCGAGGGGGCTCAGGGAACGATATACTACGATGAGAAGGGTCAGGCTCAGACGAAGGTCCTCTTAGTGCAAGTGCAGAAGGTCGACGGGAAGCTCAAGAGGGTCATCCTCTACCCAGATTCCGATAAAGAAGGAGAGTACATACCTCCTGAGAAGCTTTATGGTGGCTGATACCCAAAATTCATCTTTTTTATCGGGGGTGTTAACTTGCTCTCCACGTCACTCTTAGTAGAGCAGATGCTCCTGGGCCTAATGATGGGCGGTATTTACGCTGCGATAGGCGTCGGGCTGACAATGATATTCGGGGTGATGAAGCTTAGCAACTTCGCCCATGGCGAGTTCTACATGCTGGGGGCCTTCCTTACTTACACACTGGTCAGCGCCCTGGGTAGCGATCCCTACGTGGTCGCGCCTCTAGCAGCAGTAGCTGTTGGATTCTTAGGGATAATTCTCAATAAACTAGTCTTTCTCTCACTTTACAGAGAGCTTAGAGAGGCTAAAGGAGCAGCAGCTTTCTTTTTCCAGGACTTAAGATTCATCATGCTGACGATAGGGCTCTCGATACTCTTCGTAGATCTTGCATTGGTTATCTGGGGGCCCATCCCTATAGCGATACCCAGCGCCCTCACATCACATATAATAAAACTCCCGGGAGGGTTTTCCTTCTCTCTAGCGAGGATAATGACTTTCTTCATGGCTTTAGCTTCATTGAGCATATTATACACATTCCTCAAGGCAACTAAGACGGGGAAGGCGATAAGGGCTACTGCTCAGAACCCATCAGCAGCCGCCCTAGTGGGGATAGACACCTACAGGATATATGATGTAACGATGCTGATTTCCACCGCCTTAGCAGCACTAGCTGGAGGGATCTTGGGGCCCATATACAATGTATATCCGACCATGGGATTGGATGTCGTTGCTAAAGCCTTTGTAGTCGTCATAACGGGAGGTATGGGCAACATAGTCGGTAGTATACTCGCTGGATTTCTCATAGGGCTTGCCGAGGGCTTAGGAGGCGTATTCCTCGGGACTGAGTATAGGCAAGTGGTAGCCTTCGTTATAATGATCTTAGTCCTCTGGTTCAGACCTCAGGGCATTTTAGGAGGGAGGAGGAGCTGATGTTAGGGATAACTAAGGATCTCGTAATTAAGGATCTCAAATATTACGTTTTAGCATTTATCTTACTCCTTCCCCTGCCTCTAGCCGGGGATTACGTTACTCATATAGCGATAATGATAATGCTGTACTCGATAACGGCAGCTAGCTTGGATATCTTAGTGGGTTACACGGGGAGGCTCTCACTGGGACATGCGGCATTCTACGCTATAGGTGCCTATACATCGACACTGCTCAGCATGAACCTCAACGTGAGTCCCTGGATAGGAATCTTAATTGGCGGTATACTGGCCTCGTTATTCGGGTTGATACTTGGAATTCCATCTTTAAAGCTGAAAGGTCCTTATCTCGCTATTTCAACATTAGGTTTTGGCGTGATAGTTCAACTGATGTTGATAAACCTTGATTGGCTCACTAGAGGACCTATAGGAATACCGAACATCCCTCCGCTCCCCGGAGGGCCCATAGATCTCAGGATAAAGTCTTCATTTTATTACATCGCCCTGATATTGACTCTTCTCAGTATCTCCTTCCTGCATCTACTCACTAAGTCGAGAATAGGTAAGATATTAGTGTCAATAAGGGAGGACGAGGATGCAGCACTCTCCATCGGAGTTAACGTACCATTCTTCAAGATCTTCGCCTTCATCATAGCGACGTTCTTCGCAGGTCTCTCAGGTGGTCTCTACGCTCATTATATAAGGTACATAAGCCCCGCGATGTCCGCGCTCTCCGAATCAATAAACATACTTTCTATGACGATAATAGGTGGATTCGGGACTTTGATAGGTCCGTTGATGGGAGCGGCTTTGCTCACAATCCTTCAGGAAGTCCTGAGGCCTTACCTGGAGTACAGGTATCTAATATACGGCGGCCTCATAGTGATAGTGATGAAGTTCTTCCCATCAGGGATCTATGGGCTCCTCCAGTTCATAATCAGGAAGGTGAGAGGATGATATTGGAGGTTAATAATGTCACTAAGAGATTCGGAGGGCTTGTAGCTGTAGATGATGTCACCTTTAGTGTCAAAGAGGGAGAGATATTCGGGATAATAGGCCCTAATGGTGCAGGTAAGACTACGCTATTCAACGTGATAACTGGCTTCTATAAGCCAGATAGGGGCAGGGTCCTCTTTCAGGGCAATGAGATAACTGGAAAAAAGCCAAATGAGATAGCTAAAATGGGGATCTTGAGGACTTGGCAGATAGTCAGGCCCTTCCTAGGGATGAAGGTGATAGATAACGTGCTCGTCCCCATATACGTGAAGAAGGGTATAGTCAGAGGCATCACCGAAAGTGAGGCAATTGAGAGAGCTAATGAGATCTTAGAATTCGTGGGATTAGCTCATAGGAGGGATTTCCTAGCGGAAGCACTGCCTCAAGGTGAGAGAAAGAGGCTTGAGATAGCTAGAGCCCTCGCATCAGAGCCGAAATTGCTCATGTTAGATGAGCCCGCTGGAGGTCTTACCCCTACTGAGATGGATGAAGTGATGGATGTAGTGAGAAGATTGAGGGAATCCGGCATGACTACAGTAGTGATAGAGCACAACATGAGGGTCATAATGGGGATATGCGAGAGGATAATAGTCCTGAATTTCGGGAGGAAGATCGCTGAAGGAACTCCTGAGGAAATAGGGAGGAATGAAGAGGTGATAAAGGCTTATTTGGGGGAGAGGTTCCATGTTGGAGGTTAGGGATGTATCCGCATCTTATGGGAAGGCACTAGCTCTTAAGAGAGTCTCGCTAAGGGTTGAGAGAGGCGAAATAGTATCTCTGATAGGAGCTAATGGTGCAGGTAAGACGACGACTCTCAGAGTGATCTCTGGTCTTTTAAGGCCTAACAGCGGCGATATAATAATGGATGGTCAGAGTATAGCTGGTAAGGAACCCTTCCAAATAGCATCACTCGGCCTCATACACGTCCCAGAGGGAAGGGGGCTCTTCCCCGAGATGACTGTCATTGAGAACCTCGAAATGGGGGCTTTCTTAAGGAAGGACAAAGAAAGTGTGAAACGCGACCTTGAGTTCGTCTACTCCCTCTTCCCGATTCTGAAGGAGAGGGGGAAGCAGTTAGCCGGGACCCTGAGCGGAGGGGAGCAGCAGATGCTAGCTATAGCTAAGGGCCTGATGGGAGCTCCGAGGATCTTATTGCTCGATGAACCATCGCTTGGACTCTCACCCATAATGGTCGATAGGATATTCGATGCGATACAACAGATAAATAGGGAGAGAGGGATATCCATTTTAATAGCTGAGCAAAACGCCTACATGGCTCTAAATGTCAGCCATAGAGCATATGTAATCGAAAACGGAACTACTGTCATGGAGGGCGCTGGAAGGGAACTTCTAGGAAATGAGCATGTGAAGAAAGCATATTTGGGGATTTAAATACTATTCGGGGGCACTGTACCTCTCTATTATCTCTTTTATATCTAATAGCTCTACTTCCAAACCCCTCAAGCTGCTCAGATATTTCGCTGCTTTCGCGGAATTCGTGGTCACTTTCTTGATCCCCAATTCCTCGAGAGGGGAAACGACCATACAAGTATCATACCATATACTAGCTCCAAATCTTTCGATCTTCCACTTTAACTTCTCTATTAGGGGCATGAATGCTCTAGCTGTGAATATCCAGAATCTGACGAGTGCTTTCCTCCTATCCATCAGCTCTGAGAG
Source organism: uncultured Nitrososphaerota archaeon (assembly GCA_964519515.1). Taxonomy (GTDB): domain Archaea; phylum Korarchaeota; class Korarchaeia; order Korarchaeales; family Korarchaeaceae; genus Korarchaeum. The sequence continues at coordinate 7,627 of CAZFIJ010000054.1, forward strand.
CTCCTTAATCTCCTGAAGGGATAGATGGGGGCAACCGAGTACTACGAGATCAGTACCCCCATCGAAGGAGCTTAACTCCTCACGGAGATCTAATAGATCCCTCTTAGTGACTTGAATCGATTTTAAAGTATCAAAGGCCTTGTTAGGAGAGATTCCAGGTATATGATACATTTCTATTGAGCCTGAGGCTGCACCAGCGGCTGCAAGTGCCTTCAATTCGGGTAAAGAGGCTCTCTTAACGTTATAGATAGGTACTGAATCGGGATAGTGAAGCCCAATGTAATATGCGAGTAAATAGTAGTGGAGTAAGTTCTCTAGGGGCTCCGGGTAAACTGCTAAGTTGGGTACCCTATTCTCATCTAAATGCTTCCCGTAAAGAGGAGTGTATCCTGTGGCTGCTGCCACTATTGTCTTCGTAGCGCCTTCTCTGTTCGATCTAGCCCCTATAACGCTGTTTATGAAAGCTACAGCGCTCGATTCCCCCCAACAGACGCTCTCACCGTAAACCGGGAGGTTGCCAGAGAGGTAGGGGGTACAAGTGAAGGTCGGTAGGGCCCCCATTCCAATGAGTGAATCGATTATCTCTATTTGCCTCCTCGCGAAGCCCTCCGGTATTCCCATATCCCTCCAACTAATTAGATCCATCCCAGCAGGGTTCGTCGTAGCAGTCACCTTGAACTTGATCTTGTTGGCGACCTCCGATAACCATTCCCTCCCAGCGTCCCCTATGGTAGCATAAGATACGCCTGATATATGGACTGATTTTATCCTCGCGAACCCCTGAGCCCCTGAGATGGATGCCTCCCTTTCCAGATACCTCTTTAAGCTCTCATCGATCTCCTCATCCTCAAGTTTCACTTCTTTAACCCCTTTAAGCTCGACAGGTATCCCAGCGAGCTCAGCAGCTATTGTGACACTATCTGGTTCCTCTAGAATTATCTTCAATGGTGCAGTGTTATTTCTCTTCAGTGCGAAGAAGATATAAGCTCCTACCGTCGAGCCCGTGGATCCCCTTAACCTCACGACTCTGCCAGCGATACTCTCCCCCTTCTGAGGGTGGCCTTCCTGCACTATCCTACCTGTTCTCACGTCTATACCATCGAGCCAAGAGATAGGTGCGCTTAATGTGAGCTCACTCAAAGCTCTTGGAACCCCCTCACTATGTTAGAATCCATCTTCCTGACGAGAGCTGAGAGTAACTTAATTGCAGCCTCAACATCATCTGGAGAGAGTATCGAGCTATGGGAGTGTATATGCCTCGTAGGAATTCCGAGGACGACTGATGGAACTCCCTTACTGTGTAAATGAACCCTTCCAGCATCCGTCCCTCCTTTGACCGCTGAGAGCTGATAGGGGATATTCTCCTCTTCTGCGACTTCTATCACGAACTCCCTCAACTTGAAGTTCGGTATCATACTCCTATCCCAAGTTATTATTGAGACACCCTCCCCCATCTTCGCTGGGGCCTCGGCTGAAGATATCCCCGGAGAGTCACCCGCTATATCGACATCTACCGCAATGAAGACGTCAGGATTGACCACATCAGCTGCTGTCTCAGCGCCTCTCAATCCGACCTCCTCTTGCACAGTCGCGACAGCGTAGTAAGTATTGGGATGATTAACCCCCCTCTCCTTCAGATTTCTGAGGACCTCCATGACGACTAGAGTGCCAACTCTATCATCGAAGGCCTTCCCAAGCCAGGCCTTCCCTCCTCTCAATACCTCAAAGGGCGCTAGAGGAGCGACTGGATCCCCTATCCTTATCCCCATTTCCTTCACTTGATCCTTATTCTTGGCTCCTACGTCTATGAAGAGATCCTTTATCTCGATGGGCTTATTCCTCTCCTCAGGGGTCATTAAGTGAGGGGGCTTACTAGTGATCACCCCCACATGATCCCCCTTCTTCGTCCTCACGATGACCCTCTGGGCTGGTAACGTCGTTGAGGCCCATCCACCCAGAGTTTCGAACTTCAGGAATCCATTATCCTCTATTGAGACTATTATGAATCCTATCTCATCGACATGGCCAGCAGCCATAACTTTTGGCCCTTCAGTTTCCCCAGATTTTTTGAGTATGAGAGATCCGAGACCGTCTCTTATTGAACTCTCTGAAAAAATCGAATATCTCTCCTTGATTAAGCTAATTGGCTCGGATTCGAACCCGGATGGACCAAAACTCTCCGAGAGTCTGGAGAAGAAGCTCACTAACTCGTCGTCCATAAGTCTAGTGACCATACGTATAAATTAACTTTATCCGATAGAGCAATGATGCCTAAGGAACCCGGAGCTTATATGAGAGCTGAGATAAATGAGCAACCCGAGGCCATCGCGAGAACACTTAAGGAGTGCTCTGATGAGACGGGTGAAGCCGCTAAATTACTGAATAATTCATTCATATACGTCACTGGCAGTGGATCAAGCTATCATTCCTCACTAGTGTTGAGCAGGGCCCTCTCCAGGATAGCTGGCTTGAGAGCAACTGCAATACCAGCATCAGAGCTCCCGGAATGGATCCCAGGGGAGCTCGTCAATTCATCTCTCGTAGCGATTTCCCAGAGTGGAGAGAGTATAGATGTTATAAATGCTGTAGAAGCTTTTAGAAAAGCTTCCCCTGAATCTCCCGTTCTCTCGATAACGAATACTAGGAATAGCACTCTCTATAAGATCTCTGATTTATCGATAATTACTAGGGCTGGGGAGGAGAGGGCTATAGCTGCTACGAAGACTTACACTACACAACTCGCAGCTTCTTACCTTCTCTCACTCGAGTTAGCGGAGATCAGAGGTAAGGATATTGAAGAGCTCAGGAGGGAGCTTGAGAGAGTCCCTGATGTCATCAAGGAGATCTTACGTAAGGATTATAAAATCTATGCTGATGCTATAAGGGAAAAGGAGTTTGGATTCGTTTTAGGAAAGGGGCCAAATTATCCTACAGCTTTAGAATCTGCTCTAAAGCTTAGAGAGACTGCTAATCTGCACTACGTAGGTTACTCAGCGAGAGAGTTTTTGCATGGTCCGATACAGCTCCTCACCAAGGGAACTCCCGTATTCTTAATACTAGGATCGGAGATAGAGGATATAGCTCAGAGGGTGAGATCTCTTGGAGGTGATGTGATCAATGTGGATGAAGGAGGGGATATTGAACTACCGAAGATCAGCTATGAGCTATCCCCCATAGTTGCAGTAGTCCCGATGCAGTTGCTCTCACTAGAAGTATCTATTTTAAGGGGACTAGACCCCGATAAGCCTGAGAGACTGACTAAGGTGGTGAGGTGATGAAACTACTCCTGATGGAATTGGACAACGTGATCTACAATTCCAGGCTCCTCAAAGCAGTAGCTAGGGAGTGGGCTGTTACAGCGATGAGGGAAGCTGGCCTTCCGATAGAGCACGAGATAGCCATGGAGACGCTGATAGAGGTCATTAAGGATAAGGGAGAAGATTACCCATTCCACTTCGATGAGATGATGATTAGATTAGGGTTAAAGAAAGATTTCAGGGTGATAGCTGCTGGAGTGATCGCATATCATGATGTGAAGAGAGCCTTCCTCAGGCCTCAGCCCGGCATCATGGAGCTCGTCATGAGAGCGAGGGATATGGGACTTATTATAGGTGTGATATCGAGGGGAGAGCCTGTTAAGGAATGGGAGAAGGTCCTGAGATTAGGTATTCATCATATCGCCCATAAGATCTGGATAGGGAAAGATATCTCCCTTAAAAGTGTTTTATCCGAGGGATTTAAGCCGGAAGAGATAATATTTGTCGTTTGGAGTCCTGAGAATTTCGATGAGGCTAAGGAACTCGGTATCAAACATCTAGTGAAGCTGAGCGATGGTAAGATAGAGGTATTCGAGGAGGGCATTCTGATCAAGGAGGGTGAGTCTTGGAGACTAAAGGATGTTGTAGAAAACCTTTTAGGAAGGCAGTAGTCGGAGGTAGTTTCGATAGACTTCATAGAGGGCACAAAGAGCTCTTGGATCTCGCTTGTAAGGTGGCAGAGAGCCTAATCGTTGGATTAGCAGATGGGCCCCTAATAGAATCGAAGCCCCTAGCAGATAAGATCCTTCCCTTTGAGGAGAGGGAGATATCCCTCAGGGAGTTCCTGAATTCGAGAGGTGTCTCCTATGAAATTGTAAAAATTTTTGATCCAATAGGTCCCGCTGCCGATATCGAGGATGCTGATGTTATCATAGTATCGACTGAGAGCTACAGAGGGGCTCTAGCCGTTAACGAGAGGAGGAGGGAGAAGGGATTGAATGAGCTCAAGATAATAGTTACTCCACTCATCCTAGCTGAAGATGGCAAGCCTATATCCTCCAGCAGGATAAGGAGCGGGGAGATCGATACAGAGGGTAAGCTCTTAGTATAACGTTAAATTTTTCAATTATACGGGTCCGGATAGGGGGTGTTAGCTTTTGCCAGGAGAACTGCGATTGATGACTGGTTACGATGCCTTAGTTGAAGGAGCAATTACAGCTGGCTGTCGCTTTTTCGCTGGTTATCCAATCACCCCTTCCACAGAGATCGCTGAGAGAATGTCCAATCGATTGCCAAAGGTTGGAGGTATATTCATTCAGATGGAGGATGAGCTCGCATCCATAATAGCGATAATAGGGGCCTCATGGGGTGGTCTGAAGGCTATGACAGCCACTAGTGGGCCTGGCTTTTCCCTCATGCAGGAAGGCTTGGGTTTCGCGGTAATAACGGAGACCCCTATAGTCTTGGTCGATGTCATGAGAGGTGGGCCCTCAACGGGCTTAGTCACGCTACCGTCTCAGGGCGATGTGATGCAGGCGAGATGGGGTAGCCATGGAGATTATGCTATAATCGCGCTTGCACCATGGAGCTCTCAAGAGATGTTCGATTTAGCAATAAAAGCATTCAATCTGGCTGAGATCTACAGAAATCCTGTTATCATTCTCTCTGATGAAGTAGTGGCTCACATAAGGGAACCCATAAAGATCCCCCCTCCGGGTGAGATAGAGATCGTTGAGAGGAGGAAGCCCTCTGTCCCGCCAACGGAGTTCATACCTTATCTCCCAGAGCCCGGGGAATGGGTGAGCCCGATGCCAGCATTCGGGGAGGGCTATAATTTGCTAGTTGAAAGCGTAATGCATGACGAATTCGGGCACAGGATCGGTATGGGGCAGCCTATCGCTGAGAGAAAGATAAAGAGGATCTACTATAAGATAGAGAAGAACGTGGAGAAAATAGCGATGTATGAGGAGAGGGGGCTCGAGGATGCTGATGTAGCCATAGTCACATATGGTTCTTCGGCGAGGACTTCCCTGAAGGCTATGAAAGATGCTAGAAACCTTGGAATAAAGGTCGGGATGCTGAGGTTGATAACTCTATGGCCTTTCTACGATAAACTAATAGAAGAGCTCTCTAGCAAGGTGAAGTCTATCGTCGTCCCTGAGATGAATATGGGCAAGATCGTCAGGGAGGTTGAGAGGGCTTCTAAGGGACATTGTAAGGTATTCTCGGTCCCTAAGGTTGGAGGGGTCTTACATAATCCGGATGAGATTTTATCAGCTGTGAAGCTGGCTGCGAGGTGATTATATGATTCAGGAGGAGAATTTCGAGCATATACTCGCGAAGAAATATATGAGAACTGAACTATTGCCTCACGCTTTCTGTTCCGGCTGCGGAATAGGGATAATTGAGAGGATGATCTTGATGGCCTTTGAAGAACTAGGAGAGGAAGAGTGGAAGAGAACAGCCTTCGTTAGTGGGATAGGATGCTCTGGTTGGACCCCGTTGTACTTTAGGAGTGATGTAGCTCATACACTACATGGTAGAGCGCTTCCCTTCGCTATCGGCTTAAAATTGGCTAAGCCAGAGCTCAATGTCATTGTAATAATGGGAGATGGCGATTCAATGGCAATAGGAGGGAATCACCTCATCCATGCAGCTAGGAGGAATATAGGGCTCACTGCTATCATCGTTACTAACATGGTATACTCCCTCACGGGAGGTCAGATGGCCCCGACAACGCCGGAGGGGGCTATAACTCAGACCACACCTTATGGGAATATAGAGCCGAACTTCGACTTAATTGAGTTGATGAAAGCTGCCGGAGCTACTTATTTGGCCAGATGGACGACTTATCACGTAATTCAAGCTAAGAACAGTATAAAGAAAGCGGTGAAGCATAAGGGCTTCTCTGTCGTTGAGATAATATCTCAGTGCCCCACCTTCATGGGGAGGTATGTCCTCAACAAGTCGGATCCTAGGGATATAATGCAGTGGTTCAAGGAGAACTCGATACCTGTAAGCGTTGCAGCTACTAAGAGTCCGGAGGAGCTTAAGGGTAAGATAATAGTTGGGGAGTTCCTCCACAAGCCTGAAGTTATGGAGTATACTGAGAGGCTTAAGCTCCTCAAGGAGAGAGTTGGGAGGAGATAATTATGTCAGCCGCTAGGGTAAGGCAAATAGCCGTTAGTGATAAGCTCTGTAAGGCATGTTACCTCTGCATATGGGCTTGTCCATGGGGAGTGCTTGAGATAAAGGAGGAGAGGAACTGGAGGGGGATAAAGAAGCCATATGCGGCCAGGATTGAGCAATGTAGAGCTTGCAAATTATGTGAGCTCTATTGCCCGGATTTCGCGATCCAAGTGATAGTCGATGAGGAAGAGGAGAGGAAGATCCTAGAGGTTGAGGAGAGCTATGAGAGGAAGTGGTTTGATAGGTTAAAGAAGAGGGATGAGATAATCTCGAAGGGTGTGTGGTGGTTATGAGGATAGAGGTCATGATATCCGGTTTCGGTGGTCAGGGTGTGGTTGTAGCTGGGGCTGTTTTAACTCAAGCAGCGGTCCTAGGGAATTATTATGCGACATCGACTTATACTTATGGACCAGAGGCCAGGCTAGGGTCGACGAGGTCTGAAGTAGTGATATCGGATGAGGAAGTGGATTACCCGAAGGTACTCAACCCTGATTATTGGATAGTAATGAATCAGCACTCCCTAAATACATTATCCCCGAGATACCAATTTGGAAAGACTATTGTCATTGCTGACGAATCTAATATAAAATATTTTGAGCTAATAGAGAAAAAAGCAAAGGCGATTTACAGGATTCCTGCCACAGATGAAGCTGAGAGATTGGGAGATAAGTTAGTAACCAATATGTTGATGTTAGGAATATTCTGTGGGATTTCTGGGATAATATCACCAGAGAATCTGAAAGAAGCTATAAGGGAAACTGTCAGACCTCAATTTATTGAGATCAATATGAGGGCTGTTGATAGAGGGGTCGAGATAGCCAAGGCCCTCAAGGGATAACTTTAATTCCCTCCCAACTATTTTTCCTCGGGCTGTGATGAGTGTTCGGCAAGAGGGCTTAAATGGCCCTTAAGAGGGTCAGCTGAGCCCGGGAGGATAAATTGTTACCGATCAGAGATGAGAATCCGAGTTACGTTAGGCCTCTCATCAGCTACTCGCTCATAGCGATCAACATAGTGATCTTCATCTTAGAATCGTCAAACCCGGAGCTGATGTATTCCCTCATAAGCAACTATGGTTTCATTCCCTCGGCCTTCATGGAGAGACCTATCCCGAATTCCTACAGGTTGATCACATCTATTTTCCTCCACGGTGGTTGGATTCACTTAATCGGAAATATGTTATATCTTTTCATCTTTGGAGATAATGTTGAAGCTGCTCTTGGACGCATAAATTATTTAATTTTCTATCTTTTTTCCGGAATTTCAGCAAGCCTCGCACATATGATCGCCTCGAGATCCCTCGGGATGCCGTTGGATCTGCCGGCTGTAGGCGCTTCCGGGGCGATAAGCGGAATTTTAGGGGCCTATCTGATCTTTTATCCGAGAGCTAAGATAATCACAGTTATATTCTTAGGATACCTCGTTACATTAAGGCCGATATCTGCCAAGTATTTTCTGATTTTCTGGTTCATCCTCCAATTGATTCCAGGAGCTCTGGGGGAGGCCGTGGGCGTCGCTTACTGGGCTCATATAGGGGGCTTCCTCATGGGCATGATGATAGCCATTCCCTATAGATTAACGAGGAGGGATCGCTTTGGAGGATATAGATTTACTGGCTAGTGAGCTAGCTGAAGTCATGAGGATAGCGTACATTAAGGGACTCACGACTGGAGGAGGGGGAAACGCGAGCATAAGGATCTCGAACGGGTTCCTCATAACCCCCTCTGGGAAATTCAAGGGGAGACTCAGGGGGGAGGATATCCTTATGATAAACGATAAGGGTGAGGTGCTTCAAGGGATCGGTAAGCCTAGCTCTGAATGGAGGTTACACTTGAAGATATATTCTATAAGAGGAGATGTTAACTCCGTTTTGCATTGCCATCATCCCCTAGCTACAGCATTCTCCATCTCCTTCAGGGACTCCTTGAACGATATCATAAAAGATTTCATGACTGAGGAAGCAAGTATCTTCATAAAGAAACTGACTATAGTTCCATGGAGACCATTTGGGACTCAAGAATTGGCTGATATCGTTAGTGAAGCACTAAAAGATTCCAATGCGGCCCTGATAGAGAGACACGGGGCATTAGTTGTAGCTGAGGATCACTGGAAGGCTCTCGCTGCTATGGAATCCCTTTTAGAGACACTCTGGATCTTCTTATTCGATAAGATTTTGAGGGGGATTACCTGAACTTCCAGGGCCTCCCTACGCCGACATATGCCCTTCCAGCTGGGATATGATCGACCTCCATCAAATCCCTACCGTCAACTATCAGCCTTATTTTCTCACTCATTGAGAAGAGCTCGCTCACACTCATCCTATAGATGCTATGATCCGTCGATATCACGATCACATCAGCTCCCAAGATCTCCCCCATATCGTTGACTAATCTCACCCCCATGGAGGAGAGCTTCTCGTCCTCACTTATGAATGGATCTTGGACCACTAAATCCTTGAATCCCATGGAGAGTAGTTCTTTTATTAATTCATAAGTTGGAGAGAGCCTCGGGTCCCCTATATCCCCTCTAAAAGATAATCCAAGCACAGCTATCTTCGGATTCTCCAATCCCAATCTTGAGATACCCTCTCTCACGAGTTCAGCGACTTCCTTCGGCATGAACTCATTTATCCCCCTAGCTGTTGAGATGAGATTCAACTCTAGTCCGAGGGATTTAGCCTTCCAGATTAAGAACTTAGGGTATATGGGGATACACAACCCCCCGACTCCAGTACCAGGCTTATGGAGGTTGGAGTAAGGTTGGCTGTTCGCAGCTCTAGCGACCTCCTCGTAATCTATACCCAGCTTCCTGCAAAGGATTGCCAGCTCGTTCGCTAAGGCTATGTTGACATCCCTGTAAACTCCTTCAGCGAGCTTCTCAAATTCAGCCACTAGCTCGTTCGATACCCTTATCACTCCTCTCTTGGAGATCATTGAATAGAGGATAGATGCTACTTCACCACTCCTCTCATCTACTCCCCCGATTATCTTTGGGTAGGATTCTACGATGTCCCTCAGGGCCCTGCCCTCTGATATCCTCTCCGGACTGTAAGCCAAACCGAACTCGCCTAGGGAGAGTCCGCTTCTCCCCTCTAATATCGGTTTGAGGAGGTACCTCGTCGTCCCCGGAGGGACGCTACTCTCCAGAATGACTAAATCTCCTCTCTTGAGGCCTAAAGCTATCGATTCTGCAACTGATCTTATTGCCGATAGATCGGGCTCCCCATTAGCCATCATAGAAGGGACAGCTATTATCTTCACATCGGATTTCGCTGATGCATCTCTCCCATTTGATGTCGCATATAACCTCCCTTCCAGCTTGGCCTTCCTGAAAATTTCAGAGAGACATGGTTCCTCCACTGGAGACTCTCCATTACTCAAGGCTTCGACCTTGCTCTCGTCCTTATCAACTCCTATCCCCTTCGCTCCAGCCAGGAGCCAAGCTGCCAGTATAGGGGCTCCGACGTGCCCTACACCGTATACAGCTACTGTTATTCTGCCGGTTCGCAAGCCTATCTTGAGCTCCGAGGGGCTTAATTCCATCACAGGCATTCTGATCAGGGTCTAATCGGACTCGCACTTAAAGATGTTAACCCTATTACGGAATTTGTAATGATAAAGATTAAAGCACTAAGGGTGCGATCCTCGGGGTGATCAAAATAGGAGAGGAGGAGCTAAAGCTACTACTGAATCCATATGTTAGGAGAGCGGACTTAGCAATAATGGAAGCTTTGAGGAATAATATGAAAAATCCTTTCACTGATCCATTAATTGAATTCATGAAAGGAGGGAAGAGGATAAGGCCCGCAATACTCTTCCTCGTCAACGAAGCCTGTGGTGGTGGGGGGAGCCCTGAGCTCGCTGCTGCAGCTGTGGAGTTAATACATACAGCCTCCCTAATACACGATGATATAATAGATGATAGCGATTTCAGGAGGGAGCTCCCATCGTTCCATATAAAGCATGGTATGGAGATGGCGATATTAATAGCTGATTTCATCCTATCGATAGTCCTAGAAATAGTGAGCAAGTATGATGATAAGAGGATAGGGGAGCTCCTCTCTGAAGCTACTAAGCTTATGTCGATAGGGGAGATGATGGAAGTTATCCTCCTAAGGAGGGGAGATCCTATAAGCGTGGATGAATATCTTGATGTACTGAAGTACAAAACAGCTTCCCTCTTCCAGACGGCCTCGTCATTGGGGGCACTTATAGCTGGGAGGGATGATCTCTACGAGGAGATGGGCCTCTACGGTCTCTACCTCGGGCTATCCTACCAGATCAGGGATGATCTCCTTGACTGGGGTAAGAGGGGAGAGATCACATATCTTCTGAAGGGAGATGACGTTAGGGGATTTCTTGAGGATTTAGCCCTTCAATATTCGATCAATGCGATAGATAAGCTCGATGCCATCCCGGATTCTCCTCAAAAGAGGATTTTGAGGGAGATCGCGGCTTATTCCATTGAGAGGAAAGTATGAAGGTTAGATATAAGGTAGTAATCCAATTATCAGGAAGATGTTCGATACGAACCACGTAACTAGCGACGCTATCACAGCTCTCATACGTGTCATCCCATACCCTCTGATGTAAGAGAGCAGGAGCACCAGAAGGAACCAAACTGAGATTACCAGCTGTAGGATAGATTCCTGAAGGAATATCTCCCAAGGAACATTAGTATTGAAATTCATTTGAGGCCCTACCTCGATGATCCATCTTGTCGTAGGTAAGGAAAGTCCAAGTAATGCTAGCAGTATCCCGTAAACTATCGATGGGAGGCTATTAAGGCCGGCTAAGGCTATCCCCGATGATAGGCTCCCCTTCCCCGCGAACAATCTCGCTATTAGAAATATTACGATCCCTGAGAGTACTCCAACTAATAATTCACCAATAAGAGAATTTATGAAAATGATTAGCGGGTTTCTCAGCATTAGATCCACGATGCCCTCCATAAATTGCAGGGCCTCGGCCGGGAGCTCCTCAGATACCCTTATCTCGATGAGAAGTTTGCTCATGATGAGCCAGCTGCCCAACGCTTGGAAAGGAGAGCTTATTATAGTAGCTAGAAGCCAATATTTGAGTTTTGGAGATGATATAATTGCTGAGAAGATCCTATTGGATAATATTGCGGGTTGGAGGATGTACTCCTTGAATGAATATTCCTCGGTCGGGGCTTCCTCTATCTCGAACCCCATGGTATACCCCTCCTATCCCTCAGTGACACATATAATTAATGCTCTTCGGTTTAATCGGAAGCGTTAACTGGAGGGAAAAATTTATTTCCCCCACAGCCTATAATCCAGCGGGGCGATGATAGGAACGAACATCAACGAAACGAAGGGATGTAGTTCCCAGCTCACACTGAGCCCCCATAATGTTTATTAATTTGAGGTGTGGAAAAGCAAGAGCCGGGGTAGCTCAGCCTGGTTTGAGCGCCGGACTCATAAGTGTGCAGGGCCCCGGCGCCACTGGGAGATCCGGAGGTCCCGGGTTCAAATCCCGGCCCCGGCATAAACATTATTATTAGTTGAGCTCCGACTTATGAACGATAAAGATGGAATCCCTAGCCTCGCTAATGCTCTTTCCCTCTCCAACTTATGGGCTCCTGATATTCGCGTTAGCACTCATTCTCTCCTCAATTAAGCCTGAATACAAGGCTCTAATATTTATATCGTCATTTGCGATAATAGTTAATGTATATTCACTGAATATAGAAAAAATCTTTATAGAAAGAGCAGAAATTATAAAAATTGTATCGGCAGTTTTCGGTCTCGAGGTGCTATCAGCGCTCCTTAACAAGGGGAGGTTCTACGAGCTGATATCCCTCAGGATCCTAGGGAAGCTAAGATCCCCGAATAGAATCTTCATACTGATGAACCTTCTGACCGCACTCCTCTCAGCGATCCTGAGCAATGTTTTAGTCCTCCTCTATATGGTGCTAGTAGCTATAAAGCTGGCGGAATGCATCCCGGAATTCGATCCCAGGGACTTAGTTACCTCCCTCATAATCTCCTCGAATTTGGGTTCGATGGCGACATTCATGGGGGATATCTCCAATATAATAGTTGGAGTGAATGGCAATATAGGCTTTTTAGACTTCCTATCCGTTGCCGCACCTATATCGATTACATCGACCCTTCTATCCCTCTCAATACTTTTTATTTTGTTGAGGAGAGGTGGGAGATTTTACTGTGAGGTAACTGGGGGGAATGAGATCCATGGGGAAAATCCGTATCTGATCTTTGGATTAGCTTCTCTCATTCTCATGCTAACATTACTCCCTTTCTCAAGTAGATTGGGCATCGATGATAGCCTAGCGATAGGCATCATGGCAGTTTTCCTCCTCTTCTTGGGCGGAGAGGAGATATCCAAAGTATTCACTGAAGTGGATTGGCCCTCCCTGATTTACGTAGGGACACTCCTTCTAACTGTAGAATCTATTAACTTAATGGAGGGATTTGAGATTCTATTTGAGGAGACATCCCTCTTTAGAAATCAGTTTAACGTTTATTTCGTATCTATCGGTCTCTCAATGTTAATAGATGATGCTGAAGCAGTGGCGATCCTCTCCCCCGTCCTCAGGTCTCTTAATGCCGGCAGGGACTTATGGTGGGCGGCGATCGTAGGGAGTAGCATAGGCTCAGCTCTAACTCCATGGGGCTCGATAGCGAATATAATCGCTCTGAGGAAACTTAGAGAAAGCCATAGAGGGATCTCTATATCTAGATTCCTGAAAATCAGTATCTTAGCAAATCTGCCCACAATAATATTGGCTTACATGATGCTATATTGGGGTGTCTGAATGAGGAGGCATTACATAGTGCCAGCGATACTGCTTCTACTCACGCTAATTTACTTCCCCTTGAGGGATTATAGCGTTTTGGAGCCTAAGCAACTTCAAACAATTCTAGTGTTCATAGCTCTTTTCCTTATGCTCGCTATGGAGTACAGGCATAGAACTGTGGCTTCCCTCACGAGTCTCCTGATCCTCTGGTTCCTTGGGATATTGAAAGGGGAGGATATGATTCACTACCTCGATCTAGATGTTCTAGGGCTCCTTTTCGGTATGATGGTTATCGTTGAGACCCTCAGAGAGGCCGGATTTTTGTCGATGTTGGTTAGAGTTCTCATCTCTCTTGGGTTCAGGAAGATTTATCATTTAACAATAACACTATCCTTGTTCACTTTCATAACATCAGCTTTCCTAGATAATGCAACTGTTATGCTGATAATAATCCCAATGACCCTAGGTATCTGTGAGACCCTGAACCTCGGGAGAGTTGCTGTACCCGTCTTAATCGCGTTGAGCATTTCATCAAACTTAGGGGGAGCGCTGACTCCGATAGGGGACCCTCCTAATATAATGGCTTACTCATACCTTCGGATTTCGTTCATCGGCTTCATCTTGAACATAGGCCCGCCCACCCTCCTGATCTATGCGATCTCATTAGTAGCGATTATGACTCTCTTCAGGAGAGAGATGGTATTGGAAATAAGGGATAAGAATAATAAAGATAAATTGAAAATAGAGAAAAATAGTTTCCTTATAATTAGTATTTTGACACTAGTTTTTGTCCTCTTGCTTTTCCTTCTCCAAGATCTGACGAAAATAAGTCCGAGTACCTCAGCGCTCTATGGTGCGACCTTCCTGATGATAATAGGCGGTAGGAGGATGGCTCCCATACTCAGGGAGGTCAACTGGGATCTCCTCATCTTCCTCGGAAGCATCTTGATCTTTTCCGGGAGCCTGGAAAAAGTCGGCATCCTCCATTTATTAGCTCAGATTATTTCTAAATCAACACATGGGAACCCACATATTCTAATAACACTCATAGCATGGCTCTCATCTCTCATCTCAGCATTAGTCGATAACATACCTTATGCAGCTGTGATGATACCTGTCGTAGATGAGCTAGTGGGTCTGACTGGGTGCCATAAGCTTTGGTGGGTTTTCCTGCTTTCCGTTGGCTTAGGAGGGATAGCGACGCCGATAGCCTCGGTACCCTCACTCCTCACATACTCTGCGTTGAGGGATAAGTTCGGGTTAAAGTTCCTAGAGTTTATGAAGATCGGCTTACTCATGTGGATAATTTTAACTCTATCCCTAAATCTGTATTATTTGTTGTAAGTGATCACATCTACTCCCCTCTTCCTCGCTCTCTCCGCTAGGGAGTTATCGAATGTCACTATGGGAAGCCCCTCCCTCTCAGCTTGCTGGAGGATCAGCTCATCCTCGAATTCCAGGGGATCTTCTAATATCGCGGATTCTATCAAGTCCTCGGGCTCGTTATTCGATACTCTGACCCTCTTATTCATTAATAATGATAACAGTAGATTTTTCCTCGATTTTTCGTCTAATCCAGCGCCTCTAGTGAACCAAAATAGTTCTATCAGTACTATGAATGGTATCACCCACTCCTCCAATGAGGAGAGAATTCTCTTAGCTTCTTCGTGATACTTAGTATCCTTAAAATGGGCAAATATGAGCACATTCGTATCTATTATTGCCCTCCTCAAGAGAGAGCCCCCTTCCTTATCATATAATCGATATCTTCCAATGAGAGATCTATCTTAAGTTCGGAGGACTCCTCCCACTTAATTGGCGAGAGAACAATCTTCTCATCCACGATCTCCAGCGAATAAACTCCATCCCTTATCTTCCCCTTGATCCTCCCGTTCTTTATGAAGATCAGCATATCATCACCTGATGGGGCCGCCGGGATTTGAACCCGGGACCTCCGGCTCCCGAGGCCGGCATCCTACCTAGCTAGACCACGGCCCCTCTGTGTGGAGTATCGACTAAATTAAAGTTATGGTCGGGAGTAGCTCGTGGACCCGCATGTGAGACCGTTGATGACCCCCCTCTCAAATATTATTGAAATCGTGACCCCTTTATCCTCAATATCTAACTCTATTTCTTCAGTTTTAGAATAAATAATTTCATTTAGTTCTATTATTCTGAAGATTTTATCACCTTTCGATAGGATAAGATAGTATAGCTTGCAAGGAGAAGCGTTATTCACGAGTAAAATACGCGCCTTCCCCTCTCTGCATTCCATACTAGCAACTAGACCGGATTTGAACTCACTAACCTTTTCATAGCTAATTAATAACGCTGAGAATGCAAATAAAGCTGCGACAGCTACTAATAATATTTTTCCGTTTATACTCAATCACCACCCGATCTAATCCTCTCGGAGAACCAACTGGGCTCCTTGAAGAGCTTCACTACCGGGAAGGTTATCTTATCTGAAGACAACTCCTGCAAGAACTCGTAGTGCTCCCCTGTCTCATCCGCTCTGTAAACTAGGAAGCCTCCATCGTCATCCCCATCGTAAAGCGTGAAAGAGAAGACATCGAGCTTAGTTATCCCGTAATTGTTTGCGAAGGTTCCTATGACCCTCCCATTGAGGGAATCACTCCAGAACTCTACCAACACTGAGACGGAGTCCGTAGATGCTGCCAATCTCAGTAGATCTAGGATAGATTTCAACCTCAATAACTCTAATTCCCACTCACGATTCCTCTCCTCTTGCAACTTATCACCTCCTTAAGAGGGATATTATTAGCTTATAATTGGTGACCCAGAGTTATAGAGCCCTTTAAAAAGGTTGAGCAAGGCTAATAGAAGTGAGCCCTCAGATACGTAGATCCCGCTCTTTAGCTCTTCATCGCTGAGTATACATGCTCTCTCGCTTGATACCATGAATATCCCATGCTTACCCACTACCCTACAATTCGCCTTAGGGATACCTAGATGAGATTGGATGGATGATGCCTCTAATACAGCCCTTATATCCACACTAGGTAATTTAGGTATGAGATGAACATTCCTCTCACTAATTATCAAATTTATTCTCTCTTTTGCACTATTAATAATTATCCTCGCCATTTTACTGATGATATTTTCACTTCTTACTGGGATTATGGATCTCTCAAATAACCAGAGCCCTTCATCTAAGTTCAGGGAGTAGAGTCTACTTATCACGTTCAATCTAGCCCTAGCATTCTCAATAACTCTTTCAGTAAGTAGAGACGCCATTTCATTTGGTGAAGGCGCTGAGACCTTGAGGGGTCTTCCACTGTGTACGTTAACGAGACCTTCCTCATTGAGGGAGGAGATCACTGAATATACCTTAGTCCTCGGGAGATCCGTCATTACACTTAATTCACTCACCTTAAGGGCTTCTCTCCTTAGACTGAGACATGCAAGTACCTTAGATTCGTAAGCCGTGAATCCAAGTTCCCTAAGGGCCCTTATGAACCTATCTATATTATTCATCACTCATCGTCCGCTATCTCTGCAAAGATCTTCCCATCGGCGATCTTCCTAACCTTAGCTCTCACAGTCACTCCAGGATCCGGAGCCCCAACTACTATTACTTGTCTTCCCTCGTAAATACCCTCTCCCTCTCCCTTCCTATTGATCGATCTCACGAGGACTTCTATTAGATCCCCTGGCTTAATCGATGAATGTCCTCCAGTGATTCCATCTATTCTTACTTTGTATAAGTTCTCCCTAGCTTTCCTTCCCCTCATACCTTTCCATCCTTTCGATATCTCCTCTTCTCTTGGATTTTTTCTTGGCATGACTTTTCCCCATTGAACCTAGCTGATTGGGGGGTTCTAACTTAAAAAGATCCCGATCAATCTTCCACCACTACACCCATCAGATCCATGACGTTAGTCAAAGTGGGTCCCGTTATTATCGCATCACCTAGCCATGAGAAGAAGCTGTAAGAGTCATTGTTCTTGAGGTACTCCTCAGGCTTTAGTCCCTCCCTTAAAGCTCTCTCAAGCGTGTGACCATCGCATATAGCTCCAGCAGCTTCCGATGTACCATCTATCCCATCGGTCCCAATAGATGCTATCACTACCCCATCGAGTCCAGCTACTTGCCTTACTGCACCGAGGACGAGCTCTTGATTCCTCCCGCCTACGCCCTTCCCCGTCACGGTAACAGTGGTCTCTCCACCCATTAGGAGAGCTGCTGGAGGGGATAACGGTATTCCCTCATTCTTGATGGAGGAAGCTAGTCCTGCGAGCATCTTCCCCACGTGCCTTGCCTCTCCCTGAACTCTAGATCCTAGGACCAATGTGTTATATCCGAGGCTCCTCAGAGTGCCCTCAGCTGCCTGAACAGCTTTAAGGTTATTCGCGACTATCATGTTAGTTACGTTCTCAAATATCGGATCCCCGGGCTTTGGAGTTTCGGGGATCCTTCCTTCCATACCATCCTTTATCACCTTTATGATGGATTGGGGCATCTTCTCCACCAATGAATAGTTCCTCAAAACCTCCCAAGCGTCTTGGAATGTCGTCTCATCGGGCGCTGTTGGACCCGATGCTATCGTATCCAAAGGATCCCCTATGACATCGGATATTATAAAGGATACGACTCTCGCTGGATATGCAGCTTCAGCTAGCCTCCCTCCCTTTAACCTCGAGACGTGCTTCCTAACGGTGTTTATTTCCCTTATATCCGCCCCACTTAGGACGAGTAATCTGTTCATTTCTCTCAAGTCTTCCAAAGTTATGCCCTCCATTGGATATTCCATGAGCGCTGAACCTCCTCCTGAGATCAGCACTATGACGAGATCTCTCTCATCCGCCTTTGAGATTATTCTCAGCATCTCTTTGGCCCCATTGATACTCCCCTCATCCGGGATGGGATGACCCGCTGGATTCAACCTTATCTTTGATAGATTAACTAACTTCTCTGTTTTAGCTGGTACATTCACCCAGCCCTCGGATATACCTTCTATTTTATCTTCAACAGCTTTCGCCATCATACCACCAGCTTTTCCAGCTCCGATGACGAATATCTCCTCGAAATCACTCAACTCTATGGATTTATTCATCTGGAATATTGAACCGTCTGATATCCTGCTAGAGACGGATTTATAAGGATCTACAGATGCTATCGCCTTATCGAATGAGAGTAGTATCGATCTTCTAGCATTTTTATCCTTTTGCGTGAGACCATTCATCGTTAAATCCTCTAAATTCTTTATATAACTCAAGGCGAATCCACCTCCCTTACCCCCAGCTCCTCACCATCCTCACCGAGCCTGATGAACCCGAATACAATGCTATCAACATCTCCACCGTATCTCGTGAGGATCTCCGCTTTCCCACCCAGGGGATCGAAGGATTCCATTATCCCCACGCCTGAGCATCTTCCATTCAGTTTGAGACCAACATATAAGTTTTTGTATGCGTTAATTGAAGCGCATTTAACTTCCTTCCTCATCAGATCCTCTAGCTTCTTCACCCTCACCCTCTCAACGTACCCTTCAGTGAGTATTAAGAGCATATCAGTCGATTCCTCTACCCATATTACCCCGCTCCCCAAGAGCTCAGATAGGAAGGGAGCGTATTCTCTTCTCTCATCTCCCGTGAACAGAAAGGTATTCTCTATCCTGACTTTCCTCAAATCGAAGGTCCTCCTACTCCCATTCTCGAGATATTTCTTGTATAATGCCTTCCTACAGAGGGATCTATAACCCTTATTTTTGGGCAGATCTCTGACAGGCGACCTCACAATCACAGCTTTCACTTCCATCGGGACACTGCGCGCTAAGTGTCTGAGCTCCCCCTCGGATCTCTCTATGAACACTACAACATCGGGTTTTAAGAGCTCTATCTTGAGTTTCTTGAGCGTCCTCGCTGCAGCACCATCGACGAAACCTGTTGTATTTATGAGAATTGTTCTCTCCTTAGCATTCCTCAAAGCTTCCCATGTACCCACTAAGAATTGGAGTAAGTGCCCTCGCGGACTCTTATCCCCTATGAAGTACATAAACTCCGGATCCAGGAGCTTCATCTGATAGACCGGATCCCTCAAGTTCGAGGACGATATCACCCCAGGTGGACCGAGATCGGATTGCCCGATATCAGAATCGATTATAGAAACACTTATACCATCTAGAAGCAACTTATTGGCGAGGTAAAGGATAGAAGAACTCTTCCCTGAATCTACTCTCCCGATAAACATAACAGTTTTATCTGGTATCTCTCTTAAAAGGCTATACCACCAATCCGGAATTGGATCATTTATTTTAATAAAATTAGATCCAATGATATTTAATTTTGCCCCATGGTTGCTCGTTATTAGGAGATCCATGGCTTCCTGAGAGAGGCTTATCTCTTCGAAAGGTACGCCCCAGACCTCAGCATCCCCATAGATCACTTTAATAGCGGCGGGAGTCCTAACTATCAACCCCTCATTGCGTTGGAGCTCGACCTCTTCCATCGGGTTTCCCTTCAGAGGGATGATAAAAAGATAGTGTTGGTTATGAATTATTTTGAAAGAGATTAAAAAGAGAGTAGTAAGAGATAGAGTGAAAGGTGTTACCATGATCCCGGATGGAGCTTTGAAAATATTTTAGCCGATCGCGTGATTTGATAGTGCTATACGGGAGGGGGTATTATGAGTTTTAGTGTTAAGGTGGGTTGCTGTGGCTTCCAGATATCTAAAAAGAAGTACGCTGAGCTCTTCGATCTTGTGGAAGTTCAAGAGACCTTCTACAAATTGCCAAGATTGGAGACTGTGAGGAGATGGAGAGAGGAAATTGGAAGTGAGTCCTTCGAATTCTCCGTTAAGGCATGGATGGTTTTCACGCATGACCCTTCAAGCGCTATCTGGAGGAAGACAGGAGTTCCTAAGGATGATGATTATGGCTTTCTTAAACCAACTGGTAAAAATCTTGAGGCATGGGATCGCTTCAGAGAGATCCTGAGGGAGCTCGGTTCCGATCTCGTGATATTTCAGAGTCCGCCTTCTTTCAAGGCGACTGATGAGAATATCAAGAACTCGAGAGATTTCTTCGGATCCATAAAAGAGGGACTTAAGATAGGATGGGAAATAAGAGATGAGAGCTGGTTGAAGAGGGACGATTTCAAGAGGATCCTAGAGGACCTGGGAATAACTCATGTAGTTGATCCTCTCTACGAGGTACCTATTCACGGGAGTTTCAGATATTACAGGCTTCACGGATCGAGAAAGGGGAGGAGGATAGTTTACAGTTATAAGTATTCGGAGGAAGACCTCCTTAAGCTACTGGAATACTTGAGGAAGTATGCAATGGAAGTTAATTACGTCCTCTTCAATAACTCCTACTTCAGCTTAGATAGTGCTAAGAGCTTCAAGTCCCTCTTAGAATCTCAGCTCAGGTAATACCATCCTTCCATCTTCGACCAATCCCACCTTATCCCTTCGCTGACAGCCATTCCGTAAACTATAGAACCCCTCCAGACGCTAAATTGAGGATCTGAGACCATCTTGGGGTCGACTTCTAGGCCTATTGACCTCAACATATCCTTCAATTTCGTTGGAGAATCAGTCGCTATTCCCTCTAAACCCCTCGGAGTGCTCCAATTGAAAGCGCCGCCAGAGAGTATTATCCTCCTAGAAACAGAAGTTTGGAGCTCGACCGGCATCTTCGATATTGAAAGCCTAATCGCCTCAGCGAGCGTCACATTACCTGGGATCACCTCCCCACCTATGAGCGTATCCTTCGGAGGTGTGAAACCCCTCGAGTAATAGCTCTCGAATATCTCATGGCCCGGGTTGAAGAAGAACTCACCGATTAAGAATCTCTGCCAGGCCTTCTCTCCCATGTCGATCTCCACAGTGGTTCCAGGGATCTTGAATACTGATTGAAGGGCTCCCGGATGATCTTTAGACCATGAAATAGCTTTGTTGAGGTCTATTGGGAGTAACCCAGCCATTTCTTTGAAGATTCTGACGAATTTCTCCTCTCTAGCTAGATCGGAGTACCCTAAATCTTTCAATATCTGGGCGGTTATCTTATCTGAATCGCTCCCTCCTCTATTGAGAGGTATTAACGCTGCCTTTATAACGTCCCTGCTTATCGGTGTCACTTGCGTGTTCCCATGACCGGCCTCCACTACTACGCAAGTTACCGCCTTCTCCGCGATAGCGACAGCTAGGGGTTGAGGTATTATCGTCACCGCTCTGACCAAGCCCCCTCCCTCCTCCGAGTTGACCTCCTGATAAATCTCGAAGAGCCTCTCATACATATACGTTGGAGCTTGCGCAGCTAACGCTGCCACAACGAAGAAGCCCGAGAACGGTATCCCAGTAGTATCGACTCTTCCGGGATAGTGTTTAAGTAAGGAATACCTCACGAGCTCCTTGACTATTTTCCATCCTCTCTGATCTTCTCTCTCTATAACTCCATTCCTCATAGGATAATAGAGTCTGGATAGGTCGGCTCTAGACTCCAGATACTCTGAGACCTCATCTCCGACGACGACTTCCTTCACGCTAATTCCCCTGACCTCAGCCGAGACCTTAGATATCTTAGGGAAGTATCCCCTGTTCTCTATCACGCTAGGACCGGTCTTCATCATCCACCAAGGACCGAATTTGTAGAATGAGGTCCCGAAGTCAGAAGCGAAGACGGGTTTAGGTTGAGCTAGCATGACCTGACACCTCCATCATCCGTCTCAGATCAGAGGCCCTGATAAGCTTATTGGGGGTCACTCTCATTCTGCTGAGGTCTACCTCGATGCCCTCCCTGATGAGGAGCTGGGCCTTCAACTCCTCCCCGTAACCGTAGCCTCCTACTCTCATGTCCCCCCTAACCACTCTATGGCAGGGGACTATGAGCGGGAAGGGGTTCTTAGATGCATAGAGCCCAACGGCCCTCGGGGAAGTGTTTATCACTCTAGCGATCTCACCGTAAGTCGTGAACGTCCCCCAGGGGATGAGGGAAATTATATTGAGAGCTTCCTGAAACTTTATGTTTTTATGGTTTGCCAACATTATATTGGAAGTATCCTCATTTTCTCCCGAGAAGATTTTGTATATTTTTACCGATGCTTCCCCACAATCTACCGATCCCCTCTCCAGTATGAGATCGGGCCAGGCAAATCTGCAGTTCTTAATTAGATCTCCCTCAGCCTCTCTTTCACTCTTTAGAGGTATTGTATTGCAGTAAATTACTCCTCCTGCCTCAGCGATTCCTATGAATAAACCTCCTATCGAGAAAATCTCGTACTTTACTCTCATCCCTGACCTCTCATGCGCAAATATGGGAATGCGCTATATAAAGCAGAGCGGAGGGGTCACATGTATGGAATTCATCAGGGTAGATGGAAGTTACGGGGAGGGAGGAGGGTCCCTCCTGAGGTATGCTATAGCCCTATCCTCAGTGACGATGAAACCCGTCGAGATATACAATATAAGGGTTAAGAGAGCTAACCCGGGTCTGAGGCCACAGCATCTGAATGCTGTAAGGGCGTTAGCGAGGATAACTGGAGCTACTGTAGAGGGTGATGAAGTAGGATCCACTGTATTGAGGTTCATACCTAGGAAGAGGGCAGGGGGCAGCTTTGAGATAGATATAGGAACTGCTGGAAGTATAAGCCTCATCATACAAGCAGTTCTACCTGCTTGTATAGGATCTGAGGAGGAGATCTCCCTGAGGATTAAGGGAGGAACTGATGTCCCATTGGCACCACCGATCGATTATATGGCGGAAGTCTTCCTCAGAAATATGGCCTCTCTCGGGGTGAGAGCTGAGCTCAAGTTACTGAGGAGAGGGCACTACCCTAGAGGAGGCGGTATCGTTGAGCTACATGTCGATCCATCCACTCTAATTCCGATCGATAAGATAAGAGGGGAAAAGTTCGATAGAGTTTTGGGGAGATGTCATGCAGTCAAGCTTCCAAAGAGTGTTGTGGAGAGGATATCCTCCTCGGCTATCGATACGCTCAGGAAGGAGGGATTGAGAGTTGAAATAGAGGAAGAATGGTCTGAAGACGAGCATCTGGGACCAGGAGCCGGCATCGTCCTCTGGACAGATTCCAACCCCAGGATAGGGGCCGATGAACTAGGAGAGAAAGGTAAACCGAGCGAGATAGTCGGTAAGAATGCTGCTTCAAAGCTCTTAGAGGAAATAAAAGCAGGGATGGCGTTCGATAGTCATATGGGTGATATGATAATTCCTTATATTGCTCTAGCCAAGGGGAGGTCTAGAGTAGGCATATCGAAGCTGACACTACATGCTGAAAGTAACATATGGCTCGTCGAGAAATTCCTCCCGGTTAAGTTCACCGTTCAAGGTGGGGTGGGCTCACCGACGGTAATAGAGGTAGAGGGTGCCGGACTTGAGCTATGATGATGAATTCATGAAGAGAGCCAAGTACATCTCTGATATCGCCCATGTAGAGCTAGATGAGATCCTGAGAAAGGTCGAGGAATATATAGAGGAGATGGGTGGCTTAATTAAGCCTGATGGGGCTCTTTCCCTTATCGCAATGGAACTAGGGGTTGAGATACCATCAGAGACCGTGAAGAAACCTTTGTTGAGATTAGACAGGCTGGTCCCGGGGATGAGGAAGGCATCTGTCAGGGGTAAGATCTCAAAAATATACGGAGTAATAGAATATGTGAATAGAAGTGGAGAGAGATCTGAGAGAGTCGAACTTAGGATCTCAGACGATTACGGTCAAGCTGATGTCATAATATGGTCTCAGAGCCTCGTAGATGAGGTGAAGAGAGGGGAGTTGAGGGAGGGTGATGAGGTCCTCCTGAGCGATGTAAGGGTAGCTAGCAGGGGCGGGAGAATCGTAATTCACTTGAGCTCGGATTCAAAGATAGAAGTCCTCTCTAGAGGGGTGGCACCTGCTAGTGAGGTAATATCGAGCACAGAGGAGATTTATGGGAGGGAGGGGGAGGAAATAGACTTCAGGGGGACTGTGGTCAGGACCTTCCCAGTATCGGAGTTCGTGAGGGAGGACGGGAGTAAGGGGAGGAGAGGCTCAGCGATAGTTCAAGGAGAGGATGGTGGCACTGTTAGGGTCCTTTTCTGGGGAGATAAAGCTTCTTACTCTGAGAATCTCAAGCCAGGCACTCTGATAAAGCTCAGGAACTTCAGAGTCATCACTAGGGAGGATTCGGTCGAGCTACACTCAACACTGAGGAGCTCTGTAGATATAGAGGGAGGCATTGAGACTATAGAAGCAACAGTCCTTTACAAATTCCCAGAAGAGGCCTCCCTCTTGGGAAAGACGTTCTTAGACATTCTTATTGAGATGGATGGTGAGCTAGCTATATTGAGGATCTGGGATAAGTGGGTCGATCTACTGAGGGGCATAGAGCCGCCCTTCATCGTGAGGGTAGGTCCTATATTCAGGAGGTACGATGATATACTCTCGCTCAGCAGATCCGGGAACCTTGAGATCGTTGAGATAGTAGATAGAAAGGTCAAGGGTATAGAGAAGCTCGCGAAATCCCTCAAGTACAAGAGGGTTCCGATAGGGGAATCCTCTGACGGCTTCAGGGAGTTCAGGGGCACGATCATAGGGATCTCCGAGGAGGCTAGGGTCTCTTGGCACTGCCCGCTTTGTGGGGCTAGGGCCAGTTATGAATACGGTAGCTACAGCTGCCCGAATTGCGGCCCTGTAGAGAGGGCGATCCCCCTCCTCTACTTTAGCCTCACGCTGGATGACGGTACTGGGGTCGCTAGAGTGATGGTCTTCCGGAGGAATGCGGAGATGCTACTCCGGATGAGCACTGAGGATGTGATAAAGAGGGCTGACGAACTGGGTCAGCCCTTCCACTCGATACCAATTGATGAGCTCTCAGCTGAGATCTTGGGCAGTGAAGTAATAGTTAGGGGGAAGGCTACCTATATGGAAGGGGGGCTCGTGAGGATGGTCTTGGATGAGATCGAACCTGTCGACTATTCAAGTGAAATTCATTCACTGATAAGGGAAATAGAGGAACTTTGGTTGGGGGTTTAGGGAAATGAGAATAGTGATGGATGATAGGGAACCTGAAAGCATAGAGAGGCTCCTCAAGAGTAATGGAATACTCGTTGAGAGGAAGAGGATAGAAGTAGCTGACTACCTAATAGGAGTGGATGTCTGCGTCGAAAGGAAAACTCTAGAGGACTTTTTGAGGTCTATATACGATGGTAGGCTCTTCGATCAAGTTGAGGAAATGATGAGGTGCTGCAGCAGGATCTTAGTACTCGTCGAAGGGTCTCATAAGCTGGATGGGAGGGGAAAGCTTCACTATCTCGGAGCTCTAGCTTATCTATCCCTTAAAGGCGTCTCCGTCATACATGTAAATGGATATGAGGATACTGCTTATCTCCTGACATATCTAGCTAGGAAGGTTGAGGGAGATAGGCCATCTATAATTCCAATTAGGAGAAGGAGGAAGACGAAGAGCTCTGAGGAGGCCTATTCTATTCTCCTGAGTTTCCCATCGATCGGCCCGAAATCCGCTGAGAAGTTGATGAGTGAGTTCAAAAACCTCAAGGAGATATTCAATGCAGACTTCCCCAAGCTGAAGAGCTTAATAGGGGAAGCGAAAGCAAGGAAATTTAGGGAAGTTCTTAACTCCCCTTTCGTTTATGAGAGAGAAACGACGTTGGAGGATCAGGGGTAAAGTCTCACAGGCGTTCTTGGGAATGGTATGGCATCTCTTATGTGAGGTAGGCCTGCGATCCACCTGATAGTCCTCTCTATGCCCAATCCGAACCCGGAATGAGGGACGCTCCCATATCTCCTGAGATCCAGGTACCACTCATAATCCTCGGGATTGAGCCCTTCCTCAACTATCCTAGATATCAGCTCATCCTCACTCTCTATCCTCTGCCCTCCTCCAACTATTTCCCCTATCCCTTCAGGAGCAAGGAGATCAGCACATAAGACGACCTCCGGCCTTTTTGGGTCTTGTTTATGATAGAATGCCTTAGCTTTCTTCGGGTAATGTGTGACGAAGACGGGTAGATCGAATTCTAGGGATATGAGCTTCTCAACTTCCGTACCGAAATCTTCTCCCCATTCTATCTCAGCTCCCTTCCTTTTAGCTAATTCTAATGCTTCATCATACGTTATCCTAGGAAATCTTCCATCGATCGCCTCTATCCTCCTCCCTAAGGCTTCTAATTTATCTGAAGCTCTCTCCACTACTTTCTCCACTATATACTTCACGAGAGATTCCACCACATCCATCATCCCATTTAGGTCAGCCCAAGCCATCTCAGCCTCAGCGTGCCAGAACTCAGTTAAATGTCTCCTCGTTCTGGATTTCTCAGCTCTGAAGCTGGGTTGTATTGTGTAAACATTTTCGAATGAGAATATAGCAGCCTCAAGATAGAATTGAGAGCTCTGAGTGAGGTAAGCTTTTTTTCCGAAGTAGGGGACCTCAAACAGCGTAGCTCCTCCCTCTACGGCTGCGCCAACGAAAGTTGGAGCCTCAACTCTGACGAACCCATTTTTGATGAACCATTCCTCAGTCGCTCTCATCACTTCCATCCTTATCATGAGAGCGTTCCTCATCTTCGTGGTCCTTATGTGCAAGTGCCTATTATCTAATAGAAACTCTTCACCAACTCCCGGCCTTATTGGGAAGTCTTTTGAATCTCCGACGAGAGTGAACTTCGATGCTATTACCTCTAACCCTCCAGGGGCCCTGGGATCTCTCCTGAGGCTCCCTTCAACGATTATAGATGCCTCTATCCCAGCACCTCTGGCATCGATTAGCTCTTGCTCTGATAAGTTACCCTCTCTCAGAACTACCTGAACGGAGCCTGTAGCATCTCTCATCCTTATGAAGACTATCCCTCCAAGCTCACTCTTCCTCTGTACCCACCCAGCTAACCTGACATACTCTCCCTCATCGAGGCCCTTGAGCTCAGCTATGTAATGGGTCTTCGCGTTGAATTTCCACATATCGCCTCACCCCTCCGATGAGCGGGGGATCAATAATTAAGTGCATCTGTGAAGCTACTTAATATCCTTTGGGGGGATAGATTTGGAGCTCAGGGAGGCCATTGATAATCTTCTTGAGAGGAACTTGATCGAGATAGTAGAGGTTCCTGTATCCGTCGAATATGAAGCAGCATCCTACTTGGTCAAGTATGATGGCAAAAAGGCCCTGCTATTCAAGAGGCCAGTACTAGCTGATGGGAGGGAGTCCATCTTCAGGATCTTCGGAGGGTTCGCTACCTCTAGGGATGTTTTGGCTGCTTCTATGGGGTTAAAATCGGTAAATGAGCTTAAGGAGAAGATAAGAGAATCTTTAAGAAATCCTGGGAAGGAGCCTGTGGAATCTTACCCTGAGTGGAGAAGGACTGAGTTAAGTTTGAAGGATCTCCCGATACTGAGGCATTATACTGGAGAACCGGGCCCCTATATGACAGCATCTATCGTTATCTTCAGGGATGAAGGGAAGTTCTCATCTTCTTATCATAGGATGCTCCCTATCTCAGAGAATAAGCTCGTTTTAAGAGCTGTAGAGGGGAGAAAACTCAGTAGGGCCATTGAGAAATTCTCAAGATCTGGGAGGGATCTTGAGGTAGCTGTCTCCATAGGGAATCCTGTTGAAGTACTGATAGCATCTGCTGTACCAGCCGAGGACAGGGATAAGCTCTCATTAGCCAGTGGGATATCAGGGGAGCCTTTGGAAATATCTAAATGCGAGGATTTGGACGCTTGGGCACCTTCAAAGGCGGAATTAGTTATTTGCGGGAGGATAAAACCTGGTGAATTAGCGCCCGAGGGCCCCTTTTATGAGATACTCGGGAAGGATATAGTGAGGATGCAACCCGTCCTCACGGTCGATTCAATCTATATAAGGGAGAACCCTATATATCAGGCGATCCTTCCGGCAGGGATGGAGCACCAACTTCTAATGGGCCTTCCTGTTGAGCCGCTCATTGAAGAGAGAGTATCTGAAGTCGCTGAAGTTGTCGATGTGGCTATGACTCCTGCTGGAGCCGGTTGGGTGGAGGTCGCGATCTCCATAAGGAAGACGCATGACGATCAACCAGTCCTAGCAGGCCTCATGGCAATATCTGCTCACAAAAGCTTGAAGAGAGTAATAATAGTCGATGATGACGTCGATGTCACGAATTACATTGAGTTGATGAGAGCTGTAGTTCAGAGGGCGCATATACCGGATGATTATAAGATGATAAGCGGTGTACGAGGTTCATCCTTAGATCACAGCAATCTGAGGGAGATATATTTGGATGGGGAGAGGAGGATCTTGAGACTGCCTCAGGGGAAGATGATAATAGATGCCACTGTGAAAGGGCCGAGGGATCTCACTGAGATCCCTAGGAACCCTCTCGTCGGGAGTAATCGTTAAATATCTTTATCATATGATCTCACGCGGAAGGTAGGGGATGCTCAAGGCTATCACGGGAATGGTGAAGACTGACGTCCATGATCACTACCTCTATAAGATAAAGATGGGGGAGCTTGAATCTCTACTCGATACTCTAGGCTATAGGATTGTGGAGAGGGTAATTCAGGTCAGGGAGAAGGAATCTGTCGACTTCGTCTTCGGGAAGGGGAAAATAGATGAGATAAAGGATAAAGTGAAGAGATTGGATCCCGATGTATTCGTTATATACAATAATATAACTAGCAAGCAGAAGTGGAACCTCGAGAGGGCCCTCGGAGTCGAGGTATTAGATAGATACGATGTCACTCTCATGATATTCAGGGAAGCAGCTAGTGACATCTTATCTAAGCTACAGATAGAACTCGCATCACTCGAGAAGCATTTCCCATATGTCAAGCTTTCAGCTTCGATAAAATACAAGAGAATGAAGGCCGGTTTCAAGGGAGGAGGAGAGTATGCGTACCATAAGCAGATAAGGGCTATGCAGAAGAGGATCAAAATACTGAATGATAAGATAGAGAGGTTGAGTAGACAAAAAGAGTTGGAAATCCTGAAGAGGATAGATGATGGGGCCAAAATAGCGGTCCTTACAGGTTATTATAATGCTGGGAAGACCAGTATCTTCAACGCGCTCACAGGGTTCAATAAACCTGTGAGTGATAGACCATTTACCACTTTATCGAGTAAATATGCTGGGATCAAAGGAGAGAAGATATACATAGTTGACACGATAGGCTTCGTGATAGACTTGGATCCAAGGTTAATTACTTCATTTAGGCTCAATCTTCTCGATATAAAATACTCCAATAAGCAGATTTTAGTTCTGGATATATCTGATAGAGACGAATTATTGAAGATAAAATTGAAGGAAGATCTGAGAATACTGAGGGAACTGGGGAAAGGGGAGGAGAGCATGATAATAGCGGCTAATAAGGCGGATCTCGTGGGAGATTCTGATATTAAAAGGAAGGAGGAATTAGTAATGGATATAACTGGTAAGGATGTACCATTGATACCTGTTTCTGCTGTAGATGGCAGAGGACTGAGGGAATTGGTGAGGACAATGATGGAGGAGCTCGAGCTCGTCAGATAGTTGCATAAAAGAAAACTTTTTATTTTTGAAAGATAGGAGTCTCGGGGTTCTCATGACACGCGTGAGATACATCTCCATTTCAGCATTGCTCGGGGCTTTAGGAAATATTTTAGCAGTAATATCGATGCTTTTGGGGAATATTCATCCACAAATAGCGATTGATATGTCTCATGTTGCCACTGTAATCGGTGCTTACATACTCGGACCCCTATGGGCCACGCTCGTCGGCCTAATCATCTCAATAGTACCCTTCATCAGGTTCGGACTCATGGGGAGCCTGGGACCTCTCATTGGGTCCCTGATATTCCCTGGAAAGGCGATGACTGGTCTCTTCGCAGGGCTCCTAGCTAGAAGGATTGAGAGACCTATCATAGCCTTAACATTAGGATACGTGCCCGAGAGCCTCTTCACATGGGCTACATTCAAATTGTGGATACCTATTTTCGCCCCCCAGATAGCGGGCTGGTTGACAGATGCTGTCATATACGGCATCCTCGTTAAGGCGTGGGTCGAGATATTATTCATAGGAGCGATCTCAGAGCTTATCATTCCCAGAGTAAATAGAGTGATATCCTATGGCCTTCTGGACAAGTTTGGCCACTAGGAAGGCGTCTGATCTGACCCCCGGACATGGAGCGAACTCAACGAAATCCATGCATCTCACATCACTGAGCTCAATTACCTTCTTTATTATCTTCAGGACCTGCCTGTAACTAAGCCCCCCCGGTTCCGGGTTCCCGACGCAGGGGACTTGAGGAGGATCCAGTACATCTACATCGACACTCAGATAAACTCTCTTCCCCCTTATCTTATTTAAGATCTCTAAATTCTCTCCGACCTCATCGGAAAATATTATATCGATAGAATCAATTTCATTAAGATTTTTACCTTCGTCAAAATCCATCGTCCTCACTCCTACCAGGATCATATCCCTCACGAGTTCGCTCATCCTCTTACACACCGTAGCATGCGAGATCTTATTTCCCTCATATTCGTCATAGAAATCGGGGTGAGCATCTAATACTACAATAGCATCGATTTCGTGGCTCAATGCTCTTAAGGCTGGGAATGATATAGTATGTTCCCCACCCAGAAGTATCGGTATTTTCTCATCTTCCCTCAACCTCTTAACAGTAGTCTCTACGACCCCCATCATTGAACTAACGGACTTCCCGAGGACCGGTAGCTCGAAAATTGTATGAATTCCCATATCGTTCACGAACCCCCTGAGCTCGATATCATATGGGTCCATGTACCTAGATGCCTCAATTATCGCTGTGGGCCCGAATCTAGTTCCCCTAGCCCAACTCTCCGTTGAGTCGTAAGGTACGGCTACTACAACATATCTGGAGCCCTCATAGGGATCCCTCAATGCGAGGAAGGAGAAGGGCACTAAGCTCATCGTTACAGTGAGCGGGACCTTGATAAATCCCTTTCGATATTTTTCAGGAAATTACTGAATGACTTACTAATTTTTAGGAAAAATCTTTTTTAATAGTTATAGAGATAATATAATTTTAATCCTCTCATCTGGTCTCTCAATGCTCGTTGATACGCATACCAGTAGGATCAACGTTTTTATATGATGACACCCGTAGAAGTTAGCTGAGTGCATTGCAGCGCCATGCGAGGTGATCAGTATGGTGGCTAGGAGAGTTGGTGTCCCAATGACTGACCGAATCCTTGAGTTCCTAGATGAGAAAAGGCCCGGCCTGAGGGCAAACGTATGGAAGATCTACTACCCGATGAGGGATGAGTACCCGATAGAGGTAAGTGTCAAGCCAGGGGCTCTTGCAGGTGAGACCCTCCAGCTTCAATTCGAGAATAGGAAACTAGTAGTGAAGGAGGAGGTAGTTGAGAGGAGACCCGCTAGGGGTGGCGCAGGAACTTACTGACCCCTCAACTTCTCATTTTGTTTTATAAATATCGAATGATCAAATTTATTTACCTGTTCGCCCGTTAATTTATCGGTGCATCTGATGGGGTTCGAGGTTCCCATAGTGATCCCCGTATCGAAGCCTAGAAAGGGCTCTTCCGGGGAAACGGGTCTATGGAGAGTTGAGAGACCCGTTATAAATGAAAGTAAATGCATTAAATGTTGGCTATGTTGGTTATATTGTCCTGAAGAGGTCATCTCCGAGGGGGAGAACGGCTTTCCAGTGATAGATCTTTCTTACTGTAAGGGCTGTGGTGTTTGCGCCGATGTCTGTCCAGCCAAGGCCATAGAGATGGTGAGGGAGTATGGCTGAAGGTGAGTGGAATATAATAACTGGGAATCATGCTGCAGCTCTCGCAGCAAAACTTGCTAGGGTCAATGTAGTTGCTGCATACCCGATAACTCCTCAGACAACTGTTGTCGAGTATTTAGCATCTTTCATAGAATCAGGTTATATGAACGCTGAATACATAAGGGTCGAGAGTGAGCACAGTGCAATGGCAGCTGTTATAGGAGCTGCGGCTGCAGGCGCTAGGACTTTCACAGCTACATCGAGCCAAGGGCTTGTCTACATGTCGGAGGTACTTCACTGGGCAGCGGGCTCCAGGGCACCGGTTGGTATGGCCGTGATAAACAGAGCTTTAGGACCTCCTTGGAACATCCACGTGGACCATCAGGACTCAATGTCCCAAAGGGACACGGGATGGATGCAGATATACGTTTCCTCGAATCAAGAAGTTCTAGATACCATACTTATGATGTATAAAGTGGCAGAACACCCCGATGTTATGTTGCCCTTCATGGTATGCTTAGATGCCTTCGTCCTAAGCCATACTTTCATGCCAGTTAACGTGCCGAGGCAAGAGGATGTCGATGAGTTTCTCCCACCTTTCAGACCGGCTTGGATTCTAGATCCATCTGATCCCATAAGTTTTGGGAGCTTAGTGCTCCCGGACGAGGAATATCAGGAGATGAGATGGTCTATCGATCTCTCGATGAAAAAAGCGCTCGAGGTGATTGAAGACGTAGCTGAGGAATTCCATGAGAAGTTTGGAAGATATCATGGGGCTGCGATCATGAAATACAGGATGAGCGACGCTGAATATGTGATACTGACATCAGCAACGCTAGCCTCTGAGGCAGAAGTTGCAGTGGATATGATGAGAGATGAAGGAATAAGCGTAGGCCTCCTGAAGCTGAGATCATTCAGGCCATTCCCACACCGCGATATCAAGGAGAGCCTACAGGGGAGAAAGGGAGTAGTAGTGATAGATAGGAGCATATCCTTCAGCTCCGGTGGACCTATTGGGACTGAAGTCAGATCCTCCCTTTATGATGTGAGTGGAGCTCCTCCGGTAGTGGATTATATAAGTGGGCTCGGAGGCAGGGATCTCACTTACAACGATGTGATCGCGATGTTCAAGGATGCAGTCGGTAGGATAGCTGCTGGGAGGGTGAGGAAGCCATACTACTGGTACAAATTGAAGCCAGAGTATCAGAGGATTGAACTAGCTGAGGAGGTGATAATATGAGCCTCACGATACATGATCTCAGGAAGAGGAGTAGCTCCTATCTCCCCGGTTCAGCGGCATGCCCTGGATGCGGGGCTACTATAGCTTTTAGGATAGCCTCAAGGGTTCTGGGGCCGAATACAGTATATGTGATCCCCGCATGTTGCTCCAGCATAATACAGTCGCCATACCCTAGAAGCGCATTCTCAGCTCCCGTCCTCAACTTCGCCTTCGCGGCAGCCGCAGCAGCGGCCTCAGGGGTTTATAGAGCATATAAATTCCAGGGGAGGGATGTAAATGTGGTAGTCTGGGCCGGCGATGGAGGTACAGTCGACATAGGGATACAAGCCCTATCCGGGGCAGCTGAGAGAGGGGAGGACATAATTTACATCTGTTACGATAATGAGGCCTATATGAATACAGGAATACAGAGATCCGGAGCCACGCCCAGGGGAGCTGTAACGAAGACTACGCCTACAGGTAAGAGGGAGATGCCGAAGGACATGCCTATGATAGTCGCTGCCCATGGAGTGCCTTACGTCGCTACTGCGAGTGTCGGCTATCCATTTGACCTCGCGAATAAGTTAGAGAAGGCTAAGAAGATAAGAGGATTTAAGTACATTCATATACTCTCTCCGTGTCCCCCTGGGTGGGATTTCCCGGTCGAGAAGACGGTTGAGCTTGGAAAACTTGCTGTGGATACATATTTCTGGCCTCTTTATGAGATAGAGAATGGGAAGTTGAGGATAACGATAAAGCCCAGGAGGAGACCTATCAAGGACTTCCTCGCTATGCAGGGGAGGTTTGTGTCATTAAAGGATGAGGATATCGAGGAATTGGAGAAAAGGATCATGGAGAAGTGGAACTTTCTACTACAACTCGAGGGCCTCGAGAGGATCTTCTAACCCTTTTTTCAATCATGAGGAGGATCGCTATTATCGATGCTAATCCTAAGGCCTCGGTTAGGACCCCCAATATCGTCAAGTAGATTGCTAGAGTCGCGCTATCCTCTGACCCATCCTCAAGGACTTTAGCAGCAGCACCTGCGAATGGATTGAACCAAGATGTCTGTTTCACATAACTCCAAGCTGTTCTCATGAGGGAAGACCTTTGAGCGCTCTCCGAGATCATCATACCATAGGATCTGAAGAAATCCGAGACATTCTCCCCAGTTGCTCTGTTTAGATACTTTAAGAGATCCTCAGGTGAATTGACCGTCGCCTTATCCTTCCTCATCTCAGCGAAGAGCTTCTTGTAAATCTCATAGCCTCCGTACCTCCTGGCGAGATCCCTAGCTATTATCGCGCTCGCAGAGTAGTAGAGGGAAGGATCTCCGGGCAACCCCCCTCCTCTCCAATCTAGCAGGAAGCTGATATCTCCTCCCGTATAAGCCATTATCTGTCTTACAGTATCGTTATCCGGCTCCTCTGGAGGGTTCATCCCCATTTCCCTCACTATCACGAGGCTGAGGTATTGCGCTAATCCCTCATGGAACCACCTCAATTCCACACCCAAGCCAGCGGCTTGCATGTATTGATGGAGGAGCTCGTGTACCAGCGTGAGGGGGAGCTCATACTCTGGCATCCTAGCGAGCATCATATTGAGATTCACCTCGCCCTGAGTTATCACATCAGATGTATAACGAGGCCCAGTGTACCCTTGCGTCGTTATATCCTCCATCTTCTCTGGGACGAAGAGGTTAACCTTGATCGGGATCTCCTCCCTGAGAGAAGTTATATCTTGGATCATTTTCAACGATTTCTCGTAATAGTTTGTTATATTTCTCGAGAAATCCTGATATCTAGCTGGATAAACTACAGTGAGCTTCCCAACTTTCATTTCCTCCATCTCAGTTTTTTCCGTCTCAAAGGATATCAGGACCCTGAGTGTATTGTTCCTCATCCCATTGAGGTAATACTTCACGATGTTGTAATCGCCCCCGTTCTCTATAGCGTAACCAGAGGGCTCTACTCCTTTTATTGAATATATCTTCGGTAATTTAACGAGAATTAGGGCATCATCCATCCGGTTGAACCCTATCTGTGTCGAGAAAAATGCACCATTTGGTTCGACTATTAAGGCTCCGAACCTATAGCTCCAGTTTATCTCGATAGTGGTCCCTGGCGAATAGGAGAATGTGTAATTTGAGTAGAAGTAATAGCTCGTATTCTCTATAATCTTCTCACTCTCTATCGAACCTGAGATCACTCTAAGGGAGTAATTCTGAAATTTTGGGACAAGCACCCAACTGCTTCCTGATGAGTTAGACTCAAATCTAGTGAGTATATCGACCCATCCAGTCTCTTTAACAGTATAAGTGTATGTATAGATGCCTCCCCCATCCGCGATAGCTATTTGAAAGTAAGGAATTGAGATTAGTAGTATTAAAGCGAGAGCCGATCTTCTCATCATTATCACTAGTCCTACCGAGAGCTCTATTTAAGTAGTTTTCGGGCAATATCAGGGGATCGTATGGAGATACTCATCAAGGGGTTGAGGTTCCTAGTGACTCAAGATGATGATAGGAGGATCTTGAGGGACAAAGATATCTTGATTAAAGAAGGGATTATTGAGAAAATTGGAAATTTACATGGATCAGCTGACGAGATCATAGATGGAAGGGACCTCGTTGCGATCCCTGGACTCATAAATACGCATACACACATACCTATGACGCTATTCAGAGGAGTAGCTGATGATATCCCCCTCTTCCCCTGGCTGAATGAGAAGATATGGCCTATGGAAGCGAACCTCAGGCCTCATCATATAAGGGCCGGGACTGAGCTAGGGATCCTGGAGTCTGTGAGAACGGGGACCACGACGATATTCGATATGTACTTCTTCGAGGACGTCATAGCGGAAGTTTTCAAGGAATTTGGGGTCAGAGGAGTACTAGCATCAGCTATAATAGATTTCGGAACCCCCGAATGCAAGGACTTCGAGGAATGCCTCAAAAGAGCTGATTCCTTCGTAAATAGATGGGTTAATGATCCCTTGATCCTACCATGCTACGGACCGCATGCCCCTTACACAGTCTCGCCATCTAACTTAGTTGAGATAGCCAGCAGGACGGGGGCGTGGATCCAGATACATGTATCAGAGACGGAGGGAGAAGTTAAGGAGATTAAGAAGAAATATGGAAAGAGTCCAGTCAAGCTAATTGAGGAGGCAGGTATTCTTAGTAAAAGAACTACTCTAGCCCATTTAGTATGGCCTGATGATGAAGATCTCTCCATAATAGCTAGTTCAGGATCTCTGGTTTCACACAATCCCATAAGTAACCTTAAGCTCTCCTCGGGGATCGCGCCAGTACCTGAGATGATCGAAAGAGGAGTCAGAGTATCCCTAGGGACTGATGGAGCCGCTAGTAATAACTCCTTAGATATGTTTGAGACGATGAAAACAGCTGCAATCGTACAGAAAGTTAGGAAAATGGATCCCACTGTGATGCCAGCTCAATTGATCCTAGATATGGCAACTAGAATACCTGCTGAGCACTTACCTTGGAGGATAGGAAGGATAGTGGAGGGATATGAAGCGGATATAGTGCTCTTGAACACTAAGGTCCCCTGGTGGAACCCGTTACACTCTGTGATATCTCACTTAGTGTACTCAGCTAAATCGACTGACGTCAAGTACGTCTTAGTCAAGGGGAATTTACTTTATGATGGGAGCTTCAGGATTAAAGGAGAAGAGGAGATATATGAAGAGGCTGAGAAAAGTTCAATAGACCTACTTGAGAGATCAGGGGTAACTTCAATGCTTAATAGCATGTAAAAGATCGGCATAACTCAGAGTAACTACCTTACAGGTCATATTCAATCTCCTGATGATATCTATCGATCCCTCTCCCTCCACCTCTACGAACTCTCCCAGCCCCTCTACATCATCCAGATATACTCTCCCCTCAATTCCATTAACCCTCAGCTCCCTCCTCACCTTCCTGACGCGGAGCTTCTCAGTGATCCCGTACTCCTTGAGATACCTCATCATTTCCTCCAACTCCTTTGGACACTTGAATGAAATGCCAAGAGCCCCTAGCGCAGAATCGCATTCATCACTGCCCAAGAATCCCTCTATCTCCTCCCTCAGTTTCTCCCCATTCACAATGGATCTAGGGCCCTTGTACGTGAGTGAGACACCTCTCCCTGTTACCCTTATCCTAAGGGCTGCGTCGCTCAGCATGAGCCTACAATCATCAAAATCTAAGTAGATATCTTCCTGAGAATCGCTGCCAACTATTTCATAATTCAACCCTAGGGATTCCAGAGATCTCAAGAATTCTGAATGGCTTACCCTCAACTTGACCTCCCTCTCAAGCAATGATATGACACCCAGTTCCCGAAGGATCAGCTACTTTTTACAATTATGCTCTACTAATTGAACATAGCGCTATCCAAATTCTCGTAGAAGCTTTTTAGCCGATAACATGGATTGACAACTACCCCATCAGTGGTGAGTGGTATTGAGGATAAAGGAGGTTTCTTAGAGTATGCGGGGGGTGGGATTCGAACCCACGAACCCCTAAGGGAGCGGATCTTAAGTCCGCCGCCTTTGTCCCGGCTCGGCCACCCCCGCCGCATTATAGTGAGGGACTCAGTTTTTATATTCTTTTCCTCCCATTTGAGGAGGTGCGTTACATGAGTGAAAGGGGAAGTATAGCCAGCTCCCCGATCGCTGTAACCGATGATGAGATCCTAGCTCTCGCATTCGAGATGATAGGAATTTCTAGTAAGGTCTTGAAGGGAAGAAGCACTCTCATTAAGTTCTTCAGGGAGAACGAAAATGAGTTGCCTCATGTGGTCTTCGTAAATGAAAGGGTCGCTGAAGAAATAAGTGACTATAGAGAAGATCTCTTAAGGAGAGGTAAAAATAGGCCTATTTTTGCTATTGTTCCTGATATGGAGGGTTCTAGAGGGGTTAGATTGAAGGAGCTATCCTCTTTATTAGCAAGAGCCCTTGGAAGTGAGGAATTAAGGTTTTAGGGTGATATCATGCCTAGACTAGTTGAAGCGATAATGGAGGCTGAGAAGGAAGCCTCTAGGATAGTGGAAAGTGCCCAGGAGGAAGCGAAGAGGATAATAGAGAGTGCAGAGGAGGAAGCGAAGAGGATAATAGAGGAGGCGAAGAAGATACCCATAGAGTTCACTGTAATAGAGGAGATAACAAAGGATGAGGAGAGACTCCTCAATGAGGCCAGTAAGAAATCGGAGGAATTGAGAAAGAGGGCTATGGAGAGGATTGAGAAGGTCGTAGATGAGATATTGAGGGAGGTGATATACGGTGAGTGAGGTTACCGAGACCGCTGACTCTCAAGCTATCGTTATAGCTATCCTGAAGGTCGCGGAGGATAGAGCTGGGGCTATATTAGGGGAGGCCCGAAGGAGAGCGAGGGAGATAGTGGAATCAGCTAAGAAGGAAGCTGAGCAAATAGTGAGAGCTAGGAGGGAGAGAGTCGAGAGGGAGATGAAAGAAGAGATCGCTAGAAGAAGGAGCGCTGCTGAGGTGGAGGCGAATCAAAGGATTTTAAGAGCGAAGAAGGAAGTTATCGATAATTTAATTAGGATATTGCAGGAGAGACTCCAGTCTATAGCTGATGGCGAGGATCCCAACTGGAATTATCATGAGATCCTGAGGGGTTATTGTCTCGAAGGCATAAAGGCTCTAGGAGAGGGGGAGATTTATCTGATCGGAAGGGAGAAGGATAGAGAGCTTCTGGAGAAGATAGCTAGAGAACTCGGTGCGAACGTTAAAGTCGATCCTAGAAGCTTGCCCATAATTGGTGGAGTCGTCCTGAGGGATTCGAGGGATGAGAGGAGGTATTACAATACCTTCGACGGTAGACTGAGGGATTACTTAGAGAGGAAGATGCCTTATATAGTTGAGAGGATCTTCGGGGGGATTTAGATGTTAGAGCAAGCCTACGTTGGGAAAGGTGTCATAGTCCATGTGAAGGGACCCGTTGTTATAGCTGAGGGGATGAGAGGTTCGAAAATAAGAGAGGTCGTTTACGTCGGAGAAGAGAGGTTAATAGGGGAGATCGTGAGGATAGAGGAGGATAGAGCTGTTATACAAGTATATGAGCCTACGGGCGGTGTTAAAGCAGGAGAACCTGTCGAGAGGACTGGAGAACCGCTTTCAGCTGAACTAGGGCCTGGATTGCTGGGGCAAGTATTGGACGGACTCGGAAGACCATTGGAGGTAATCGCTGAGAAAGCTGGAGGCCCCTTCATAGTTAGGGGGATCAAATCCCCGACATTACCGAGGGATAGGAAGTGGCATTGGACACCCCAGGTGAAGCGGGGCGATTTAGTTCAGAGGGGCGATGTCCTCGGGAAGGTCAAGGAGGGACCGATAGACCATAAGATAATGCTCCCACCTAATATCCCGAGAGCGAGAGTTTTAGAAACTCATCCGGAGGGGGATTATACAATAGAGGAAGGGATCGCCCTCATAGAACATGTTGGAGGAAAAGAGGAGCTTAAGATGTATCAAAAATGGCCTGTGAGAAACCCAAGACCATTTAAGGAGAAATTAGATCCTAGCGAGCTCTTAATCACTGGTCAAAGGGTCATAGATACGTTCTTCCCCATAGTCAAGGGAGGGACCTCCGCGGTCCCAGGAGGCTTCGGGACCGGGAAAACGGTCACGTTACATCAGATATCGAAGTGGGCTGATGCTGATGTAGTCGTCTATGTCGGATGTGGAGAGAGGGGCAATGAGATGACCGATCTCTTACATACGTTCCCGAAGTTAGTGGATCCTAAGACGGGGAGACCCCTACTGGAGAGGAGTGTCCTGATAGCTAATACTAGTAACATGCCAGTGCCCGCGAGGGAGGCCAGTATATTCATGGGGGTCACTTACGCTGAATATTACAGAGATATGGGACTCCACGTAGTGCTGACAGCGGACTCTACTTCGAGGTGGGCCGAAGCCCTGAGAGAGTTAAGCTCTAGATTGGAGGAGATACCATCTGAGAAGGGATTCCCAGCCTATCTACCGGATTTCATAGCTTCCTTCTACGAGAGGGCTGGGAGGGTCAAGGTCATTGGAAATAGAGATGAAGTTGGTTCTATAGCCATAATAGGAGCTGTAAGCCCTTCAGGAGGTGATCTCAATGAGCCAGTCACACAACATACTATGAGGTATGTAGGCGCTTTCTGGGCTCTTGATAAAGATCTCGCATTTAAGAGACACTTCCCATCGATAAATTGGCTTAGGAGCTTCTCAAAGTACGCCCCTGCCTTGAGAAACTGGTGGATAAATGCGACAGGCCACGATATGGTCGAATACAGGGAGAGAGCTATGTCTCTACTACAAGCAGCATCTAGCTTGGAAGAAGTCGCTAGAGTAGTGGGTGAAGCAGCTCTTTCCGATGAGAACAGGCTCGTTCTCCTGTCCGCTGAGCTCATAAAGGAGGGATTCCTAGTTCAGAGTGCGTACCATGAGGTCGATACCTATTGCTCCCCCAAGAAGCAGGCGATCCTCCTCAGGACGCTCCTAGAGTTCTATGATAGAGCTAAGCCCCTAATAGAAGCGGGTGTTCCGATGTCCAAAATAGCTGAGATGAGATCTCTTGGGCTCTTGAGGAGGCTCAAGTTCGTACCTGAGGAGGAGTTTGAGGCAGCCGTGAGGGATGCTATCTCTCAGCTTGAGACGGAAATAT
Organism: uncultured Nitrososphaerota archaeon; assembly: GCA_964519515.1. Lineage (GTDB taxonomy): Archaea > Korarchaeota > Korarchaeia > Korarchaeales > Korarchaeaceae > Korarchaeum. The sequence continues at coordinate 48,458 of CAZFIJ010000054.1, forward strand.
CCTCCTTATTAGCGGAGGTGAGATAATGCCTATCAAAGGGATCGCTTTCAGAGGTATAGATCAGGTTAAGGGTCCTCTCGTCATAATGAGGGGAGTACCCGGCGTAGCTTATGAGGAAGTGGTCAGGATATACTCCGATGATGGGAGGGAGTGGCTCGGCCAAGTATTAGAAGCGGGGAGAGACAAAGTCGTCATACAGATACTCGGTGATACTGAGGGACTGGATACTAATGCGATAGTCAAATTCACAGGGTCGACGCTTAAAGTAGCTGTATCCGATGAAGTCCTCGGCAGAGTCTTCAATGGAGCTGGTGAGCCTATCGATGGAGGTCCTAAAATAAGGGCTGAGGATTTCAGGGACATAAACGGGGCACCGATAAACCCTGTGAAGAGGGATTATCCTGATGAGTTCATAGAGACGGGGATAAGCGCAATAGATGGTATGCTTAGCTTGATAAGGGGTCAGAAGTTACCTATATTCTCGGAATCAGGGCTTCCCCACAATGAAGTCGCTGCTCAAGTAGCGAGACAAGCCGTCGTCCTCGGAAGGGAAGAAAAATTCTCCATAGTATTCGCTGCCGTAGGACTCAAATATGACGACGTTCTCTTCTTCAAGAGGCAATTTGAGGAATTTGGAGCCCTAAGTAGATCTGTACTCTTCCTCAACCTCGCGAACGATCCTGTCATTGAGAGGATAACTACACCTAGAGTCGCCCTAACGGTGGCTGAGTATCTAGCATTTGATCTGGGGATGGATGTCCTAGTAATAATAACAGATATGACTAATTACTGTGAAGCGTTACGAGAACTTAGCTCAGCTAGAGAAGAGGTTCCGAGCAGGAAGGGGTATCCAGGATATATGTACAGCGATTTAGCTAGTATATATGAGAGGGCGGGTAGAATCATTGGGAGACCTGGATCTATAACGTTCATGCCGATACTCACGATGCCCGGAGGGGATTTGACTCACCCTATTCCAGATCTCACGGGTTATATAACTGAAGGGCAGATATTCTTAGATCTGGATCTATATAACAGGGGGATATACCCGCCTATTAACGTACTACCCAGCCTCAGCAGGTTGATGAAGGATGGGATAGGACCGGGGAAGACTAGAGAGGATCATAAGGAAGTATCTGATCAACTTTATGCCGCATATAGCCAGGGAACTAAGGCTAGAGAGCTCGTCCAAATAGTTGGGGAAGCTGGACTCAGCCAGAGGGAGAGGCTATACTTGGAATTCGCCAGGAGATTTGAGAGAGAATTCGTTTCTCAGGGTTTCAAGGAGAGGAGGACTATAGAGGAGACGCTCAACATAGCATGGGACATACTTTCAGTCCTTCCGGAGTCCGAGCTCACTAGGATAAGCGAGAAGACCATAAGTAAGTATCACCCGAGGAGGAGGCTCCTAGTGGAAAGGTGATCTCATGAGCTTCAGATCCGTGGGGAGGGTCCTCCCCACTAAAGGGTTTTTGATAAGGCTGAGGGAGAGGACTAGGCTCCTCAAGTCGGGAGTAGAAGCTCTGAAGATGAAGAGAGATCAGTTAGTCAGGGAGTGTCAATCACTGATACCGGATCTTAAGAGGAGGAGCGATATAGAGAGGAAGCTTGAGGATGCTTATAAGATTCTGAAGCTCGCTTATTCAGCTGCTGGACCTGAGGAGATGAAGAAAGCTGCCTTATTAACGACTCCCCTCCTCACGGAGATGAGAGTGAGGAGCGTGATAGGAGTAGAGGTACCTGAGACTAAAGTCATCGGTCTGAGCTTAGCTACTTCTCCCTCCCTAAATGCCGTAGTCATAGCTGCTTCTAGGAAATTCGCGGATGCTATAAGGGAGATGATGCCTCTAGTAAATTCTGAAGCTAAGTTTGAGAGGATTGCCACCGCTCTAGCTGATACTATGAGGAAAGTGAATGCTCTAGAGAAGATAGTCATCCCGGATCATGAAGCCGCTATAAGGTACATAGAGGAGATGTTAGAGGAGGAATCCCTGGAGGAGTTCATCATGGTCAAGAAGTATAGGGAGATAAAGAGGGGAGAGTAATGCTGAGGAATGCTAAGATAAAGTATCTCGTGGTTAGAACTCATGGTCTTTCCTCCCATTTAATAGATCCCTCTGAACTTAGATCTTGGGTATTCATAGAGGATGATAGGGCTCTCTTCGATAAGATATCCCAGACATCTTACGGCGGCTTCTTCGAAAAGCCGGAGGATCTATCGGATCCGGTCAAGATAGATGAAGTCACTATGAGGGTCAACTTCATCAGAGCTAATAAGCTCATCTCTATAGCGAGAGCTTCACCTCTGGAGAATATCCTCAGAGTCTATATGAGCAAGTACGACCTTGAGAACATCAGGAGGATCATATTCTCACTTCTCTTCGGTAGACTGGAGAGATTAAGCTTACTTCCTCATCCTGGTTACTTATACGATATTGCTAAGCTCTCGAAGGTAGAGAGGTTAGAGGATCTGCTCGATCTGATTGAGGAAAGGAAGCTCTCGTCCTTGATATCGAGCTGGCTCTCTGGGGATAGGAATACATCCGAGCTGGACCTCATGCTAACTAAGGTTTACGTAGACTCCCTAATCGGACCCCTCAAGAGACGCACCCCCCTATATGAGATAATACATTCCTACTTAGAGAACATGACTTTAGGCTTATTACTCAAGGCTAAGTACCTCGGGATAGGTAATGACCTCATAATTAGAGTACTCTCTGGGATCCCCTTCAAGAAGTTATTGGAGGCCGCTAGTCAATCTGGAGATCTTTCGGACTTTCTAGATAAGCTCCTGAATATAGCCCCCTATAGAGAGGTATCTATTGAGGTCAGGGACTCCTTGAGGGATGTCGGCGAGCCATGGGTCATAGAGCACTCAGTACTCAAGAGGGCTTATACTGAAGCAGTGAGGATCTCTATGATGAGTCCTATGAGCGAGGCCTACATACTATCTTACTTGATCTCATCAGAGTGGGAGTCCCAGAGCCTCAGAACTGTGCTCTTCGGTAGGATAAGTGGTGTCTCCAAGGATATACTCTATCAACTCCTATCGCCTAGAAGTGAATAATCCCCTATACCTTGATGAATATCTTTATTTATCATCTTTCTCCTAAATTTTAAAATAAAATCTCCTAAATTTTAAAATAAAAAGAGTTTTTAATAATCACCCTCCCATTATCAGGAAGGCCACCAGAAGACCGTAAACGGCGACTCCCTCGGCCAGACCTCCTAATATCAGTACTTGAGTGAAAGCCTTAGGATTCTCAGCCAAAAGAGCGCTTCCTCCGACAGCTACACCATACAAAGCTATACCCGCTCCAATAGTGCTTCCTACGATCGCTAGAGCCATACCTATGAATTTTAAGCCACTAATGTCCTCCGTAGCTGTTTGTTGAGCCGCTGTCACAGTGAATGATAGCGGAAGCAATAGCAGCGGGAGCCCCAGGACGAGATAAAGGGCCAGCTTCCTCCTCGAGGCCATGGTAGGATCACCTCCCCCACGACCCAACTTAATAATAAAATTTTTTATTCGGGTATGAGTGGCTCAATTAACTCCGAGGCCCTCCTGAACTCCCTACCTGACGCCCCGTAGAACTTAGTGAAGAACTCGTAGAACGTCAGCCTAGTCGCTTGTATGAATGAGAGGAGTCCTTCAAGTCCCATGACCAATATGTTCATTAAGGAGAAACCTATGAGCGCTAGTGGGCTCAGGAGATAGGCGAATTCACTGATCATGATCGCCTCCTTTCCGAACATCAGTTGAACTGTGAGTATACCGAAGACTTCATGAATAACTGCGAATGCAGCAAGCCTTATATAGGAAAGTGAGTTGCTGAAGAGCGCTAATACGCTCTCTAGAAGTGTTGATATCATCTCGGAGAGGCCTTCTCCCACTCCGTGACCCTCCCTTACGGATCTGATTACAGGTGCAACGCAAGTTATCATGAGGGGTATTGACATAGCTTGGAATAGTGGGTCGCTTAACGTCCCCCCTATGCTCGCATTATTCCTGATTGCTGCATATACAGCGCCAGTATACATTATGAAAGTCATGAGACCCCTGTACTCTAAGAAAGCAGTGAAGAGATCGCCCTCAAGCAGCTTATTTATTGTGTTTATCAGGAAGCCTATGGACATCTGGAAGGCGCCGAAGATGAGGGCTACAGCCATAAGTCTCATCGTATCATGCAGAGGGCTTAAGATTGGATGTTCAGTGATCGACATGAAGAAGAAAGCTCCATAGAGGTATCCGAAGATTGCTGCCGCGATCCCTGAATATAAGAGGATCCCACCTAGCTCCTTCATAGATCCGCTAGTCTTCTTCCATAGGAATAAGCCGAATAGAGCGAGCGTTATCCCATGACCGAGATCTCCGAACATCATTCCGAACATCAAGGGGAAGAATATCGCAGTGAGGAAAGTCGGATCCAATTCTCTCACTGATGGGAGACCGTATAGTTTGTGAGTGAGGAGTCTAATAGGCTTTATCACATTTGGAATCCTGATCCTCGAGGGAGCCTCCTCCCATTCAGACTCCTCGAACTCGAGGGCTAAGAATTCTCCTAGTCTCTCTTCAAGCTTTCTCCTAAAAGATTCCCTCTTGGATCTGGGAACCCAGCCTGATATTACACAGATCTCCTCTCCTTCATACATGAGCATCTCGATCCTCTGCATCAAAGCCTTATCCCTCAGATTGAGAGCTATAGCAGCGAGCTCAGCTGAAATCTCAACTATTTTACTCTTTAGATATTTCTCCTTCTTCTTTAAATCTTTTATGTAATTTTTATCCACTAATTTGCTAAGATTTCCTATCTCCTCTTCTATCTTCCCTCTCTCAGCGATCAAGGGCTTCGCATTCTCTATTAGTTCGTTCACTCTCCTCTCAGCCTCACCAGCGACCACGACTTTTATCGAGAGAAGGCCCTCTCTAATCACTGAGAAATCTTTTCTAATGTTTGAGAATTCATCTGAGATTTTTTCAATGAAATTCCTTATTTCGGAATCAATTTCCTCAATTTCCTCCTCCAATATGCTCATCTGTTGAGAGACCTTCGATATAGTAGGCTCCCTCTCGGCGATTATCGGGCTAAGCTCCGGAACCTTTTTCACACTCTCTCTCATCTTTTTCCACAGGGAATCTACTACTCTGAGCTCAGATAACTTCTCCTTCTTGGAGTTGCACTCAGCAATTCTATTTAAAATGTAATCCATTCTTCCTATCATTTCTTCAATTTTTTCAGATATTTTGGAAATTTCTATTAGGTTTCTTGCTTCACTCAAGAGCTCATTTATCCTAATCTTCGTTTCCTTCAGGGATTCTCTCACGTTCTTAATTATTTCATTGAGATCCTCTAGCGATAGGGATCTATCAGAGGCCATTTTGAGGAGAGAAGATGCCCTTAACAATCCCCTATCAATTTCTAAGAGGGCTCTTCCAAGCCTGAGTTTTGAGGGATCTTCCTCTACGACTTCCAGAGCTGCGCTATAATAGCTCAAGATCTTTCCCTCAATCTCGCTCAATTTTTCCTCGATCTCTCTCATTTTTTCTGATCTCTCTTTTAATAAATGCTTCGCTTTTTTCGAAATTTCTATCTCTTTTTTAACCTTTAGATACTCTCCCACGATACTATCGAGCTTCGAAATCAGCGATTTACTGTCATTTCCTCCTGTTGGGTTTCTCTCTGAGGATGAATTCACTATAAGCGATAAGGGAATTCCTGAGAGTACACTAGCTCTCTCTAATGCCCTAACGATCTCCTCGTACGTCTCAAGTTCCCTTGATTCAACATCTTGAGGAGGTTTCACACCGGGGAGCCCTTGAGGCGGCTCTAAATGAACGTCATCGAATTTCAGTAGCTCAGAAGCCAGATCTTCCTTATGCATCTTTGTCGTGTAAGCATAGAACTTCAGGACCTCCTCGGGTTTCAACACACTGCCCACCCTAAGTTAGTGCATCTACATTTAATAAAAGATTTTTTCTCATGTAGATAGATGAGGCTGATCATCTCAGTAGGAACCAGGCCCGAGATAATCAAGATGGCGCCCCTTTATGAAGCCCTGAGTAAGCTGGATGATGTAGAGCTCCTCTTAGTTCATACTGGGCAGCATTACGACTGGGAAATGAGCGGTATTTTCTTCAAGGAGCTGGGAGTTGAGGAACCTGACATCAACCTCAATATAGGATCTGATGACCAAATATCTCAAACATCTGCGGTTATGAAAGAAATTGGAAAGATAATTGAGAGTTATGAGCCTGATGGAGTAATAGCATTAGGAGATACTAACTCCGTTTTAGGGACTGCGATAGCGGCATCTAAGATGGAGGTCCCCTTCATCCATGTGGAATCCGGTCTGAGGAGCTACGATTTCTCAATGCCTGAGGAGATAAACAGGAGGATCTCCGATCATTTAGCATCATTAAACTTCGCTCCGACACCGAGAGCTTTCTCAAATTTGATGGAGGAAGGCATATCTCCTAAGACAACTTTCTTGAGCGGGAATACGATAGTGGATTCCGTTATTAAGGTCCTGAGGAAGGTCTCCGCCAAAAGGACTTTGGAGAAGTTTGACCTGGATGGAGCTCAGCCCCTAGTGACCTTGACAATCCACAGGAAGGAGAATACTGAGTACGAACATAAGCTTATAGGGGTATTGAAGGCTCTAGAGGAACTAGATGATATCACCTTCGTCTGGCCAATTCACCCCAGGACTCAGAAAGCGCTTAAGACATTCGACCTATGGAATAAGCTGAAATCCCTGAAGAATGTAAGGATATTGGAACCTCTCGGCTATTTGGATTTTCTCGGGCTCCTTATTTCCTCAGATCTCATAATGACTGACTCTGGAGGCGTTCAGGAGGAGGCCGCTACTCTCAAGAGGCCTTGCATAATCTTGAGGGAGAACACGGAGAGGCCTGAGATCATAGAGATGGGTTTCGGGGAGATAGCCGGCACGAACCCCACAACTATAGTATCCTTAGTGAGGAAGTACCTTTACCAAGCGAACCTAATTGAGAGACTCAAGAAGATACCTAACCCATTCGGAGATGGGAGTGCATCGAGGATCATAGCTTCAGTCATACAGAGGGTATGGGATCTCAGATCCATCAGAAGACCGCCGACCTTCAAAGGAGGGTCCCCTCACTACCTAGCCTTCCGGGTGGAGGAATCGATGAGGGGCTACACTGTAGCATCCTTCAGGGAGGCCTGCGGCTACGATGTCGTGAGCATCTATGATGCGAGTGGTAGAGCTATATATTTCGATGATGGAACTCCCCTAATTCCCAATTACATAGTTAGGGTGAGGGGAGATCCCACGAACTACGGGAGATTCAGGAAATTTGTGAAGATCTGACCTGGGTCAATCACCTAGTATTTCACCATTTTTATTTACCCTAAACATATATGCGCATGCCACTTGAGGTCTTCCTCTCCCTAGATCTGATTTACCTAGAGGAAGCGCTTGATATCGCTGAGAAGGCTAGATCAGCGGGCTTCAAGTGTTTCGAAGCGGGGACCCCGTTAATAAAATCTGAGGGTATGAGATCAGTTAAGCTCCTCAGGGAGAGATTCCCCGAGGCGATTATATTCGCTGATACTAAAACTATGGACACGGGATATCTTGAAGCTATGCTAGCATTCTCCTCAGGAGCTGATATAATGAGCGTAATGGCTGTAGCTCCTGATGAGACGATAAGGGAAGCAATTAGAAGAGCTAGAGAGGATGGAAAGGAGGTTATCGCTGATACGCTAGGTATTAGGGATCCTGAGATTAGGATCGAGAGGCTCATCGAGCTTGATGTAGATAGGATATGCATACATAAGGGTGTGGATGAAGGTATATTCTCCGAATTCGATATCTTGGAGAAGATAAGGGGGCATGGAATAAGGATAGGGATTGCCGGTGGAATAGATGCCACTACTATAAGGGATGTGGCTAAGAAAGTAGATTTTGTGATGGTTGGAAGGGCAATAACGAAGGCCAGCGATCCTAAGAAAGCTGCTGAAGAGATATTATCTGCTATTAAAGTTTAGACCTCTTTTTCTTCCCCATCATCCTCCTCTTAACAGCTTCAGTCTCGATCCTCGCTAAAGCCTCAAAGAAGCGTTCGTTCACTTCATCGACTTCAGATAGGAGCTTCTCTAGATCTATGGGGTCCACTGCCCTCGCAGCCATCGCAACTATAGCTGGCAATCCGTATCTCTCACTGAGCAGCCCGAACTCATAACATCTATTTGCGAGCTCCCAGTTTCCGACAGATGGTCTCCCTTTCTGCTTCGATTCCTCTACGTACCTCTTAGCTTCTGATACTAAGTAACCAGTGACAGCAGCTATCCTCCTGCTGTCGCAGTTAGGACATATCGGCGCTCCGATGTCTATCAAGCTATTCACATCGGAATCCATGAACCAACTCCAGCAGTTGGAGCATACTAAAGTCACTTGTTGAGAGAGTATCCTGTTCTTAAAATTCTCGAGCAACCTCCTAGAGAGCTCCGCAGGGGGTATGACTTCTAAAGGTAGGCCAGATCTATCGAGCCCTAATAATGCTAGGGGGCTAGGTCCCTCTTTCTCTGATCTAACTACCTCTATTTCTCCCCTTTCAATATATCTGAGTAGTTCCATCGCACCCTCTATATCGAAGTCTTTTATTAGAGTCTCCCGGAGCGCTTCTTCATACGGGGGTGTGCCTTCATAAGCCCTCGCCAGTTTACTGAGGCTCATGACCTTGGAGCTAGCGTAGTCCTTTATCAATCCCATCCTCTTCAAAGTGTGTAGAAGCCTCAACCTAAAGAAAGAGCTATTCTCAATAGCCTCTAGGAAGAACTCTTTATCCTCACCTATCAGGGATTTTATCGCATTAATGATAGGCTCAGACGAGACTCCTAGCACCAGTATCCTATAGGGATCCTCGGATACCCTGACCAGAAGTTTAAAACGCTTCAACATGGCTTGAGCTATCGCTCTGCCCAGTGTCCTGTTCACCAAGTTGCCGTAAGTCGAGTGGATCACGACACCTCCTCTTACATCTTCTACAACGATACGCTTATCCGTGGGTAGCGGGAATCCACTCTCTATATGCTCTAATATCGGAGAAATAGCTCTTCTTATATCTTCCTCTGTAGAAAATCTATACTCCTCCGCGATTTCACGCAAGAGGGAATCGAGTTTTTTCCTTCTATATGCCTCCTCAACCTTGCCCCTCAGCCTGCCCACTTCAGCAGCTAATTCCATCGACACGGGCAAAAAATAGCCTATCCCGAAAAAAACATACTCTACTGGGACGGAACCCTGCTCCTTGTACATAATTCTCACCTATATCCCCGTTA